>NZ_CALHFB010000036.1:0-1989 GCF_938029165.1 uncultured Anaerofustis sp.
CCTAAGCCTTCGTGGGAGGGATATTAAACCTACCGAAGTCATTCACCCACATATTACCTAAAAGAGTTATTAGCTTTAATAAAAGATAAAACTTTTCAAACTAAAAGTGAGGGATAGTAACTGTTTCACAAAAAGAGGGCAAAATTTTGATTGTTTACTATTTCAAGAATATAGACATATTTTATTAAAAAAATACGCTCAGTTGAAAGACTGATAACAAATACGATTTCTTAGTTTGCCGTGCTGCAAATTTTGCAGTTAAATTTGTGAATTTCCATATTAGTTAAAATATCAAAATTTCTTTTGGAGTTTTTAGTAAGTCAAAAAGTATCGGGGTTTAAGCGGCAGAACCCCTCGGAAGCGTAGGGCAAGTTGGAATTCCTACATTGAAGTGTAAAGTTTAGAGCTCTTAAGCAGATGAGTTTAAAGAAAAATATCACTCTTTAGTAAGAGATTTATCCGTAGGTAAAAAATTTATAGGCATTGTAAAAAAAGGATATAAAAATAGACAGCAGTAAAAAAAGAAAATTTATGATAATACAAAAGCAGGAGGAATTTATGAACGTAAAAGAAATAAGGATAAATGCACAGCTTATGTGCAATAAGTCGATAGACAAGTCGATGTGCATAAACTATATCAACGAAGGGATAAGGGACATAATATCAAAGGATATAAATGCGGGAGAAGTAAAAAAAAGAGAGCTTTTCGCTTTCAACACCAAATGGTATCCCATAAAGGCAAAAGACGAGATAAACAGAGATCTGCTCAAACTGAAATACATAATAAACGAACAAAACAAGAGAACGAAGATGTATATAAAAGTGGGAAATGAAGTGATGTTCGACCTTATGGGAAGATATACTCTATTTTACGTACTGCTTCCGGAGAAAGTAAAGTCTGAAGATGACGAGCCGAAGATGAAAGAATGTTATCAGGACGCACTTTCCGCTTACTGCGCATACAGAGAAAGGCTGAGGTTCTACGGAGCGGACGACGACAGCACCAAACTTTTATACGAACTTTATAATCAAAGGATATTCAGTACCGACGGCGGGTACTATTAGGAGGTAAAAAATGAAAATAAAAAACAGAAATTTTATGGCGAGTGTAGGTGATGCATCTACGGGGATAGCCGGACCCGACGCACTCATTGCGGATATAGACAATATCATCGAAGTACTTTCAAATTTAGATGACGAGAATATAAAAAGCCTGTCAGCAAATAAAGTAAACACGAGTGATAAAGAGACCTTGACGGAAAGTCTAAACAAACTTACAAATAAAATATATGAAATCATAGGAGAGGATACGCTGGATAGTGAAGTGGAAAAGAGTCTGAAAGACTTGATAACTCATTTAAGGGATAAGAGCAATCCTCACGGAGTATCTCCTTCCATACTCAACGTATATACAAAAGACGAGATACTCTCTTACTTCGGGACTTCAAACAACACGATGAGCTATGAAGTATTTGAAGTGGAGGATATAAGCGACGGCGGATTTACATATAAAGATAAAGAAGGAGAAGTCCATACTTCTATCATCGATACAGACGGATATTATATATTTACTCTTCAGGGAAAGAGCGGATATAAGATAGGTTCAAACGCCATTGAAGCGGTAGTAAACGACGCATTGTTCAGGACGGAGGCTTCGGGAGGACTTAGAGAAATAAAAGACGAAAACTCCGACGGATTTTCAAAGAAAGTCGGCGTCAGCGGATTATTCATAGGCTGTGAAGTAACCTTCAAATACTTTTCCAGGATAAACTTCTATTCAAAACACGCCGTAAGCCACATCAATTCCTCCGATGAACTTATCCATATCGGACCCAACCCCAAAATGGACTCTAACAATATAGATACACCGGTTTGGTTTGATACCAGTAATTAAGGGCTGTCTGCCCTTAAAACCCCATTATAAGGGGCTCTGCCCCTTAGGAAACTCTGCGGGGTTTCGCCCCGCACCCCACCAAAAATTTGCTCGTC
>NZ_CALHFB010000037.1:0-2461 GCF_938029165.1 uncultured Anaerofustis sp.
GTAAGTTAAAGATCTCTTTTGCCGAAGGCTAAGGCACCGCGCCCAGCGGGGTCCTTTCTTCCATTCTTTGGACAAGCAAAGAATGGTCGGGTTTTAAGGGCGGATAGCCCTTATATATCCCTGATTTCAATAAAAGCCTCATAGTAATCAAATTTCCCGTTATCATAATCGGTCAGCATATATCTTGCAATGAGTTTATCCGTTTGGTATCCTCTTTTTCTTAGTTCTTTCACGTGTTTGAATACATCTGTTTTTAGGCTGTAGTAATCCTGCTTTAATATGAACCTTGCATATTTATATTTTCCTTTTTCGTTTTTCCAAAGGATATTGTCTTTTTCTGTTACCTTATCCGTGATGAAACCATATTTATATATATCCTTTTTTCTGTCTATAAAGTAAACAAAATGTCCAGGAGCCGAAGAGTACTTATTTAATATTTCTCTGTTGGACATTTCAAATTCGATTATCGTTCCTATATTCTTTATTTCATCTACAATTTCATATGGATTTTCCTTTAGATAATAAAAAGTCTTTGTTTGTTCCAATCTTTCATCAATTAAATTTTTAGTTTTTTTTAAATTTTTAATTTGTTCATTTATTATTTTTTTATTATTTATGAGTATCTGTTCTATATCTTCCGTGCTTTTAAAGTTGATTTCCTTTAATTCTTTTATCGGGATATTCAGTTTTCTGTAGAATAAGATATCCAAAATTTCAAATATCGAAGAGACCGAAAATTCCCTATATTCGTTGTTGTTATTTCTGTCCAGATTTATAAGTCCTTCGCTTTCCCAGTATCTTATTGTGGACTTCGGTATACCTAAAGTCTTTGAAATAGTTCCTATATTAAATTTATCTTCCATTATTATCTCCTTTATTAAGATTATATATAAAAATCTATTGACATTCAAGTAACTTTAAGGTTTATAATCAGTAACGTCAGTTAAATAAATGAGAGGAGGAAATTATGAATAACAGTATTTCAAAAGAATTTAACTTGAGTTCCCTTATAAAATTCAGCCTGCCTACGATTATTATGATGCTATTTATGGCTCTTTATACTATCGTGGACGGAGTATTCGTATCGAGGATTGTGGGAATAAACGGACTTAGCGCAATAAATATAATTGAGCCTCTCATGAACTTGTTCTTTGGGGCAGCAATTATGTTTGGTACGGGAGGAAGTGCAATAATAGGAAGGAAGATTGGGGAGAAAAAAGACGACGAAGCCAACGGGGATCTGTCTTTGATAGTCATGACCGTTTTTATTATAAGTGCGGTGATGTCGGTGGTTTCTCTTTTATTCTTGGATAAGATAATATATTTCTTAGGAGCCAGCGATGTACTTTTCGGATATTGCTATGACTATTTGAAAATATGTCTAACCTTTATCCCTTTACTTATGTTCCAGCTCGTATTCAGCAGTTTATTTGTAACTGCGGGTAAACCTGCCCTTGGTCTTACTTTTACGATAATTGCGGGGATAACCAACATATTTTTGGATTATATATTTATGGTGCCGATGAATATGGGTATTTCCGGAGCTGCTCTTGGCACTACTATCGGATATATGATACCGTCCACGGCGGGACTTATATTTTTTATATTTAATAAAAAAGGTCTTCATTTCGGTAAGATCGATAAGAATGTAAAGGTACTTACCGAGTGTATGACAAACGGGGCTTCAGAAATGGTGGGGCATGTTTCAATGTGTATTACAAACTGGATGTTTAACGTCACCCTTATGAGGATGTTAGGTGAGCAGGGCGTTGCTGCGATTTCCCTATTATTATATGCACAGTTTTTATTCAATTCTATGTATATGGGTTTCTCAAGCGGTGTCGCTCCTATTATAAGCTATAACTTCGGAAGTGAGAATAAACGCCAGCTTCAAAGGGTATTTAAAAACAGTATGAAAATAATAATGGTATCTACCGTTACTATATTCGTGCTGTCCCTTGTATTTGCACAGGATGTGGTTTCGATATTCATTCCAAAAAACAGTGAAACATATCCACTTGCAATAAGAGCATATTTATTATTCTCGGTAACGTTCTTGTTCTCCGGTTTTAATATCTTTGCTTCGTCTATGTTTACTGCACTGTCAAACGGAAAAATATCCGCACTCATATCTTTTATGAGGACCTTTGTTTTCATTGCCGGGGCTATAATACTTCTACCGCTTATAATAGGTGTGGACGGACTATGGCTTGCTATACCTATAGCGGAAATATTGGCGCTTGTGATATCCATTACCTGCATCGTTAAGCAGAAGGATAGATATAATTATATTAATTAATGAATTAATAAGGGGCACTGCCCCTAATACCCCGTTCTATTTTGCTTGTCCGACTCGCAAATATTGCTAACGCAAATTCGCTCGTGTTATTAATTGTGTTTCACACGTCTAAAATTTACTTAAGTAAATTTTAGTAAGCCTTCTTCGAAGTCTTTTAATAGT
>NZ_CALHFB010000038.1:0-11373 GCF_938029165.1 uncultured Anaerofustis sp.
CATTCACCCACATATTACCTAAAAGATTTATTAACTTTAATTTAAGATAAAACTTATAATGTAAATATTTATAATAATTGTAATTTGGAGAAATTGCAGGTAATACTTAAGAAGAAACCTTCAAATACAGCTAACATAAATTCGATGCATAATAAATCAGAAAGTTTGTTATTTTGTGTACTTCATACACTTAGATTTCAATGAATAAAATATTAACTTAATAAAGTGGTTCACCCGATAATCACCTAAAAGAGTTATCACTTTTAAATAAACTATACTTTCTTTTAAGCTTTTATTTAAAGAGAAATAAAACCACTCATTTTTTAGTTTTTAAATAATCAAATATTATTCTAAACAACAAAAAAGCCCTTAGGAAATTTCCGAGGGCTTTTTTATATTTTAATATTTATTTCTATTATTTTTAAATATATAGATAAAACTTCTTATAAGTTCAAACTTCAAGATAATACACCTCTATTTATCCTCTTCGACGATACCTCTCTCCACCGCTCTGTCATGAGCCACATGAAGAAGTTCTATCTCCCCTTCTATTTCCGTTTCGTAAGGGTAAGAGGAAGATATCCTCTTGAATGCGTCAAGCTGTTCCTTTGCTTTATATTCATCCTCATTATAAAGGAGTTCATAAGCATAAAGCTGTCTTCTTCTCGACACGTAATAATTCTTGGTCGTTTCTATATATCTTTTAAGGTCATCATTCATGAGCCGGTCTATTTCATACTCATCACATTCTCCGATAAGTTCCAAAAACAAAAGCTCACACCTAAGCTCACTTTTATGAACGCTTAACATATCGGTCAGGTTATCAAGGGAATATAAAATCAGTTCCCTTGCTTTGTCGAATTCTTTCTTGTCCACAAGATAATTGCACTTTAAAGTCACCATAGCACTTACGAGAGGGTTCAGATAATCCGCTTTTTCATCTACATCAAAAAGCTTTTCGTCCATATCTTTAAGTCTGACACCTTTTGTAAGCAGACCGTTGATTTTAAGCTGAGAATAAAATGCTTTCTTTGAATTGATGTCCTCATCCAAATATAAAGCATTGGCTCCGTCGTTAGCTATACCGCCTATTTTTCTTGGTATCCCATTCAACAGACCGAAGTATAAGCTAAGTGCAACGCCCATGATAAGTCCTTCCGATAGGAATATTACATAAGGGAGCATAATATATAATATAAGGCATATCCCGCCGAAAATGAAGTTAAGTATAACTCCGCCCAAAGAATATAAGAAATTAGGGAAATCATATTTATCATTTTTTACATCGGGAGGTATCATCAGACACTGCCCGCCTGTCCCGGGGATATGGTATCTCTTATATGTTATCTTATCATTATTCTTTACGAACATCATATTGCCTATCCTGAATGAAGCAAATTCATACCCGCTTAAAAGTCCGAAGAGAAAATGTCCGCCCTCGTGAATGATTATTGAAACATAAGCAAGTATGCTCGCCCACACGATAAAGAAAAGAAGACTTTCAAAGCCGTGGAATACATCCCACCCCTTCAAAAACACCATACCTACTATGACTGCAATAATAAATAACATTACCATGTTTGGAAGAATATCGTACTTGCCCCCGCCCACGTTTGTACTTTTATTTTGTTTGTTATTTTGTTTTGTCATTTTTAAATCATTTTGATTAATATGTTTATCATCACTATCATTTTCTTCACTGTCCGATTCATAATGATTACCTTCGTTTCGCTCATAATCGAATACATTATTATTTTCTTTAACTAAAGAATTATCGTTATCGTTTAGAGAGTGAACATCGTTTTCCTCATAAGTATTATTTATATTGTGAGTTTCATTCTCATCAATATTTTCATCTACTTCTTTATTTAGGTCTTCACTGAAGTCTTTTCCTCCGAAAAGCAGAGCATCTTTTGCAAGATCGCTTTCTTTATTTAATATCTTCTCGTCGTCCGTCAAATAAGGCATAAGAAAATCATCGAATGTTTCAAGCCCTTTTTTATCATTATCTTTCATTTAATCACCGCTTCTTAAAATACTTGCTACTATATTAACATAATAGTTGTTTATTATCAAACCATTAAGGATTTCCACCCCTAATCCCTTTGATGTAGGAAAAAGGTTTATTAAAATAACTTTTTTGTATTTTTTATTTATAATGTTTTAGTTTATCTGTTATTTTTTTATATCCTATAATATTTAATGAAATAATCAAAGACGTATAGTGAAAAAACGATAAATCGAAACTTGTCTTTTACATCCTTTAATTAGATGAAATATACTCTAGACTTTTATTAAGTCAAGTTTTTATAAATAATTTTAAATATTGATATTCTTTATGATATATAATTTAACAAATTTAATGCTTTAATGTATACATAAGTTATTATATTTGTTGTTACCAAAATCATATTAAAAATATTTAAATTATTATAAACCTTTATAAAAAAATCATATATCAATGTTATATGTGAAGAAGCTGTACTATAAGAACGATAAAGTATTATAAAATGCAGTAATATATAAAAATACTTTTTATGATATAATCAATCAAAATCATCAAATGACTTTTAGAGTATATATAAACATCATTCACTATTATTTTAAGAAATAAAACTTATTATTACTCATGTAAAAGCCTTTTTACATACTGCAAAAGATATTTGATAGACTTAAAATATCACTATAGCTATCATAGAATAAAAAAAGGAGAATAGCTAATGAACTTAAATGAAAAATTGACATCAATAAGAAAGAAAGAGGGATACTCTCAGGAAGAGGCAGCTGAAAGACTAAACGTGACCAGACAGACCATTTCAAACTGGGAAACGGGACAAACATCACCAAGCATAGAACAATCCATATCAATAGCAAAACTATATAAAATAAGTCTTGATGAACTTACCGACAACGACATAAGGAATGTCATTGAAAATAAAGTATCCAATACGGAAAAAATAGCGGGATATATAATGTTATATATAAAATTTATCGCAGTGATTTTGGTCGTGCTTGTAATTATAGGTATCTTATGTGCAATATTTATTAAATAATAAAAATAAAAGGGGCGCTGCCCCTTGACCCACTTGCAAAGTTTTTTTTAAGTTAAATTCGTAAATTTTGCTGATACAAATTCTCTTGTGCACGCTATCAGTATAAATACCCAACATATTTTACAAATAAAATATGTTTATTTCTTTGAAATAGTAAACAGAAAAATGCTCCCCGCATTTTGTAAAATATTTGCTTCATCTCCATTTTACATAAAAAGATTTATCTTATAAACAAGGTAATAACTTTTTTAGATAAACAGCGAATGATTTATTTTATAATTTAACTAAACATATAACATAATATCTTTATATATTAACTGAAAATAATAAAAAAGCACAGCCAAGCCATGCTTTAAAATCTTTTTAATTTTTATATTTCTTCTGTTGTATAATCAAATTCATCAAAAGATACATTTTCCGAGGCTTCTTTTCTGCCTCTATGTTTTATTATCGATAAGGTATTTATAATAAGTGTAGTTAAATCGGACAGTGCCGTCGAAAAATCAAGGATAGAAAATGAATAAATTATCCACATAAAAAGATTAGCCCAAATGCTGTATCGGGTCTCCTTCACACCTTTAACATAATAACTGCAGAGAGTATACTGTACTGTTGCGATAATAGGTATAAGTCCGATAAAGCCTCTGTTGTTCACTGCTGCACCTAGTATTACGGACATAACAAGAAAAATTATCATAACATTCTTTGTAAATTTATCTTTCGAAACGATATAATTCCTGACAGATGAAATAAGAAGTGCCGCTATACCCGCATAAGAGGCAAAGAACCAGGAAGCAACGGCAAGAAGAAAAGAATTAAAAAACTGAAGCATGAATACTCTGTTTCTGTCGTTTACTATGCAGCTTAACATCATAAAAAGAGCCGCTATAAATGATATTATATTGCCTATGATTATGTTGTTCATTATTTTTTCCTTTCTTTTCAAAGAAACAAACATTCAAGGGACTCCGTCCCTTATACCCTGCAAAGTTTTTTCCAAAGAAAAAAAACTTTGAGAAAAATTCTTCCACTGCGTGGTGCCGAGGCTTCGCCAAAAGAGATCTTTAACTTATTTGAAGAATATCACCCGCTATTTACCTGAAAAATTTATTCAATTATATTTTATTATACACATTTAATAAAATATATAGTGGTATTAAAAACAGGATTAACTAATTCAATTAACTAAACCCCATAATAAAAGTAAAACTTCTACTACGGGGTTGGGGGTATAGACTGTTCCAAAATTTTCGGGCAGAAAATTTTAGGAAATTCAGTCTATTTAAGCCTCCGCGGCTTGAGCGGAAGCGTTTTTCTAAAAGTTTTTTCGATTTGGAAAAAACTTTTCGGGGTTTTAGGGGCAGAGCCCCTTATATTTTATTTTTGTTGCTGCTTCTTACGATTTTCCGCTTTTATCCTGTCCTGCTTATTCAAGTATTCTTTTCTTACTCTTAAATGATTTGGAGTTACTTCCAACAGTTCGTCGTCATTTATAAATTCAAGATACTGTTCCAAACTAAGCTGTCTGTGAGGAGTAAGTCTTAAGGTTTCATCACTTCCCGAAGCACGCATGTTAGTTACCTGCTTACGCTTACATACGTTTACCGTCATATCGTCGGGCCTTGAGTTTTCCCCGACTACCATTCCTTCGTAAACCGTAGTGTTTGGTCCAATAAACAATGAACCTCTTTCCTGTGCGTTGTAAAGTCCGTAAGTAATGCTTTCTCCCGGTTCGCTTGCGATAAGAGAACCTCTGCTCCTTCCTTCGAAGTCACCTTTATATGGCATATATTTTTCAAAGTTTGAGTTTATTACCGCAGTTCCTTTTGTCGCGGTCATAAGTTCACTTCTGTATCCGATAAGTCCGCGGGAAGGTATCATAAATTCAAGTCTTGTATAGCTGTCGCTGGACTTGTTCATATTAAGAAGCTCCCCTTTTCTGTTTGCACAGCTTTCGATTACGGTTCCGGTATGGTCGTCGTGTACGTCGATAACAAGTCTTTCAAAAGGTTCACATTTTACTCCGTCGATAACTTTTGTAATTACCGTAGGTTTTGAAACCATGAATTCGTATCCTTCTCTACGCATATTTTCTATAAGGATAGATAAATGAAGTTCCCCTCTTCCCGATACTTTGAAAGTATCCGCACTGTCTGTAGGTTTTACTTCAAGAGAAATATTTGAAAGAAGTTCTCTGAACAGTCTGTTTCTGAGATGTCTGCTTGTTACATATTTTCCGTCCATTCCCGCCAAAGGAGAAGTATTTACGGAAAAGTTCATGGAAAGCACGGGCTTGTCGATTTCAACGAAAGGCATTGCTTCAACGCCTTCTGACGAACCGATTGTCTCGCCTATATTTATATCTGCAATACCTGCGATACAAATGATTTCTCCCGCACTCGCACTCTTGCATGGGACTTTACTAAGCCCTTCGTAAGTATAAAGCTGAGAAATCTTACCTTTTGATATTTCCCCTTCTTTTCTTGCTATAGTTACGCTTTCGTTTGTTGATACACTTCCTCTTTCTATCTTACCGATAGCAAGTCTTCCGGTGTATTCGTCGTATTCGATATTTGATACAAGGAACTGAAAATCGCCTTCTTCATCTCCCGTAGGACAAGGTATATTATCCTTGATAGCCTTGAAAAGTACTCCGAGCCCTTCACCTTGTTTCTGAGGTGTTTCGCTTGCCCAGCCCTGCTTTGCGGAAGCAAAAAGTATCTTTGAATCAAGATAGCTTTCATCTGCTTCGAGGTCTATAAAAAGTTCCAAAACGTCATCGGCGATTTTTTCGGGAGTTGAATTTTCTCTGTCTACTTTATTTATAACGATAATAACAGGCAGGTTTTGCTCCAGAGCTTTCTTTAAAACAAATCTGGTCTGAGGCATACATCCTTCGAAAGCGTCCGCAAGAAGTATTACTCCGTTTACAAGGGATAAACTTCTTTCCACTTCCCCGCCGAAGTCCGCATGTCCCGGTGTATCTACGATATTTATTTTGATATCGTCGTAGTATACCGATGTATTTTTTGCAAGGATAGTTATCCCTCTTTCTCTTTCCAAATCGTTGGAGTCCATTACTCTCTCGTCTACATCTTCGTTATCTCTGAATGTCCCGCTTTGTTTGAGCATCGCATCTATGATCGTCGTCTTACCATGGTCTACATGGGCAATAATAGCAATATTTCTGATATTCTCTTTTTTCATTTATTTATTTCCTTTAATATAATATGAGCATTTAATAAAAAGTGCAAAAAAATAGCACCATAATCTTCATTAACTTATAGATTATAGCACTATACAAGCCTATTGTCAATTTTAAGACATTAGTCTTCAAGTTTTTCAAATGCGTCTTTTTTAACAAAACACACAGGGCAGACATAAGTATCCGGGACATCTTCCCACTTTGTATTCGGCGGGATATTGTTATCGGGATCTCCGAGTTCTTCATCATAGATATATCCGCATAATGTACATTCGTATTTAGCCATTTTATACCTCCGTTTTATATATATTTTTATCAAAAAAATATTATTTTATTCAACCTGTTTAAAATTAATCATAACCATAATTAAGACTTGTTAGGTTCGTCTGATTATGATATATTTTATATCAAAGGAGAACGACATGAGATATTTACCATATATAATTATTTTATCATTCAGTATCATAGGTGCATTATATACTGTTTTGTACATAAACTTAAATAAAAAGAAAGAAAAAGATTTTATAACCTACGAAGAAAATATAAATAAAGAGTCGGAAGAAAAGAATAAAATATTCGTTTTATACGCAGTCTGTATGACAAATATCATATTTGCAGTATTGGAATGTCTTATAATCTATACAAGGAGCTTCGAACTCATTTTAAGCACCAACCTCATCAGGACTTGTTCCGTCATAGCGGTATTGAATTTTGCGGCAATGATAATAAAAGGAACATTTGTCGGAAACAGCGTAAACAAAATCGCAGACAGAGAAGTATTTTCAAAAACTCTTATTCAAATGTCCTTCGGAGAAATCCTTACAATAATAGGACTATTGATACTTGGGTTAATTATTATATAACACAATTTTTTTTAATTAGTTAATAACTTTTTTAGGTAAATAGCAGGTTATATTCTTAAACGAGTTTCAAATACTTACAATAAAGAATAGTTCCATTAGAAAAATACCTGACCGATTATTTATTTAAAAATAAAACAATTTTTAATATGGATATGCCTTGATACATTAAAAATAGTATTTATATGTTAGAATATATAGTAAGTTTTATCTATAACATTTTCGAATTATTATTTTAAATTTGCAATTGCATTATATATATTTTAAATTTAAAAAATATAATTTTAAATAGTTAAAACGGTTTAAATTATAAGAGCAAACGGATTTTACACTTTTTAATCATTTATTTATAAAAGGAATTAAAAGGTTATATGAACTATTATATAAAATCATTGATTGTTTTTTTAATTTATAATATACTTCAATAGAATAAAAGGAGGGAAAAAATATGAAAAAAGAAACTGTCGATATGTTTATACTTATTAACGGCAAATACTTCCCAAACGCTCAGCTCGTGACATTAAGAAGCAGACTGGAAGCACTTCCCGAAGAAGCACTGGACGGTCTTATGTCGCTTGATTTAAGGGATCCGGATATAATGATATTGGTTTCCGCAGGACTCGGTACACTGGGGATAGATAGATTTTTTATAGGACAAACGGCACTCGGAGTGCTTAAACTCATCACTCTGGGCGGATGCGGTATCTGGGCTATTATAGACTGGTTCCTGATAAGAAATGCAACAAGAGAAGAAAACCTAAACAGTCTTCTGGCGCTTATTCGAAATTATCAGTACATAGCACCGAAAAATGATAGTCAAAACAACAGTATAGAATTATAGTAAGTTGAGCCGGAATGTCCGGCTTTTAATTTTCAAAATGAAGAAAGATATAATAAAAAAGCATATACCAATAATATCGGTTTTAACGATTTACGTAATATTCATATATATTTCAGGTATAGGATGTCCAATAAAATACATATTTGATTTTCCTTGCGTTACATGCGGGACGACAAGAGCGCTAATGTCTTTTTTAAAAGGAGATTTAATGCTTGCATTTTATTATCATCCTCTGTTTTTACTTGCTCTTCCCTTTTTACTGCTTGTTGCACATTATAATTTAAAATCATTCATGGGACTGAGTAAAAAAACAAGGAGTACCTTACTGATCATTATTCTTATTTTGTATATCATCACATATATTATAAGGCTGATATTTTTTACTATTCCTTAATTATTAAAAAATTCTTAAGTTTGAATTAAATGTGATGAATTCGTGTTTTTTTGTGATATAATGAAATAGTAAAGAAATTATATATTTTTAAAAGATTACGTATTTTAGAACAGAGAATTGGAACACTAATAAAGAAATCCGTCGCGAGATGGATTTTTTTAGTTTTAAGGGAATAAAAGACAAGATACGATTGAGTTGGTTACGGGGCGCGAAATCTCGCGAAGCGAGGCGTAGTGCCCCGAAAACATGATATTCACAAAATCTTAATAAAAATTATATGAAAATTTATGTAATATTAATTTTATTATCATTTTATTTTAATTTAAGGGTTTTATAATAAATCTTGTAAAATATAAAAATAAATAAAAAAGTTTATTGTTATATTTTTATCCTTTGAAATTGATATTGTTTTGTTTCGAAAAAAGATACCTATTTGGTGTCTTTTTTCATTTTTATTGAATTTTGCGGAATACTAAATATATAATAAGAATTAAAATTTAATAAAAAATTTCCGGGCACTACGCCTCGCTTCGCGAGATTCCGCGCCCGGATACTAAAACGAAAAACGATTTTTAAATTTAAAAACAATAATTCTAACAAACTGATTTCATAACTATAATATCATTAATACATCTATAATATATGATATCGAATAACCATAATTAAAAAGTAAAATTTTAAATTATCACTGTTACCATAATAAATCTTCAATTACATAGATAATAAAAACTCTCATATAAAGTATCATTCATAGTAAAAAGCAAAATCAATTAAAATTATAAAGTTAAAAATTAATCATAAACATGTACTTTGTCTATATACTTTATTAGGAGGGATAAACAATGATTGATCTTAACAGAAAAAAAATTATATCTATATTATTTGGAATTATTGCGATGATAGTAATCGCAGTCATATGTTTTGGATTTATTCACAAGATAAGCGCGGGAATAGATAAGACCGAATGGGGACTGGGAAACTACGGCGACGGCAAACAGCCGGTGGGAAATGCGGATAAAGAAACATTATCAAAATATGATGCCTTTTATGTGGGAAACGAAAATGAAAAAAATATTTATCTTACTTTTGATGCAGGATACGAAAACGGCTATACAGAAAAAATATTGGATACATTAAAAGAACAAAAAGTACCGGCGACATTCTTTTTGGTCGGAAACTACCTTGAAAAAAATCCCGAACTCGTTAAAAGGATGTTAAAAGAAGGACATATCGTAGCAAATCATACATATTCACATAAAGACTTAAGATATGTAAGCGATGAAGAATTTAAAAAGCAAGTCAATGACTTAGCGGATCTATATAAAAAGACGACAGGACAGGAAATAAAAAAATATTTGAGACCGCCGGAAGGAACGTTCAATGAACATTCTTTAGCCATGGCAAAAAGTATGGGATATAAAACCATATTCTGGTCACTTGCATATAACGACTGGAACAACAATCAGCAAAAAAGTTACAGCGAAGTATTTGATAAAGTGCTTCCTAAACTGCATAACGGCTGCATTCTTCTTCTTCATTCCACCTCAAAAACCAACGGAGAAGTACTGGGAGATTTACTGTCAAAAATCAAAGAGGAAGGATATACCTTTAAAAGTTTAGACGAACTTGCAAAATAGTTTAATAATATTTTTCATTTTTCACATACTAATTATGTAACGTTAAGTTACTTAATTACAAATTCAGGAGGATATGAAATGAAAAATACTGCTATTCAATGTGACGTTAAAAGCTGTGAATACAATTGTCAGGATTGTAACTATTGTTCACTAGAATCAATTAAAGTAGGTACTCATGAAGCTCATCCAACACAATGTGCTTGTACTGACTGTAAATCTTTTAAATTAAAAGAAAACTGTTGTAAATAACAAAGAGTTTAGGGTTCCACCATATAACCCGTCAAGTTTTTCAAATCAAAAAAACTTGGATGTAAAGTGCCTTCGCCCAAACGGTGCGAAGCCTAAAACGCTTTTAGATATTCAATAAAATGCTGCCCGCATTTTATGAATGAAAAGCTATCCCTACCCTAGTTAAAAGCGATTAATTTAACGATCTTATTGCAAAATATATATTTAGCAAATAGATTTACCTTCCCCTATTAACTGTTGAGTCAAGAATCGAAAATGTACGTTAAGGCTCAATATTAAGTATGATATAAAAATTTAAATAAGGTTTATGATTTTTTATGTCATACAATAAAATAAATCTAACCTAAAAAAGGAAGAACAAGATGTTCTTCCTTTTAAATAGTTTAAATATTCATGATAAAAACATATTAATCCCAAAGCCAATCCTCCGAGAAATACAACCGCAAATTTATCCTTTAACTTTTCTTCATGGTAATAAGCTTCTATCACATCGAGCATTAGCACAAATTACAATAACACCGCATACATAAAAAATTTAACTCTTACTTTTATAGATGTAATCTAATAAAAATGATAAAAAAGAAAATAAATTAATATTACTCAAATAATAATTCAACTATATATTTTGTTGGATTTTTTTGCTAACCATAGAGAGATTTTTCTTTTTTTATCCCTAAATATATCAATAAATTTTACATAGCATATATATTTTTTCTATCAAATTATATAAGTATTCAATAAGGTTATATTTTGAATTTTATTTTAAATTGTTTTATTTCTATGAAAAATAAAAAATATATATATTGACTTATTATGTATCAACATATACAATACTTATATGGATACATAAAAGGTGGTGATTTTGTTTGGTATCTAAAAGAGGAAGACCGACCGACGATCCCAAGACATTGAATACACGTATAAGGCTTTCGGAAAATGATGTTTCAAGGCTGAAATACTGCAGTGACATTACAGGAAAGACAAAATCCGAAATCATAAGAATGGGAATAAAGAAGGTCTACGAAGAATTAAAAAAATAAAAGGCAGTCCAGAACCGATGAAAGTAACATGGACTGCCAACCCCAAACGGAGTATGTAAATATTATACACTGCATACTTCTGTTTGGCAAGGAT
>NZ_CALHFB010000039.1:0-480233 GCF_938029165.1 uncultured Anaerofustis sp.
AGCGCTTCTTTACAGAGCGGACAAAGCTTCACGGAATTGTTTTGTCTGTGAAGCGCAGAGCCAGTGCAACTGGAAGCCGGAGAAGCGAAACCGCGAGATCCGCGGTTAGGAAGAAGCAGAAAGGACAGAGGCAATTAAGATGAAAATTGGAAATCAAAATTTTGATATACAAAATCATACCTACATTCAGGATTCCCATAATATAGGTATGATTTTGTCTTGAAACCATTTCATGCCTTTGTGCAGAAATTTGTGTTTAGCGTAGATCATACTGCATCGACTCCCTCACCCATTCCCTGAAAGGAACGAAGTTGTTCTATATGCTCTGGTATGTTCTTTTCTGTGGACGGAACCGATGCAGATTCGCCATCCATGGCTCAACTGCATTTTTTTCGGGCGTCCTGCCCGAAAATTCCTGATCACTGACAGAGCATTTAGAACAACTAGGTTCCTTTCACAGTCATAGGTGCGAGAGTCGATGCAGTATGAACACACAAAAATACAAACACACATAAAGGCATAAATGGTTTCAGACAAAAGTGACGAAATGAAATCACAAGGAGGAACATATGTATAAACCAACCAGACACAGTTACGAAAAAAGAATGAAAAATCAGCGCAGAAAGGCAAAGGCAGGACTTCTGTTAGCAACTACCTTAACAGCAGGGATGGCAGTAAATCCATGTCCGGCAGTTGCCGGATTAGCGTCTTATTTAACCGGAACAGGAAATGTATCCGTGGTACAGGCGGCAGAGACACTCAGCATCAGCAAAGAGAATGTGACGAAGATCAATATCAGCGAACAGACACCGGAAGAGGTTTGGGGTAGTATGCAGATCAACATTGTATTAGATACACCGGGAACTTATCTTTTAGAGGGCAGCAATTATATCAATGAGTCCTATATCGATACGCAGATCACAGTTCCGGAAGGCGTAGAAGTCAATATCATCTTAGCAGATGGATTCTCAATCAACAACGATGATGCAAACTATGTTTGGGGTTGTGGTTACGCCAGGTCTACATTAGGAGTCAATCCATTTGTGATCAACGGAACAGCCAATCTCTATATTGACGGCAATGTGGCGATCAGTGGTCAGTCGACACAGACTGATTATTCTGGTAAACAATATGTTCGTGGACTGTTTGCTGTCAGTGGAAAACTGCATATCAAAGAGGTCAAAGAAGGAGCGGTGGTTACCTTAGAAAATGATGTCTTTGACAGGACAAAATGGGAAAGTCAGCTGAGTCTGACACAGGGAATGTTTGATGGAAGCGGAACCGTTATCATAGAGGAAGGAACTTTTGATAGCAAAGAGATTTCTCATGGGGTCAATCTAAATACAACTAGTATATCCCTGAGTACAATGGGAGACGATGAGAGCGAAGAAAAGTTTACTACAAGTGTGCAGAATTTTATCATAAATGGTGGAAATTATGGCATAGTGGAGATATATGAAGCAAAACAAAATTATTGATTTACCTCTTTAATTAATATATAATTGTGAAATATTTGTTTAAATACAATATTTTTCATTAATATTTTTTCATTAAAGGGGTGTATAAGAATGACTACAACACAAATTATCTCAGTAATTATATTTCTTATCACAATGACTGCAATCATGACAGAAAGAGTACATCGTACCGTAGCAGCCATTGCAGGAGCTATACTGCTTATAGTAACTCACATTTTAACTATAGAAAAAAGTATATCATATGTGGATATGAATACTATCGGAGTGCTTGTCGGGATGATGTTATTCGTAGCAGTAGTTAAGAACTCGGGGATATTTGAATACATAGCGATAAAATCCGCAAAGATAGCAAAAGGTAAACCGGTCAATATTATGATAATATTCATAATCATCACAGCAGTCCTTTCTGCATTCCTCGATAACGTAACTACCGTACTACTTGTAGGACCTATGACTATAGCTATAACAAGAATACTGGATATAAGTCCTGTACCATTTTTGATAACTCAAATCATGGCTTCCAATATCGGCGGTACCGCAACACTCGTAGGTGACCCTCCTAATATAATGATAGGAAGTGCCGCAAACCTAAGTTTCACGGATTTTATTTTAAACACAGGTGTACCTGCAGTTATAACTCTTATAGCCGCAATAGGATATTTCCTCATTTTATATAAAAAGCATATGAAGGTCGAAGACAGTGCAATAAATAATATAATGAAAATGGACGAAAACAAAGCTATAAAAGATAAATCTTTAATGGTAAAAAGTATTATAATGATAATACTCGTCGTAGTAGCCTTTGTATTCCATTCTCAGCTTGGTATGGAATCATGCACAATTGCATTAACAGCTGCAATAATAATGCTTCTATTCGGTGGTCAGGACGCAGAGGAAGTTATTATAAGCGTCGAATGGTCTACAATACTGTTTTTTATCGGACTGTTTATAGTAGTCGGAGGATTAGAAGAAACGGGAATCATAGAAAAACTTGCAAATATGCTGATAAATGCAACGAACGGAAATATGGTCCTAACCATGATAATAATACTTTGGGCGTCTGCGATAATATCTTCATTCCTTGATAATATCCCATTTGTAGCAACATTAATCCCATTGATTATCACTATGCAGCAAGCAGGCGGGATAGATGTAATGCCACTTTGGTGGGCACTTTCTCTCGGAGCATGTCTCGGAGGTAACGGAACACTTATAGGTGCGTCTGCTAACGTAGTCCTTTCAAGCATAAGCAATAAAAACGGATATCCGATAACTTTTAAAGATTATTTCAAAGTGGGATTTCCGATGATGATAGTTTCTATAATAATATGTACCGGATACTTATTAATAAGATTTGCATAAATTTAAAAGGAGAATAAAAAATGAACAGAAATTCAGTAAGCGGCGATATAATAGATTTAAACCTAAGACAGCTGGGCGGTAAAGTAAGCCAGTTCAACAGTCAAATGCACCTTGTGGAATTTGATATAAGCGAAGACTGCGTAGTGTCTTATATATTCACAATAACAAATCAAGATAAATTTTATCTTCAAAGGATAAAACCATATCCGTTAAGTGAAGAGAAATATTCAAACGTTCAGCAGATAGTTGAATTTATAAAGAAAGATATTGATAAATTCAAAAATGCAACAAACAGTAAAAACTTTAATAAATTTATAGAAATAGCACAAAGCAGTATATATATTGCACAGTATATGGAAGATTTATTCTTAAATTACAACGTTGACAGAGAAATGATGGATAACATTGAAATAGGTATAAAAGAAATCATGGAAGCAATCCAAATGCATAACTGCAAAGAAGCATATAGACCAATCAAAATTGAAGAAGAAAAATAAAAGACATCAATTAGATGTCTTTTTTAATATATCGGTATATTACATATAAATATCCTAAACAATGTAAATATTAATAAATGAACCGGATAAAACCAGTAAAATACATATTTTAAATTCAGCTTTCCCCTTTTACCGTTATAAAAATATATAGGTATCAAAGATAAAACAGCAGTATAGAAAAATACTTTGGATTCATATATACAAAGTATAGTTAGAATAAGCATCATAAGAGTTTTATTATTTTCGCCTCTGAAAAGATAAAATGTTGCAATGAAGAGTATACCTATAAAATCATAATCGGTCTTAAAAAGATATGCCAAAGCACCGCCTAAAAAAACTATAAGTCCCTGCATCAAATAATTCTTCTCAAATTTTTTAAGAAATATAAGCATTACAATTCCTATAAAAAATGTAAATAATACATTTAAATAAGATAAATCAAAATATGTATTAAATAAAGCCATGGAAAAAGGTACTTGTGAAATAAATGCAAATAAACCAATCCTAAATAAATACTTTTTTATATTATTTGTATGTAAAAACCCTTCTACAATCAAAAAACAAAATATGGGAAAAGAAATCCTTCCAATCATCCTTGTTATAAATGTTATAGTATTCATTGTATTTCCCCATGAAGTAGACATAATAACATTATTCACCGCTTCATTTTGATACTGCATTACTCCGGGCTCTAAAATAACCGCTCCGATATGGTCTATTATCATCGTTATCATGGCGATCAATTTAAGCATATTGCCGCTTAAACTTAATGTTTTAGTTTTTTCTTGTTTCATTAGCATGTTCCTGTTAAATCATTTATTAATATTATTATAATATAAATAATGAGATATATAAAATATTTTGAATTTTATTTTTACATAATCATTTTTCACGTTATTGTCTTATTTTTTTAAACTTTATAATATTTTACATTAATAAATAATTCTTGATTTTACCATTCTAGTTTGATATCAGAATTTTTTAATTTATTGTATATCATATTAATTAAAATTTCTTTTATTTCCAGCATTCATTACTAAAATACTTCATAATTTTAATATCACCTCAAAGTTTTTTACTTAATAATTCTCTTAAAACATTTCTTATATTATCTCCTTAATTAATAGTAACGTGATAATATCCAATATTATTTAAAATTTAATCTTTTTGCTAATATCTTACCCAATATAAATTACTTAATCTAAATCAAAAATGTAAAAAATTTGTTCATATTATAATATATCTATTTATAAGTTTATTTTCTAATCTTTTTTATTCTTTAATATCACTTTGTACTTTTATAATTAAAAGTCTGTAAAGAAATTCCTTCAAAAATTTGCTTATATTTCTTAGCTTTTATTTTAGACTACTTCATATTGGTACTTTTCATACGAGAATTTTTTATAACAAATTCTCTCATATTATTTATTAGATTATAATTCAAATTATATATTACTTCTATTCATACATTTTCTTTGAAAATTTTATCTTGTTTTTTCGCTTCTATTTCCAAAGTTTATCTGTACATAACTTACTTCTAATTCAAGAATTTTTATAAAAACTCTTTCATATTGTTTCGTAAAATTTATAATTAAAATTATATATATTACATTTATTCGCAAATTTTATTCTAAAATTCGCTCATATTACTCAGCAATCTAACGATTGCATAAGTTTTACTAAAGTAAAACTTACCTATTCTAACGAATAGTGAGTAATAAAAAAACACCGCCTAAGCGGTGTAATTATCTGCTTTTAACTATTAACTTAATTCCCGTCCTGTCACTTCCGTTTATTTCAACTTCCGTAAAAGCCGGGATACAAACAAGGTCATGACCTCCCGGTGCAACATATCCTCTTGCTATAGCTATAGCTTTTATAGCTTGATTTAATGCTCCTGCACCTATTGCCTGAACTTCTGCCTGATCACTTTCTCTAATCACACCTGCTAATGCCCCAGCAACTGAATTGGGGTTTGAACCTGATGATACTTTTAATACTTCCATAATGTTTTCCTCCTGGTTTGTATGTTATGGATAACTGCGTAACTTTTACAAGTCTATCATTAATTAATATGTATTAATTCAATAAATATGTGCTCAATTAATTTAATTTTATCCATAATGACTTTCTGTTATTTAGTTTACTTTGAAAATCTAGAATTATAATAGCACAATGAAATTTAGAATTTTCGTATAATTTGTCGAATTGATTAACATTAAAATAATAATAAAATATTAAATTTCAACAATATTCTAAATTATTTTACTATTTTCTTTATAATAGTTTGCAATATTCAGAAGATTCTGATATAATTTTTTGGTATACTTAAAATTGGATATAAAAAGGAGAAAGAATATGAATGACTGTGTAGAAATCAGATGGCACGGCAGAGGCGGTCAGGGTGCCAAAACAGCAGCTTTGTTACTCGCCGATGTCGCTTTTCAAACAGGTAAATATGTACAGGGTTTTCCGGAATACGGTCCGGAGCGTATGGGAGCTCCTATAACGGCTTATAATCGTATTAGTGATAAACCGGTAAGAGTACATTCAAATATATACACACCGCAGTACGTGGTAGTAGTGGATGAAAGCTTACTATCCAGTGTTGATGTAACAAAAGGACTTAAGGAAGACGGAGCTATAGTCGTAAATACAACAAAAGAAAAAGAAGATATAAAACATCTTTTAAATGATTATAAAGGAGATATTTACACGATAGATGCTAAAAAAGTTTCAATAGCGTGCCTTGGAAAATACTTCCCAAACTCACCTATGTTAGCTGCTATCGTAAAAGTATCTAATATTATGGATGAAAAACTATTTTTAAGTGAAATGAAATCATCATTTGAACATAAATTTTCGAGTAAGCCGGAAGTGGTAAACGGAAATATGAAAGCATTAAAAATGGCTTTGAAGGAGGTAAAATAATATGTCAGATATAAAGAAACTCAGCGGAAAACCTGCCTGGCATGAACTTACTACCGGTATGACAATCAATAAAGGCGGAACTTCAAAGCTTTTTAACACCGGAGAATGGTCAAGTGAAAAACCTACAGTCATAGAAGAGGAATGCAGACAGTGTCTTCTATGTTCACAGGCTTGTCCGGACAGTGCGATTCCGGTAACAAAAAATGAAAGAGTAAAAGTAGATACCAATCATTGTAAAGGATGCGGTATCTGTGTGAAAATTTGCCCGTTCGGCGCAATAAAAATGAAAGGAGTAAAATAATGGCAAAAAAAGATAGATTATCAGGAAATGAAGCGGCAGCATATGCACTCAGACAAATCGATCCCGATGTTTTCCCCGCTTTTCCTATTACACCATCAACAGAAATACCGCAGTATTTTGCTTCTTTTGTAGCCGACGGAAAAGTAAACAGTGAGTTTATTCCTGTAGAAAGCGAACACTCTTCCATGAGTGCGGCTATAGGTGCAGAAGCTGCGGGAGCAAGAAGTGTTACAGCAACGTCATCATGCGGACTTGCTTTTATGTGGGAAGAGTTATACGTTGCGGCGTCTGACAGACTTCCTATTTTACTTGCCCTTGTAAACAGAGCCTTATCAGGTCCTATCAATATCAACTGCGACCATTCGGACAGTATGGGAGCAAGAGACTCAGGATGGATACAGATATACTCTGAAAATAATCAGGAAGCATATGACAATATGATACAAGCCTACCCTATTGCTGAAAACAAAGATGTATTACTGCCTATAATGGTATGTCAGGACGGCTTTATCACATCTCATGCAGTTGAAAATATTGAATTACTAGAAGATGAAAAAGTTAAAAAATTTGTGGGAGAATATGAACCTGAAAATTATCTTCTTAATGCTAAAAAACCTTTGGCGGTAGGTCCTTATTCCGTAACAGACTATTATATGGAAGCAAAAGTAGCACAGGCTCATGCAATGAAGAATGCAAAACAAGCCATTCTGGAAGTAGCAAAGAAATTTGAAAAACTATCAGGCAGAAAATATGGCTTATTTGAAGAATATAAACTTGAAGATGCGGATTACGCTGTAGTTATAATAGGTTCTGCGGCAGGAACCACAAAAGATACGATTGACGAAATGAGACAAGAAGGAAAGAAAGTGGGACTATTAAAAATAAGAGTATTCAGACCTTTCCCGGGAGAAGAAATCGCAAAGGCACTTGAAAAGGTAAAATCTGTAGCTATCATGGATAGAGCAGAAAGCTTCAATACTCAAGGCGGACCTTTAGGTGCGGAAGTAATGTCAAGTTTATATAAAGCAAATAATAGTTCAAAAGCAATAAATTACGTTTACGGTCTCGGAGGAAGAGATGTAACGGTAGATGATATGAGAAAAGTATTTGAAACACTTGAAGAAATAGATAAATCTGATGAAGACTTTGAAACTTACAGATTTATGGGTGTAAGAGAGTAGAGGTGCGAGATGAGTTATAATTTTAAAGAAATAATGAATAGACCTGAACGTTTGGCACCGGGGCACAGAATGTGTGCGGGATGCGGAGGAACGATAGCTGCAAGAAATGTTTTAAGAGGACTTAAAGCGGAAGATAAAGCAGTGATCGTAAATGCCACAAGCTGTATGGAAGTTTCAACATATATGTATCCTTACACTTCATGGGAAGACAGTTATATACATAATGCCTTTGAGAACGCCGGTTCAACGATAAGCGGTGTTGAAGGAGCATACAATGCTCTTAGAAGAAAAGGTAAACTAAAAGATGATACCGAGTTTAAATTTATTGCATTCGGAGGAGACGGCGGTACATATGACATAGGATTTCAGTCATTATCCGGTGCAGTGGAGCGTAATCACGATTTTACATATGTATGTTATGATAACGGAGCATACATGAATACAGGAATTCAGCGTTCTTCCGCTACTCCTATGTATGCGGATACTACTACTACCCCTGTAGGCAAAAAAAGCAACGGGAAACTTCAAAACAGAAAAGACCTTACAGAAATCATGGTAGCACACAATGCTCCTTATGTTGCACAAACTACATTCGTACAAAACTTTAAAGATCTACATATAAAAGCTGAAAAAGCAATTTACACAAAAGGAGCTTCATTCTTGAATGTAATGTCTCCCTGCCCGAGAGGATGGAGATACGATACTCCTGATATAATAGAAATATGTAACCTTGCGGTTGAAACATGCTACTGGCCTTTATTTGAAGTGATTAACGGAGAATGGATATTAAATTATGAGCCTAAAAGAAAACTTCCGATTGAAGATTTCTTAAAGCCACAGGGAAGGTTTAAACATCTGTTTAAAAAAGGAAATGAAGATTTAATCGTTCAGTTCCAAAAAGAAGTAGATAAAAGATGGGAAAATCTTTTAAAAAAATGTAAGTAAATATTATTTAGCCATAATATAAAAAAACAGTCGAAAGTAATTTTCAATGAGTATGGAAGTCTTTATAAAAAAATGGTGTAACCCTTAATGATGAGGATTACACCATTTTTTACACTTGATAGATTGTTTGAAAGGCGAACGATTAGCGGAATATCTTGACTTTTACACTGTATAATAATATCATAATATCACGATTAAATAATACCATTTTGAGGCATTGTTGGGAAAAAAGAAAATAGAACAAACTGCACACTACATGAGCAATTCAGAATAGAACTCAAAAAAGTAAAAGCAGTTGGCTTCTATTATTTAACATGATAATATATATAATATAGCTGACTTATTTAATAAAGCAGCTAATGAGCACTTAAAAATTCAGAAAGAAAATAGGAGTAATACTAATGGCAAATAAAAAATCTGTACAGTCAGTTGAACCTAATATAGCTGATTTAGTAAATGGTTGGTTAAAATCATATGAACTTAATTACAAATTAGAACAAGAATCCTTAAATCCAGAAATAGACAAAGCACTTGATGATTATTTTTCTAAAAATGGTGGTATTGGTGGTAACAGACCTGATGCTAAAGTATTACTTAAAGATAAATATAATCATTATTATCCCATTTTGATTGAATATAAAGGCTATAAAGATAAGCTCGTAAAGTTAAATTCAGAAGGTCAAGTTGAAAATAAAAATACTAAGGGAGAACCTATATTCAAAAATATAAATTATTACGCGGTTAACGGTGCTGTGCATTATGCAAATGCAGTACTTCATCATACAAGCTATACTGATATTATCGCAATCGGTGTTACGGGACACAAAGATGAAAGCGGTAAATTACATCATTCTATTGGAGTGTACTATGTTTCAAAAGCTAATTTCGGTATAGGACAAAAAGTAGATGATTATACTGATTTATCGTTTTTAAGAGCCAATAATTTTGATGCCTTTATTGAAAAAGTAAAAGCATTACAGCTAACTCAAGAAGAATTAGATAAATTAAAGGAAAAACGAGAACAGGAAATCAACGCAAGCCTTGTAAAGCTGAATAATGATATATTTCAAAATGAAAAAGGTCTTGGTGAAAATGACAGAGTATATCTTGTTGCCGCGTCTATAATTGCTACTCTCGGTATCCCTAACGAGGTTGCGCCCCTTGAAAAAAGTGATTTAAAATCCTCTTTAGAGGAAGGAAATAAAGACGGAGATATTATCATCAGAAAAATCAAAGCTTTTTTGA
This sequence comes from uncultured Anaerofustis sp., assembly GCF_938029165.1. NCBI lineage: Bacteria > Bacillati > Bacillota > Clostridia > Eubacteriales > Eubacteriaceae > Anaerofustis > uncultured Anaerofustis sp. Next base: position 9,941 of record NZ_CALHFB010000039.1, read on the forward strand.
GTAAAAAGAATTTACCGAAAGAAAAGCAGAAATTAATTGTCAGAACTCTGCAAAATACTCTATCTAATGATAATATCAATAAGCCCGAAAACGGAGAAAGTCAGTTAAAAAGAGTTTTTGTTAAAATCATTGATGATTTAGGAATCTATTATAAAATAGGACTGACAACGGATTTTACAGGGAAATTATTTAATGAAATGTATAGCTGGCTGGGATTTTCACAAGATAAGCTCAATGATGTTGTGCTTACTCCTTCGTATGTTGCCACATTGCTTGTTAAATTGGCACGAGTAAATAAAGATTCGTTCGTATGGGATTTTGCAACAGGATCAGCCGGTCTTTTGGTTGCGGCAATGAATGAAATGCTCATAGACCTAAAGAACACTGAAACATCTCCTGATAAAATCCTGAAGAAGCAGGCGGAAATAAAAGCATATCAGCTGCTTGGTATAGAATTGTTGCCAAGTGTATATATGCTCGCTATTCTAAATATGATTTTAATGGGTGACGGCAGCTCTAATATTTTAAATAAGAATTCATTAACCGATTTTAACGGTAAATATGGCTTTGGTGATACAGCTAAAAAATTCCCCGCCGATGCGTTTGTTCTTAATCCCCCGTATTCCGCAAACGGCAATGGTATGAACTTTGTTGAAAAAGCCTTGTCTATGATGCAAAAAGGATATGCCGCTATTATTATTCAAAATTCAGCGGGTTCGGGTAAAGCGACAGAATACAACAAAACAATCCTAAAGCACAGCACACTTATTGCGAGCATTAAAATGCCTATAGATATATTTATAGGCAAATCAAGCGTACAGACAAATGTGTATGTATTTAAAGTCGGGGAAGCACACCAAAAAGATGATATAGTTAAATTTATTGATTTTTCCAATGATGGCTATACAAGATCAAACCGTAAAAAAGCAAGCATAAATCTTCGTGATACCGACAGAGCAAAGGAACGCTATCAGGAGGTTGTGGATTTGGTTCGATTTGGTAAGCACAAATTAAATATATTAACCGAAAAAGAGTATTATGAGGGACATATCGACCCAGAAAACGGTGCAGATTGGAATCAAACCGCACCGATTGATACCAAGCCTACGCTTGATGATTTTAAAAAGACCGTTAGTGACTATCTTGCCTGGGAAGTGTCAACTCTATTAAAAAATCAAAATACGGAGGACGAACGCTTAAAAAAATAGATGCCTCACTTGACGAAAAACTCCAAAGTGTTAAGTGGGGCGAATATAAATTAGGAGATTTATTTGAAATACAACCAACTAAATGGTATCACTTGTCAAATGAAGAAATTTTATCAAAAAACGGAACTGTTCCAATGGTATCAAACTCATCTGCCAATAACGGTGTTATGGGATTTTCAAATCTAGAAGCTAATAATAAAGGAAATACAATAACCTGTTCCGATACAACGTTAGGTGCAGATACAATGTTTTATCAAGCGGATGATTTTATAGGATACTCTCATATACAGAATTTAACACCAAAATTCAAACCGTTTAATAAAGAGATTGCATCGACGATAATTTCCGCTTGCCGAGTTTCTACATCAAATCAGTATGATTACGGAAACAAATACAATCGTGCCGCAATGCGTAAAACTAAAATTCAACTACCAACTAAAGACGGTCAAATTGATTTCGAATTTATGGAAAGCTTTGTCGCTGAACTTGAGGCTCAGCGTGTCGCTGAACTTGAGGCGTATCTTTCAGTCACAGGACTAAAAGATACGCACCTGTCCCTCGAAGAAGAACAGGCTTTACTGGATTTTGATAAAATCCAATGGGATACATATAGAATCGGAGAATTATTCGATAGAGTTAAAACAAAAAAATTACCATATAAAGCAAAAAATTTACCGAAAGAATCAAAGGGGCAATTTTTATTGCCGTGTTTAACCTCAAGTTTCAATAATCAAGGATTAAACTATTTTGTACCAAAAGATGGAGCTACAATTTTAAAGAATGTAATCTCAATTCCTTCCAACAGTGATGTTTACCGAGCATATTTCCAATCTAGAGAATTTACGGTTTTATCAGATGCCTATGCAATAAAATGGAAATCTTCCAATACCAATATTACGCCACAGCAGTATTTATTCTTTGTTTCATGTATCAATAAAATAACTGACTTGGCGATATATTCATATAAAAACAAACTTGGCGGTTGGAACATTGTTCAAAACAAGTACATTCAAGTTCCAATTAGAGATAATCAAATCGATTTTAAGCTTATGGAAAAATTGGTTTCAGCAATACAAAAACTTGTTATTAAAGATGTTGTCGAGTATTCGGGAAAAAGGTACAAGCAACAAAATTAACTATAACAAAATAAAATAACTATTTAAGGTGTGCGGCAGTGAGGTAATTCTCTGCTGCACCTTTTATAAAAGTCTTAGAGTACTTCAAACAAAACGTAGCATTTATAAATAAAAATGTAACATCTAAAATAAAAAAAGACAGTTATCAACTGTCTTAATCATATATTTTATAAATCCTCTCTACATCAGTGCATTTAAAAGTTTCATCATCAAAAGTAAATACGGCACCGTTTATCTGTCTTCTGCCTTCAGCTAAGGCATATTTACCTGCCGGACGCTGAACTTTAAACTTCTTTACTATAAAATCCCTGTCAACACCTATAACGCCGTCTGCACTGCCGCACATACCGACATCGGTAAGATATCCGGTCCCGCCGCTAAGAACCATATTATCGGCTGTCTGAACGTGTGTATGAGTTCCGTATACCCCCGAGAACTTTCCGTCCACAAAATATCCCATTGCAATCTTTTCGCTGGTAGCTTCAGCATGAAAATCCAGCATGATTATATCAGTAATGTTTTTTATTTCCTCATAAATCCTCTCGGCTTCATCAAAAGGATTATCTAACGGATTTAAATATGTCGTTCCAGATAAATTCACGACCCCTACCCTAACTTTTCCAACACGATATATTTCATAGCCTCTTCCGGGACAAGGTGAAGGATAATTGGAAGGTCTCAAAATCCTATCTTCTTCTTGAATAAAATTATATACATCTTTATTATCCCAAATATGATTTCCCGAAGTTATTACATCTATCCCACAGTCTATAAGTTCATTGTAAACTTTTCTTGTTATACCTTTTCCATTTGCCGAGTTTTCTCCGTTTGCAATAACAAAATCAGCATTATATTCCGCCTTAATGTTTGAAAGCTCATCAACGATGAGCTTTCTTCCATACTTGGCAAAAATATCACCAAATACTAAAATCTTCAATTTTATACCTCTTAACTATTTTGCATATTCCGTAGCTCTTGTTTCTCTGATCATGCTTACTTTGATATGACCCGGATATTCAAGATCATTTTCAACCATATTGGCAATTTCTTTAGCTACGTGAACCATTTGTAAATCGTCTACTTGTTCAGGTTTAACCATAACTCTGATTTCCCTGCCCGCTTGAATTGCAAATGATTTATCCACACCTTCAAATGAGTTTGCGATTTGTTCAAGCTTTTCAAGACGTTTTGTATAGCTTTGTAAAGTTTCTCTTCTTGCTCCCGGTCTTGCCGCTGAAATCGCATCAGCTGCCTGTACGAGAACAGCTTCTACGGTTTGAGGTTCAACATCTCCATGATGTGCTTCGACCGCATGGATAACTTCTTTATTTTCTTTATACTTCTTAAGCATGTCTACACCGATACTTACATGACTTCCTTCCACTTCGTGGTCGATAGCCTTTCCTATATCGTGAAGCATACCCGCTCTTCTTGCTAGTTTTGCATTTGCCCCGAGCTCATCAGCCATGATACCTGCCAAATTGGCAACTTCTATTGAATGTTTCAACACATTCTGTCCGTAACTCGTACGATAATGAAGTCTACCTATAAGCTTGGTCAAATCGGGATGAAGCTTGATTACATTCGTATCAAATAATGCTTGCTCACCCATTTCTCTGATTTTAGTGTCGATTTCTTTTTCAGCTTTTTTAATTGTTTCTTCTATCCTTGCAGGATGAATTCTTCCATCCACAATAAGTCTTTCAAGAGATATTCTGGCAATCTCTCTTCTAACAGGATCAAAACCGGAAAGTATAACAGCTTCCGGAGTATCGTCGATTATTAAATCGATACCCGTAAGTGTTTCGATAGTCCTGATATTTCTTCCTTCCCTACCGATAATCCTTCCCTTCATTTCATCGTTAGGAAGGTTTACTACGGAAACCGTAGTTTCCGCAACATGGTCAGCCGCACATCTTTGTATAGCATAAGATACGATTTCCATAGCCTTTTTATCGGCTTCTTCTTTTGCTTCCAATTCCTTATTTTTAATAAGTAATGCAGTTTCCCTTGAAATTTGTTTTTCTACATCAGCTAACAATAATTGTCTGGCTTCTTCAAAAGTCAGTTTTGAAATCTTTTCAAGTTCCTTGATTTGCTCCTGATGTGTCTTTTCTAATTTTTCTTCTTTCTTTACTAATTCATCGCTTTTCTTAATAAGTTTTTCTTCTTTATGGTCAAGAGCTTCGCTTCTCTTATCTGCCATTTCCTCTCTTTGAAGAACTCTTTTTTCAACTAATTGAAGTTCCTCTCTCCTGGCTCTGGCTTCTTTGTCAAAATCACTTTTTAAGTTGAATACTTCATCTTTAGCTTCGATAAGCTTTTCTTTTTTTATTCTTTCGCCTTCTTTTAATGCGTCTTCCACCATTTTATTGGCAGTCTGCTCGGCATTTCTAAGCTTACCTTCACCTGATGACTGTTTATAATATCCACCAACGAAAAAGCAAATTACCCCAATTACAGCTGCTATAACTAGCACTACTGGAAGTGATAATTCCATTTTCTCCTCCTTGTATTTTGATTTAACATTTTATTAAATTAATAATTCAGTATGTAGAGGAAATAAAATAAACTAAACAAAACAATACTACGTTTAAAATATTAGAATTTGAAAAATAAAAATAATATCAAAAATTTGAAACATTATTATTTATATATAAAAACTAAACAGGTTTAGTTAATTATCTCATTAATACATACTACTTATTAATTTTAATGTTTTTTCATTATTAAGTCAATAAAAAATTTAAAAGGTTTTAATAAATTTTAAGACCTTTATAATAATTATGTTTAAAAAGGTAGTATTATATGTGATAATTATTTTTGATATTCATTTTTTTATTTATTTTAACATTTTTTTACAAGTATTGAAGATATACTCAAAATAATGTATAATAATGTCGAATAAATTCTCAGAGGTGAAAATATGAAGAAATTTTTTCAGGAATTCAAGGAATTTGCACTAAGAGGAAATGTAATGGATTTAGCCGTTGGGGTTATTATCGGGGGCGCATTCCAAGCAATAGTAAACTCATTGGTTAAAGATATAATTTCGCCTTTAATAGGTCTTTTTGCAAAAACTGACTTTAATGATTTGGTTGTAAATATACTTGGAGTAAACATAAAATATGGTTCTTTCATAACAAACGTAATAAACTTTGTCATAATGGCATTTATTATATTTATGCTAATAAAAGGACTTAATAAACTTGCCGATCTTGGAAGGAAGAAAAATGATGTACCAGAAGAACCTACGACTAAGATATGCCCTTACTGTCTAAGTGAAATCCCTATAAATGCAACAAAGTGTGCACATTGTACATCAGAACTAAGTGAATAAAATAAAAAAGAGCATATGCTCTTTTTTATTTGCTTATTATTTACTTATCTCATGAAATAACTTTCAAAATTTTCCCCTTGCCATATCTTGAGCGACGTTTCAATCCACGCACCTCCTGCGAGGTGCGACAGGAAATGGCAGAACTTATTACCTCAATAGAAAGTTTCAATCCACGCACCTCCTGCGAGGTGCGACACTACAAATCCTTTCAAATAGCCTATTACAGAAGTTTATAAAATAGTACACTAAAATCCGTAAATTTTGAAACCCGCTAAATAAAAGGATTTTAAATAATTAAAAAAATGTAAGCTTGGGGTTCGCAAAATGATATATTTTACTTAATATTTAAATAGCACTATTTTTCGGTACTATTCTCATCAGTCACGGGAGCATATATTTCTTTGGTCTGAACATCATCTTTATTTGTATTAAGCTTCGTTTGTTTCTTATTGATAACTCCTATATAGCTTTTGCCTTCATATACGCTTAATTCATTTCCTTCGGGAGTAGTTACTTTTAAATCTCCTGCTTCTGAATCTTTTGACCATTTAATTTTTTGAACTCGACCGTTTGATAAATAGTATCCGCTTCCGCCGGTCCAATCAACTTTTCTTAGTTCTTTTATACCAAGCATACCAATATCGGTCTCCAAAACAAATACGTTCGTGAATTCCAATTGCTTATTTGTTTTACCGTCCATCTGCTTATTTCCGCAGTGCTGTTTCTTATAGGTATGAGTAGCTTCATCAAATGTAAAAGTAGAATAATATTCATTTGAAAAATTCAGTGTAGCCTTTGGACAAGCAGTCAATTTTGTAGTCTCGATAACTTTCTTTTCTTCTTCTTTTTTACCAAATAACTTATCGAAAAATCCCGGTTCTTCATCCTCTTTTTTGTCTTCTTCCAATACCAAAGGTTCAAAATTAAAGATAGGTTTCTTTTTATCTTCTTTTAAATCTATTCTCATTTTATCGCTTTTTATTGCTTCGGGTAAATTTTTACCCTTTAAATAAGCAGTATGTTCCAAAGCATATTTACCCAGTCTTTCATCATCTCTGGCAAATAATTTGGAACCATAAGACATTCCGTTAAATCTATCTATTTTAAGTCTGTTTAGAGTATCCGTAGCATATTGATTGCCTCCCCAGTGGACATAGATAGAATCAAAACTATCTGCAAAAATAGGGAAGTAATATCTGCAGCTTCTGATAGGACAGACATTAGGAACTTTCGTATAATCTCCGTAAACAGCCATAAGTCTTGTTATCGCGCCTTCTACGGGTATCTCGAATATAATATCCGCATCGCTTATTCCATACTGCGGCATAGCTTCTTTATGGTTATTTACCATAACAGCTATAGGTCTCTTCCCTACGGCTTCCTTGGAGATACCTTCCATACCGGTAAGTAAATTCACATCGGCTTTCTTTTTTACTGTCTCTTCTTTACCGCATCCATATAGGAATGAACAACATAAAAACGCACACATCAAAATTGCTATAATTCTTTTTTTCATAATTCCCCTCCTAAATATAAGAAAATTTTATCATATTTTATCCTTTCATGCAAACAATTGCAAAATTTATAATACGATTTAACATAATCTACACTTAGGATTTACTAAAATAAAAAAATAATGTAAAGATTTTATATGCAATAGATAATAATATTTATATTATTACTACTAATTTGACACAATAAATATAAAGATATATACTTTAATAAAAAAGTTAGCAAAATCTAACTCGTTATATTCATAAAAAATCAAAAGGAGAAATAAAATGATTGAATATAAATTTGATACACAATTACTTATCGCCGGTGAAGATCTATCTGAAGATGAAATATACGAATATTTTGTAAAACATTTTAAGGGAGACTGTTTACTCGCTGTGGGAGATGAGAACCTAATAAAGATACATTTTCACACAAACGAACCATGGGAAGTATTAAAGTACTGTGATTCCATAGGAGATATTCACGACGTCGTTGTAGAAAATATGGAAAGACAGTCAAAAGGATTAAAAGGTTAAACAAAAAAGAAGTATATTCATTATACTTCTTTTTTTTATATTACGAATATCTTCTTGTATATATTTTAAGAGATGCGAAGTAACTTGCGATTAAACTCAAGATACTTACAATAAAACCGGCTCCTATTATGAGCATAGCATTATTTTTAATTAGGGAAATATAATCTATATCTAAGGAAGTAAATCCATAAAATCCTGCTATCAATGCTATCATGATCATATATATTATAATACCCTTCTTATTTCCAAGAAGTATAAATCCAAAATAACTTATAGCAAAAAATATAAGTCCTATCACAGACCCTGCTAATAGTATATACATGGCGTCTATAAAAGGTATCGTTTTAAATCCATATACATAAAGCATACATAATAAGAAGTTAATCAGAATACATACCCCTTCTACTATAAGACCTCCGATATATTTTGATAATATTATTTCTTTTTTAGTCATTGGATATGTAAGCTGCATCTTATCAAATTCCGTCAACTCGTCTTGCTCCACGGTAACTTGCATAAGTGAAGAGCCTACCAATGGAAGCGTGATACCTGAAATTGTAATAAATCCAAACATACCATCCATAAATATGACTATCAAAGTCATCATTATAACAGCTGCGACCCAGCTGAGTAAATTTTTAGTAAGTCTGAACCCCAAGAAAAAATCTTTATATATTATTCCTTTCATGCTGCCTTTTCTCCTCTTATATAAAATAACATTACATCTTCAATAGAAGCATTTTCGATTATCAAATCTTTATAAACTTTCATTATCTCCATTCTGTTTTTTATCAAAACTTTATATCCGAAAGTCTCTTTTTTATATGCAACTATATCTTCCTTGCTAAGATTTTCAAGAAATTCTTTTTTACAAGATATCACACCATAATTATCATGGATATCTTCATAAGTTTTGATAAACTGCATTTTCCCGTCATGAATGAATGCTATATAATCAGCAATCTTGTCCAAATCACTGGTTATATGAGACGACATCAGTATAGAATGTTCTTCTTCCATCGTAAAATCTCTTAGTATTTCAAGGATCTCATCCCTGAAAACAGGATCCAAACCGCTTGTAGACTCGTCTAAAATCAAAAATTTCGGACTATGGCTCAAAGCACAGGCGAATTCAAATTTCATTTTCATTCCTTTTGAAAATTGCTTTATCTTTTTATCAACAGGTATATTAAAGTCTTTTAACAAATCATAAAACTTTTCATTATCCCAATTTTTATAAATCTTAGATAACATCTTTCCTACAAATGAAGGCTTAAAATTTTCATTATAATGACTTCTGTCGAATATAACTGCTATCTCTTCTTTTATCTCTTTTTCATATGTATATAAATCTTTTCCGAGTATAGTAATTTCACCTTCATTAGGTTTCACTATATTTAATATGGAATTTATGAACGTAGATTTCCCCGCTCCGTTCTCCCCTATCAGACCTACGACACTCCCCCTCGGGATTTTTAAAGAAATATCTTTAACGGCAAAATCTTTATATTCTTTTGTCAGGTTTTTTACTTCCAAAGCATATTCCATTTTATTCCTCCTCATAAAATAAATTTAATGTCTTTATCAACTCTTCTTTTGTTATATTATTTTCTTTGCTGATATGAACGACCTCTTCCAGCATAGTTTCCACTTTTCTTAAATTTTCTTCTCTTATAAAGTCTTTATTCTGTGCGGAAACAAAAGTACCTTTACCTACACTGGAGTGAATAAACCCGTCTCTTTGCAAATCTTCGTAGACTCTCTGCGATGTGATCACGCTTATATGAAGTTCCTTTGCAAGCTTCCTCATTGAAGGAAGCGCATCTCCCTCTTTTAATTCTCCTTTTATGATCATCGATTTTATCTGAGATGTAATCTGTTCATATATAGGCTTATCACTGTTACTTTTCAAAATAATTTCCACATAAGCACCTCCTAAACTAATGTACTTACCAACTAAGTACATTATATATAATATTATATATATTGTCAATACCTAATAAGTACAATTTTATATTTTTATGTACAATAAAAAAAGCACACTTAAAAGTGTACTTTTATTTGTTCTTTTTTAGACAGGCTACCATTCCCCCGTATTCCCTGTGATGAGCAACACAGTCACAGCACCTTCCATGATTTTCGCATGGATATGTACAAGGACATTCACCTTTATACTTATTACTGCAAGGTCTGTTATCTTCCATAATATCCATCTCCTTTTTTATTTATTATAATACTTTTTAATCAAATCCCAAAACTTTTTACTTTCATTTAAATATGAAAGTTCTTTATCAGTTTTTACTTCATTAATGAAATTTTCAAGAAGTGTTTCCGCAAATTCCGTACTGTTCGCTTTTTTTACTATATGTCTATATAATGGAGATGAACTTACGTCCCACTTTGCCAGCATTGCCGGCAACATTTTTTCAAGAAGCAAAATCGTTTCTTCGATATCTTTTTTAACAATACAAATTTGAAAATCCGACGCATATTTATTATACTCCCATAAGTCAAACATCTCGGAGGTTTTCCCGGATAATTCAGAAAAAAACTTTGCCTCATTATATTTATCTTCTCCAAGAGATAATTCTATCATATTAAGAAGGATAGTTTGAATATCATTTGCAAGACCCATCAGTCTTCTTTCCAAAATCTCATACGCCTTATCCTTTTCTTCTTTTTTAATATATAAATTAGCCTTGAGAATATCCTTATCGAAATTATAATCGGGGATATTATTCATAAGTTCTTCAGCTTTATCCAGTTCACCCTCTCTAATATATCTAAGTATCATAATATATGAAACATGGACCTTGGTCTTTTCATCATTGCTGTTTAAGACCCTTTCATATAATTTTATAACTTCAGACCTGTAAAACTCCTCATCTTCTTTATCCAAAGTATTGAACATGACAAGCCCGCCTTCCAAAGAAAAACCTATATTTAAAATAAGGTTGCTGCAGTTAGGATATTCTCTGATTTTACTCATAGCATATTCATACCCTGCTTTAAATCCCTCGTCTTTCATCACTCCTGCAATTTTATTTAATATATTTCCTATCTCCTTTTCGCTTAAATCTTCATTAAAAGAAAGTAAAGTATTCATATCTATATCAAATAATCTGGCAATTGGAGCAAGAAGGGTTATATCAGGATAGCTTACGCCTTTTTCCCATTTATTTACAGCGGGAGTCGATACTCCCAAATAATATGCTACATTTTCCTGAGTAAGCCCTGCTTCTATCCTTTTATTTTTAATGATTTCATTGATTTTCATTTCACTGCTCCTTATTTTTAAAGACCTTTTCATACTTTAATTGTATATAAGATATAAAATAAAAGCAATTGAAGCATTGTTAATTATTCAATAAAGATTATTAATCATTAGTTAAAAAAAGAAGCTAATAAATAGCTTCCTTTATAATCATATCTTAAGTCGTAGGTATATAAGAACTTAATGCTCCGGCAAGTTCGCCCATATTCATCGTTTGAAGATAAACTTTGCCCGGACCGGTCAGTTTGGTCAGGAATAGACCTTCTCCTCCGAATAATACGTTTTTTGCGCCTTTAACGGTTTCAACTTCATAATTTACACTGCTTTCAAAAAAAGCAACATTGCCGGTATTTACTTTTATTACTTCACCTATACCTAAATCATATTCTTCCAAGTGACCGCCTATTTCTAAAAAGGCAGTTCCTTTACCGCTTAATTTAAGTAAAAATATCCCCTCTCCACCAAACAATGCGCTTGAAATTTTCTTTACGGTGAACATGTCCATATTTACACTTTCTTCTCCTGCAAGAAAAGCACCTTTTTGTGCTATGTATTCTCTTTCACCGTCTAAATGTAAATCTATTATTTTTCCCGGCATTGTAGCGGCACAAGTGATTTGTTCGTTATCCTTCTTTGCGGTATAAGTAGCCTGAAATAAACTTTCTCCCGCTAAAGCTCTTTTAACACCCTTACCAAGACCGCCTCTCGTTGAAGTTGTCATTTCAATACTCCCGCTCATCCATGACATACCTCCTGACTGTGTTACTATTTTTTCTCCCTGATTTAAGGTGATTACAACCGCAGGAAAAGTATCCCCTATAACTTTATAATCCATATATTTCCTCCTTTATATATTATTTTTTATTTAAATTGAACTTAAATATATTTTTATTATTATATCATAAATAAACTCACCTTCATAAAAAAAGAAGGGCTCACCCTTCTTTTAAAATAAATATATTTATTCTTCGTCTTTCTTTTCTTCATTAGCTGAAGTAACTGAATCATCGTTGCTGTCATCAGTATCTTCTTCATTTGTCTCTTTATCTTCTTCACCAGCTTCTTCGCTGATTTCCACTTCAGTGTCTGCCGCATTCTCTTCAGATTTTTCGTCTTCCGCAGAGTCAGTATCATCAATATCTTCTACTGCTTCTTCGTCAGATGTCTCAGTATTTTCTTCTATAACATCATCTTCAACGATTTCTTCGTTATTTTCTTCTGACTTGTTATCTTCGTTAACATTTTCTTCTTCATCTTTAATCTCTTCTTGTACATCTTCTATTACTTCAGTGTCTACAGTTTCTTCGCTAACTTCAATTTCATTAACAGTCTCTTCATCTTCTGAAACAAGCCTTGATAACACTTCGGATACACCAAATAATAAAAGTGCAAAACCGCCGAATATAGCAAGAGGTTCAACTACCGTTGGAAGGAACTGTGAAGGAAGAAGATATGTAAGGACTTCCGACGTTGCATATCCCTGAGATATATATCCGTTTACTGTTGTAAAGAATGAATAAATACCACTTAATATATAAACAGCACCTACCACTAAAAATATAATGGCATAAACCCTTAAACTTTTTGATGTAATTTTCTTTTTCTTGTTTTTTGTCTCCATAATAAACTCTCTTTCAATATAATTTTTAATAATACAATTAGTATTTTAACAAGTTTTTAATGCAATAAAAAGGGAAAAATCAAAAAACACAAAAAATTCAATAAGTTCTCACCGCTATGTGTATATATAATAGTATTATTTGTTGAAATGAGGAATAATTATGAATATTTATATATTAAAGATGAAAATTATTGGAAAATTGTTAAATATAAAATTACATTAAACCTTTTACAATAAAAAAGAGAAGTTTTACTCCTCTTTTAATCATCAAAACCGAACATATCTTCAAGTCTTTCTTCAGCTCTGTCGAGAACTTTTTCAAGATGGTCGGTTTTCTTTTCTTTCACACTATATTCATCTCTTGTAATTTTATCCTCTTTATAAAGAATTTCCAAATCATCTTCCAAAATATCGAGTTCATTATCAAGATTTTCAAGTTCTTCGTTTAAATCAGTATAAGCTGCCTTATTATTTTTATCACCTTTAGTGACTTTCAGCTTATCTACCTTTTCTTTGAAACTATTTATCCTGCCTTCAATGTCATTTAATTTTTCGATATTATTTTTTCTTGAAGTATCATTTGAATTCTTTAATGAACTATTCTGTTCTGTTTGTTCGGTAGTAGTAGTATTTTGTGTAGTATCATTACTATTACCGCAGCCCACAATACCTACAAGTAAAAAAGAACATAGTATAATTCCAATAATTTTATTTTTCATATTATCACCTCTAAAATATTTTTTTCTTTTTTACTTAAAATATACAATTATATATAATAAAAAAAGAGAAGTTAAAATTCTCTTTTCTATTTCAAATTAAATGTCTTTTCCAAAGATTTAACCGATTTATCAAGTTCATTTTTTAATTTATTTAATTTTTCTATCCTATCATGATACTCTTCAATAGAAATACTTTTTTTTCTATAAGATTTCTCAACAGTACTCTTATAAACTTCAATTTTTTTACTAAGTTCGCTAATATTATAATCATAAACATATATGACATCATCATTTTCTTCTTCATCTTCGCTTGGATATAAATCACTTATGCCGAGTTTTATATCATTTACTTCTTCCTGAAATTCATTAATATTTTTATCTATTTCTTTTAATTCGGGGGAGCTGTTTTCTTCAGATATTTCATTTTGTGCAGAAGAACCTTTTTTGTTACTATTTATATTACATCCCGATATTGATATAAAACAAAATAAAAAAATTAAAATTAAAAATAGTTTCTTTTTCATTGGCTTTCCTTCACTTAAAGTCTAATCATCTATACCAAAGTTAAATTCTAAATTTTCCTCGGCATGATCAAGTTTATTCTCTAAATTATCAAGCTCTTTATCTTTTTTCTCATATGTAGCTAAAGTCAATTCTTTATTTTCATACATCCTCTCCAAACTATCTTCATATGATGAAATTTCATGATCCAAATCATTGATTTTTTTGTCTATTTTTCTATATAATTTAAGACTTTCTTCTCTTGTAGACTGCACTTTTGCATTATCAGCCTCCTTAACAAGTTTATTGACTTTATCAGTAAATGATTTAATATTTTTATCGATTTCATCTAAATCTTTATCAGTCTCTGCTATGCTTGTATTTTGATTTGTAATATCATCTTTATCATCATCACCGATATTTATATTTATACTGCATGCACTAAAAGACAATACCATAAGAAAAACTATTAAAATAACAATACACTTTCTCATATCGCACTCCTTTTTTTATTTAATTATATAAAAAAATCACCGGCTGAACCAGTGATTTTATAAATTTTAATTTAATATTAATAAAGAGGAAATCTCTTCGTAAGTGCTTCAACACCTTCTCTGATATAATCACCTTTATTATCAAAGTCTGTAGCCGCCAAATAAATATATTCCGCGATTTCTTTCATTTCGCTTTCTTTAAATCCTCTTGAAGTAACTGCAGGAGTACCTATTCTTACCCCGCTGGTAACAAAAGGACTTTGAGGATCATTTGGGATAGTGTTCTTATTGACTGTTATATACACATCATCAAGTCTATGCTGAAGTTCTCTTCCCGTAACACCTACTTTTGTAAGGTCAGCCAACATCAAATGATTATCGGTACCTCCTGATACAAGATCGATACCCAGTTTAATCAATTCATCAGCAAGAACACTTGCATTTTTAACTACTTGTTTGGCATATTCCTTAAATTCAGATTTTAAAGCTTCACCGAAACAAACTGCCTTAGACGCTATAATGTGCATTAAAGGCCCCCCTTGAGTTCCGGGGAAAATAGCTTTATTGAACTTTTTAATAAGCTCATCATCATTGGTTAAAATTACCCCGCCTCTAGGACCTCTCAGAGTCTTATGTGTCGTGGTAGTAACTACATCTGCATATTCTACAGGGTTCATATGACATCCCCCGGCAACAAGTCCCGCAATATGAGCCATATCCACAAATAAATATGCACCTACTTCTTCAGCTATATCTTTAAATATATCAAACCTAATTTCTCTTGGATAAGCAGAAGCACCTGCTATAATCATTTTAGGCTTAGTTTTTTTAGCAAGTTCTCTGACTGCATCATAATCTATCATATGAGTTTCATCATCCACTCCGTATGAAACCATATTATATAATAATCCGGATTGATTTACAGGTGAACCATGAGTCAAATGACCTCCGTTATCAAGGCTCATCCCCATAACAGTATCGCCAATTTCACATAAAGCTTGATAAACAGCCATATTTGCCTGCGCACCCGAGTGAGGCTGAACATTGGCATACTTAGCACCAAATAATTTACATACTCTTTCTATTGCTATATTTTCCGTTTCATCTACACATTTACATCCGCCGTAATATCTTTTGCCGGGATATCCTTCCGCGTACTTATTTGTAAGAACCGTACCCATTGCAGCCATTACTGCGGGAGATACTACATTCTCTGATGCAATAAGCTCTATGTTCCTGCACTGACGATTATATTCCTTTAAAATACTGTTTCCAACTTCTTCGTCATATCCGATTAGGTCTTTTATATTCTTTTCTACATCCATTAAACTAATCCTCCTAAAATGTATTATAACTATTTTACAATTTTTTATATGTTTTGCAAACACTTTTATAATAAAATATACAAAAATCAACAATTTACCGGAATATATTGTATATAAATCAAATTATTAAAACAATATCTTGTATATTATTTTCACTATACCAATCAATATATTCTTATAAAACAAATTCTCCAATAGATTTTACTTGATTTAAAATAAATTCTGATTTTATTTTAAACAAGATAAAGCATACTTAACATTAAACCTTCATACATTTAAATATAAAGAAGTTGGAGGTTTAGAATGAACAAGAAGAACATCTGGTTTATAATAATCACAGTAGTTTTAGTCATAATCCTTGCCGCATTTGCAGTTTTCTCTGGACTAAAGAAAGATAATACCGTTGATATCACCGGAGAATACAAATTGGAAAAAGTAACTGTCGACAAAAAAGAAGTTGATTATTCAAACCTTAATTTTTACTATGTATTTAATAATGATTTAACCGGAAATATTATTTTTGAAGATGTTAAGACTGATTTTACATATGAAATTAAGGAAGAAGATAATCAAATTCTTTTAGTTATAAAACAAGGTAATGATAATGTACTGACATATGCGGTGACTAATGATGAAAACGGACTGGTCATATCTCACGATACGCTGGGAAGTTTATACTTGACAAAATCGGAAGTACCGAAGAGTTTGAAACAATAATAAAAAATAATACCTAATAATACTTGGAATTTTATAAACTATTCAATATTATAATAATAGCATATTTTTTAATATCTATCGGGGCACTACGCCTGCTACGCAGATTCCGCGCCCCTTACATAACATTAACAAAACAAAAAAGAACCTAGTTTATAGGTTCTTTTTTACAATATTTTTATATTTCACATTTTTTATAATACTTTATCTAATCCAAAGTATTAAATTCTCCGCTTTCTTTTGCTTTTTCAATTTCACCTAAAATATCAAGACCTTTTTTTCTCATAAAATATTTTTGTAGATTTTCGGCACTTGCATTGATTATAAGTTCTTCGGGGAAGTCAGCCGCTTCAATAATACCCTGAGCTCTGTCTATTTTACCCACACCGAGACAGAAATGAGCATCGGAATTAACGGAAATAGGCACATCATACTTTTTACAAAGCTTGGCTATTTCGAGACAATTTTCTTTACTGCCCTTTCTTGCATAGAAAGAATTATTATTTACTTCAACAACTTTATCATATTCATTGCATTTTGAGATCAATGTTTCATAATCAAATTTAAAGATAGGAGCCCCTAAATGTCCCAAAATATCTATTCTTGGATTTTCGAGAACCTTTAACATTATTTCAGTGATCCTGTCGGGATCCCTTTCAAGGAATGTTTCATTATGAATAGAAGCTACCACATAATCAAGGGTATCGAGCACATGGTCGGGAATATCAAGCCTGCCGTCAGGCTGTAAAATATTAGCTTCTGCACCTCTTAAAACATATACCCCCTCCAATATCCTTGGAATAAACATTTCCAGAGACTGAAAATGCCACTGATGAGCACCGTCCTGAAGAGCAGGTCCGTGGTCGGTAGTCCCGAGAGCTATATGCCCTGCTTTTTTTGCACCTTTACACATTTCAACGATGGTAGAATAAGCATGATGAGATACGCTTGTATGTGTATGTAAATCCGCTACTATATTCATTTTTATCACCCTACTTTCTTTACGTTTATTTATATCTTAATTATAATACTAATTTATATTTTTCTCAATAAAAGAATTATTCTATTAACAAAATTAAAATCTATTTTATAAAGAGCTTATCAAATGTTTTTATGATTAATAATAAATATTGTAATGACAGAAATATAAAATATATAAAATTTTATGGAATTGAAATAACTTTAAAGTTTAGAGACTTAACAATTCTGTAATTATGTATAAAAGGCGGGGTAGCTTCTATTTCACGAAACGTGGGTAACGTTTCGTAGAAAATTTAGAAGCGTAAAAAAGCCCCGCGCTTAGCGGAGCCTTTTATTCCAAATATTTGGGCGAGCAAATATTTGGTGGGTTATAGGGCAAAGCCCTATATATTAATCTATTTAACAACAATATTATAAATTCTTCCCTTAACATAAATTTCTTTTACGATTTTCTTATCTTCGGGAATATTTAAAACCGCATTTTGCTTATGAACTATAGCTTTAACTTCTTCCTCACCGGCTTCTTTTCCTACAGAAACTTTTCCTTTAAACTTACCGTTGATTTGAATAGGAATTTCAATTTCATCCGCAACGGTTTTTGCTTCGTCGTATTTTGGCCACTTAGCGTCATGAAGATATCCTTCAAAACCCGCTCTTTGCCATAACTCTTCCGTCAAATGAGGAGCTACCGGATTTAATAGAATAAGGAAAGTCCTAAATTCAGCTCTGTTTATTTTACCGTTATCGTAAACTTGGTTTGTAAGTTTCATCAACTGTGCAATAGCTGTATTGAATTTTAAAGTTTCAAAATCTTCGCTTACTTTCTTTATCGTCTGATGCATTAAAGTAACAAGTTCCTTTGAATATTCATCACCGTCAATGAGCATATCTTCCATTTTAGAAACTCTGTCTAAAAATCTCTTACAGCCCTTAACTCCGTTTTCGCTCCATGGAGCTACCTTTTCAAAGTCTCCGATGAACATTTCATAGGTCCTTAAAGTATCCGCACCGAATTCATCTATAACTTCATCAGGATTTACAACATTCCCTTTGGATTTAGACATTTTTTCATGGTTTTCACCTAAAATCATACCATGACTCGTTCTCTTTTGATATGGCTCTTTAGTATTGACTACACCTATATCATATAAGAATTTATGCCAGAAACGTGAATAAAGCAAATGAAGTGTGGTATGTTCCATACCTCCGTTATACCAGTCAACATTCATCCAGTAATCAATAGCTTCTTTGCTTGCAAGCTCTTTATCATTATCAGGGTCCGTATATCTTAAATAATACCAGCTTGAACCTGCCCACTGAGGCATAGTATCGGTTTCTCTCTGTGCATCCGCACCGCATTTAGGACATTTAACATTATACCACTCAGGCATATTCTTAAGCGGACTTTCACCGTCATCCGTCGGTTTATAATCTTTAACATCAGGAAGTGTCAAAGGAAGTTCACTTTCATCCAATGGGACAAAACCGCAGTGAGGACAATTTATGATAGGAATAGGCTCTCCCCAGTAACGCTGACGAGAGAATACCCAGTCACGAAGTTTAAAATTGGTCTTTCTCTTACCTATACCTTTTTCCTCTACGATTTGAGTCATTTTTTCTTTTGCTTCTTTGATTCCAAGTCCGTCGATCAATGGAGAATTTACAATCTTACCGTCTCCTGTGTAAGCTTCTTTTTCAATGTCTCCGCCGCTTACTACTTCGATTATAGGTAAATCAAATACTTTCGCAAATTCATAGTCTCTTGTATCATGAGCAGGAACAGCCATAATTGCACCTGTTCCGTAAGTCATAAGAACATAATCAGAAGCAAAAATACTTATTTCTTTTCCCGTTATAGGATTAATAGCTGATATACCCTCTAACTTGACACCTGTCTTTTCCTTATTAAGTTCGGTTCTTTCAAAATCGGATTTCTTTGCTGCTTCTTCTTTATACTCAAGAACTTTATCTAAATTAGAAATTTTATCTTTTAAAGTATTTATTACAGGATGTTCCGGAGAAATTACCATATATGTCGCACCGTATATAGTATCCGGTCTTGTTGTGTAAACAGTTAGCTTCTCGTTTGTGTCCTTTATATCAAAATTGATTTCAGCACCGTAACTCCTGCCTATCCAGTTTATTTGGCTCGTTTTGACTCTGTCAATAAAATCAACATCTTCAAGATCATCAATTAGTCTATCCGCATACTCAGTAATCTTTAACATCCATTGATTTTTTACTTTTCTTACTACTTCTCCCCCGCATCTCTCACATACACCGTTGACTACTTCTTCGTTTGCGAGACCTACTTTACAGCTTGTACAGAAATTAATAGGAAATTCTTTTTTATATGCTAAGCCTTTTTTGAATAATTGAAGGAAAATCCACTGTGTCCACTTATAATATTTAGGATCTGTAGTATCAACTTCTCTTTGCCAGTCAAAAGAATACCCCAAAGATTTAAGCTGCCTTTTGAAATTATCTATGTTATTCTTTGTAACAATTGCGGGATGTACACCTGTCTTTATGGCATAGTTTTCCGTAGGAAGTCCGAACGCATCAAAACCCATTGGGAAAAGTACATTGTAGCCTTCCATCCTCTTCTTTCTCGAAACGATATCAAGAGCGGTATAAGGTCTCGGATGACCTACATGAAGACCTTGTCCCGAAGGATAAGGAAACTCTACCAATGCATAATATTTAGGTTTATCTTCCCCCGTCACAGCATGGAAACATTGTTCCTTGTCCCAAATTTCCTGCCATTTTTTTTCTATGTCTTTAAAGTTATAATTTTCCATTTATATCTCCTCATTTATAACTATTTCGAATTTAAATTAACATTTTTATTATAGTTAATTTTAGGTAGTTAAGTCAACCAATAAATTAAAAAAGACAGTTAATTCTGCCTTTTTATTCTATTTATTCATAAACTTATCATATTAAAACTATTTAATAAAGAAAAATCTTAATATAACACTCATCTTATTTTTTTAAGGCTAAACTTTATTTTTTCAAATGTACTGTCAGTTATAATTCTAAAATCATTTTATAATAATTTTTGTCTTGTAAATAAACCAATTTACAATCTTTCAAAATCCTATTTAAAGAATATAATAAACTTTATTTTCTCTTTATTCTAAGATATATATACTTTGTTAGATATAATATATTTCAATGTAAGTAACAAGTCTAAACAACAGTTTTTTATGTGATATTTAATAAAATAAAAAACACCTTTAAAGGTGCTTTTATCATCTGAATATCATTATAAATAATGAGACCGTTTTAAAATTTTTAATTTTAAAAATCCGGTCGAATATTTGCCACCACGGCTAGTGGCGATTTTTGGTGCTTTTAATCGTTTAAAAGCACGGTATTTACTTGATTTCATAATCATCATAGCCCAAAGTATTTTTATCAGGCATGATACAAGCAAGTATTATATAAAGCAATAAAAATGGAAATCCCGTGGTTACTACAGCTAGGAAAACATAAATCACCCTTACCAAAGTCACATCAACTTCCAAATATTCGCTGATACCTTTAAGTACTCCGCTTATCATAGCTCCGTTTTTTGTTTTATAAAGTTTTTTATTCATTTCTACCCTCTTTTTTACATAATATCATAGTCAGTATATCCGCTTTCATTAGAGCTTGGCATAATAACAGCTAAAAGGATATACAAAATAATCGCAGGAAAACTATGAACAAACAATCCAAGAATTATATAAATAAGTCTCACAACTGACGCATCTACGCCTAAAAAATCCGCAAAGCCGTTTAAGACCCCGCATATCATAGCTCCGTTTTTCTTTTTGTAAAGCTTTTTCTTCATTGACTCCCTAATCCTTATTTATCTTATACTGTCATAATATATAATATACATTATTTGGTGATTATTATATCATTAAAATTTTATTAAAACAAGCATATATTTTGATGTACAAAGTAATAAAGGCATTAAAGCAGAAATATTTTATAATATCATATTAAAACGAATTTAAGTATTCAGTCAGTAACTCATAAAACTTACCTACATGTAAACCGTCAACAAAAGAGTGGTGAGCATGGACGGACATTGGTATAATTACTTTATCCCCTTTTAACTCATATTTACCAAAGTCAAAAATAGGTACTGCATTATTTTTATTTCCTGAATTTGTGTGAGATATATTTAAAAAAGAAATCCACGGGAAAGGAGAAAACTGAAATATATCATTCCCCGGAGGAGATACAAAATATTCTTCTTGTTCATTTGCTTTCTTATTTGCTTTTTTAACGTATTCATCCATTGTATCGGTAAGCTCCATATCTACCATTTTAAATAACTCTGTCTCTTTATTCAAATATGTAAAAGAAGTATCTATTTTATCGTATATGACAACCTTTTCGTCTAAAAATCTATACCTGAACTCTTCTATCTCGTTTGCACACTTTGCCAAAGCATAAATAAAAGCAATGGTAAAAGAATAATTATTACTTTTTACCATACTTAAAAACTTTGTTATATCAACTTCAAAACTAACGCAGAAAAAGGGTTCTACACTGTTTCTAAAAATATCATGATGCATCTTCCTGTCCCAAGTATTTAAATCAACTTCTCTGTAATTATTTGACATGACCTTACCTCTAAAAAATATTATATATTTGATTTTACCATAAAAATAGCTTATGATAAAATATATTTATATCATAAGCCATTCACTAAATAGTTTATCAAAAAACATCTATTATATCTTTCGCACCGCCGGTGACACATTCTCCGCCGTTTTTAGTTACTATAAAAGTCTCTTCGACACCGACTACTCCTCGGTTTTCCACTCCGTATTTAGGCTCTGCTGCGATGACCGTATTTTCTTTAAGAGGTTCGTCAAACCCATTTGCAATAACCGGATAACCGTCAAGGAACAACCCAACGCCATGTCCTAAAAAAGATACTTTTCTATCTTTATAACCCATAAAATTCTTTTTTAAATCATTGCTTATACCATTTATGACTTCATTATAAATCTCTCTTGGTATCATTCCCACAGTAAGAAGTTTACTTACATTGTCCAGTATTTCCATACATTCATGATGAAGTTCGCTCTCTTCATTTGAAACTGTTCCTTTAAAATTATAAATCTGAGCCTTATCCGTTTGGTATCCTTTATATATCGGAGAGGTATCCACAAAGACGAGCTCACCTGCATTCAGTTTATCCTCTGAACCTACAATGGGAATAACAGGACTTAACCCTTTCATTCCTCCCGGACCGTCATGATTTGTATTATAAAGAGAGTTTACTCCAAAACCGAATTGTCCCATAAAACCTTCGTTATATGGATTATAAAACCTTAAAAGACCGTGAGAACCTGCCTTAATAAATTCATTATACAACTCTCCCTGAAATTCTCTTTCGCTTATCCCCTCTCTTAAAAGCTTTGGAACCACCTCATTTAAAACATGACTATGGATTTCTCCGCATTTTTTTATACATGCAAGCTCATATTCGCTCTTAACGCTCAGTAATCTTTCCAGTATACTGTCCGCGTCAAAAAGCTTTTCTATATCAAAATATTTCTTTATCCTGTTCATGACTAGCATACTAATTTGAGACATTTCGATATAAGTTACACCTAAATTACTGCCAAAAAATTTAAGTATACCGCCATATGATTTGATTTTATGAACTTCTTCGATGACTGCTTCATCTTTTGCCCTGTCATAATCTCTTCTTACGAATAAGTACGGCTTTCTTGATTTTCTGTTAAATATCAAGAGAGCGTCCTGCATCGTTCCCGTAAAGTAATACTGATGAACTCTGTTGATTATAATAACATTATCCCAATCCCCTATTTCATCCATCATATTTAAAAATTTATCTATTCTGTTTTTGCTTTCTTCTTTAGGTAATAATTCGTACATAAATAATCTCACTTCACTGTTTATAATGTTATATTATGAAAATTTTGTTTTATTATAACTATTCTTTTATTTTATTGCAATACCGAAAGTATATAAATAAATTATGAACAATTAAATATTATAGTAAATAAAAAAATGCAAATAAACAAAAAAGAACCTCTAAGGTTCTTTAATTTATTTTTTTGTCCATTTAATTTCAAATCCAATAATATCGGCAATTTCTTTGACTTCTTTATATTTAATTGTACCTCTGGTAAGTTTATTTGAAATATTCTGAGGAGTTACATTAACGTCAGGATTTTTCTTATTCATTTCATCCGCTACATCTGTAAGAGTCCACCCACTTGCTGCAATATAAGATTTAATTTCATTTCTTATATTATTTACTTCTTCATTATTCATCTTAGCACCTCTACTAAACTATAGTATATAATTTTATACTTAAACGTATATTTTTATCTATTTAAGTATTGACTTTTGTTTCATTATAGTGTAAGATAAAACTATAAAAAAACAAATATTACTATACCGTGTATTATAACATTTTTTTGATTAATATTACAAATATTAATTATATTTTATTACTTAATTTTAATATAGAGGTAAAATTATGGACACAAACTTAAAAAATATAGGAAATAGACTAAAAGAAATAAGGAAAAGAGAAAGATACACACAAGAAAATATTGCAGAGTTTGCAGATATTTCCACAAGCCATTATAGCCATATAGAAAACGGAACAACAAAACCTTCATTAAATACACTTATTAGAATAGTCAATGTACTAAATGTAAGTATGGATGAAGTATTGGATATTGAATTAAATAAAAAGTCCTTATACATAACGTTGGAAGAAATAAACAAAATATTTAGAAACTGCAATATTAAACAAAGAAATCTATTAATAAACAATATGATTTATTTACAAAACAATAAATTTCCCGAATGTATTATAGAAGAAATACAAAATAGCAGAAAGCCTAAATGGCACAACAGATAAGTAAGTATGTATAATAAATACTTATAATAAAACTAAGCAATAAACTTGTGAGACTTTAGTGACTGAAATTTATAGGATTATTATTTAGTTAAAACTCTAAATATTAAAATAAAAAAGTCGCTTAAAGAAGCGACTTATATTTTTATCCCCAGCGGTTCTACAGCTCTTTTAAGTATCCCATTCAAATATGCAATCAAAATCCCGTAGTTAACTATATTTACATCATTATCAACAGCATATTTTATCCTATGCTTCATTTCCTTTTCATTCAGCATACACCCTCCGCAGTGAATGACAAGAGCATATTTACTTAAATCTCTCGGGAACTCCGTTCCGCTTGAAAATTCAAAATTAAGGTCTTTACCCGTAAACTCTTTAAGCCATTTAGGTATCTTCTCGCTTCCGATATCTCCGCACTGTCTGTGATGAGTGCACCCTTCGCTAATCAAAATGGTATCTGAGTCATTTAGGTCTTTTACCTTTCTAACCCCGTCAATCAAAACATCTATTTCTCCTTTAAATCTAGCAAAAAGGATTGAAAATGAGGTAAGAGGGATATCTTTTGGGGTATCTTTATCCACATTTTTGAATGCCTGAGAATCTGTTATTACAAGTGCGGGTTTTTCTTTTAGAGAATTAATCGTAGTCTTAAGCTCGTCTTCCTTACACATAATAGAAACCCCGCCTTTATCCAGTATATCTCTTATGGTCTGCTGCTGAGGTAAAATAAGTCTTCCTTTCGGAGCCGCCTTATCTATGGGAATGACTAAAATGACCTTATCTCCTTTATTTATTAAATCCGATACGATTACCTTTTCATTTTCCTTAGGAGTTTTCTTTGCAATCAACTCTTTAAGTTCTTTTATGTTTTCCCCGGTCTTTGCACTTACATATATAAACTCATTATTTTTCTTATCATCACTTAAAATATCCGCTTTATTCATTACGACGATATAAGGGATATTCTTTTCCTTTATGAGATTTAAAAGTTCTTCATCTACATCTGTAAGTCCATATTCGCTGTCCAAAATAAGCAATGCTATATCCGTCTTATTTAAAACCTGATAAGCCTTTTCTATCCTCTTTTCTCCGAGACTTCCGATGTCGTCAAGCCCCGGAGTATCGATTATAACAACAGGTCCCAAAGGAAGAAGCTCCATTGCTTTACTTACCGGGTCTGTGGTAGTACCTTTCACATCGGAAACTATTGCCAAATTTTGATTGGTGATTGCATTTATAATGCTGGATTTCCCTGCATTCCTTTTTCCGAATATACCTATATGAATTCTCTCTCCCTTTGGTGTATCATTAAGTCCCATAAAACACTCCTATACCCTAAAGTCTCTTTTGCCTTCTCTTATGTTCTTTAAATTTTTTCTTACTAGTTCTCTCATTTTATCATTTGGGATTTTTTCTATTTCTTTCTTAATAAGTTCATAACCGTCTTTTTTTGTCTTTTCGCTTGCATAATCTTCAAGATACTCGACCAAAGTCATTATCGCATTAGGCTGACAGCAGTTTGCTATTTGTTTGCTTTTTACAAGCTGCATAAACCTATCCCCCGTCCTGCCTTCTCTGTAACAAGCGGTACAGAAACTTGGGATATAATCCATACCAATAAGCCAGTCTACGACTTCATCGAGAGGTCTGTTGTCGCTGAGTTCGAATTGAGCCGAGTTTTCGTCTTCATCTTCGTCGTCCGCATACCCTCCTACACTGGTTTTGCTTCCTCCGCTTATTTGAGATATACCGAGATTTAAAACTTTTTCCCTGCATTCCTTGCTTTCTCTGGTAGATATTATCATTCCAGTATAAGGAACCGCTATTCTCAGACAAGCCACTATTTTGGCGAATGTATCGTCATCAATTCCGTTATCAAAATCATCAGGGTCTATATCGTCTGCACTTCTAAGTCTCGGAACTGATATCGTATGAGGTCCCACTCCTTTATACGCTTCCAAATGCTCGGCATGCATAAGTATTCCGGTAAAGTCATATCTATATAGATTAAGTCCGAAAAGAACTCCTACTCCCACATCGTCTATACCTCCGTCCATTGCTCTGTCCATTGCTTCGGTATGATATGCGTAGTTATGCTTCGGTCCTGTCGGATGAAGCTCTTCATAAGCTTCTTTATTGTAAGTTTCCTGAAATAAAATATATGTACCGATACCCGCTTCTTTAAGCTTTCTGTAATTCTCCATGGTAGTAGCGGCAATATTTACATTTACTCTTCTGATAGAACCATTTTTATGCTTTATGGAATAAATAGTCTTTATACTTTCCAAAATATATTCTATAGGATTATTTACAGGGTCTTCTCCCGCTTCAAGAGCAAGTCTTTTATGCCCTAGATCCTGAAGAGCGATTACTTCTCTTCTTATTTCTTCCTGAGTAAGCTTCTTTCTGCAAATATGTTTATTTTTATAATGATATGGACAATATGTACATCCGTTCACACAGTAGTTAGATAAATATAAAGGTGCGAAAGTAACTATCCTGTTACCGTAAAATTCTTCTTTTATTTCCTTAGCAAGCTTAAATATCTCTTCATTCTTTTCTTCGATATCACAGTCAAGCAATACCGTAGCCTCTCTGTGGGTAAGACCTTTTTTCTTCCTTGCTTTTTCAAGGATTTCATCAATCAATTTTTCATTATGTTTATTTTCTTCGGCAAACTCAAGAGTTTTTTGAATTTCTTCATCATTTATAAACTCTTCCGCTTTTGGTGACATTACGTCATATTTTATACTCATATTTTTCTCCTTATTTACATTTAAATATTTACATATTAAATTACAAATTATTTTTTTAACACTGGGAGGGGTAGCAACTATTCCAAAATTTTCGGGAAGAAAATTTTAGGAAATCCAGTTGCGTTCAAGCCCTAGTGGCGTTTGAACGTAAAGCCTTTTTGGGTTCTTTTGTGGCTTTGGACAAAAGAACCTCGCTCTCTAACATTATCTCCTCTGTCAACAACGACCTCATATCCTATCTTTTTCATACTTTCCTTAAGATGATTTAAACTTTCCGCAGCTTCATCTCCCGTACTTACTTTTCCGTCATAAAGCATATACTTTTTTCTTACATTCATAGGAGATAAGTTCGGCATAACTACATTCGCCCCCGCCAAAATCCCCTTTTCTCGACCCATTTTATCAATTGTTGCAAGAGAAGTTGTCGCGGGAAGGAGTACTGTGGATATCATTAGCCTTATTATTCCTAAAAGAAACAATGTAAGTTCAAAACTTCCGTTTTCCTTATCTTTAAAAGGTGTATCTTTGTGTGGTATAAATGGTCCTATCCCTACCATTTCCGGATCTAATTCTTTTATAAACAGCAAATCATCTGCTAAATTCTCTGCACTTTGATAAGGAGACCCCACCATAAATCCCGTACCGACCTGATAACCTATATCTTTTAAATCATAAAGACATTTTTTTCTGTTTTCTAATGACAGACTTGCCGGATGAAGCTTTGAATAATGATTAATATCGGCAGTCTCATGACGAAGAAGAAATCTGTTTGCTCCCGCGTCATAATATTTTTTATAGCTGTCATAACTCTTTTCACCGATGGATAAGGTTATGGCACAGTCGGGATATGATTTTCGAAGCATAGATATTATATCTACCATTTTCTCATCGGTAAAATATGGATCTTCACCTCCCTGAAGGACGATAGTCCTAAAACCCAGCTTATAACCTTCCTTTGCACAAAGAAGTATCTCTTCTTTTGTTAGTCTGTACCTATCCGCATTTTTATTTGAACATCTTATACCGCAGTAATAGCAATCATTTTTACAATAATTGGTGAATTCAATAAGTCCTCTTATGTAGACATCTTTCCCGTAATATTCTTCCCGCCTTTTCCTTGCGAGATTAAATAAATATTCATCTGTCTCTTCATTTCTGTTATTTATAAGATATATAAATTCATCTTTTTTTAAAGTTTGTTTATCATATAATTTATCGATTATTTCTATCAAACATACCTCCGAATAAAAAATCTCATACCTAAAGCATGAGATAAATATACATAAATTATTTTATATAAATTTCATCTTTACCTTTAGAATAACGCTTCGGGTTTAGAACTATATTTAAATGCTCATTATCAGAACTTGTCTTCTAACTTGCAAAAAGATTATACCACATAGGAATTTCATTTACAATGGATATAATTTGGCATAAAAAGAAGAAGCCTTTTATATAAGACTTCTTTAAACAATTTTAATTAAAGGATTTTATTAAAACATATCAAATATGTTTTATTGCACTTATTATTTTTTTAGTGTCCTCTTTATTAAGACACTTTCCAAAACGTAACTTCCTAAGTTTATTTTTCTTATTTAATATATTTAAACTTATCCTTCCTCTGTCGTAATAAAATATATATCTGTTATGCTCCAAGGAATTAAAAAGTATTAAGTCTTCAGAACTTGAAAATATCTTTTTTACTTTTTTTCTATCAACTTTATAAGATGTAAAATTAGATTTTATAATCATTTCACCGTTTGATATCTTTATGTATTCATTTTCGCATACCTGACTTATAAAGCCCTTAAATAAAGGATAAAAAATCACCATAAGCCATATAAAAGCAACAAAACTTCCGGGAGATACAGCCTTTCGATAATTAAAAGACCAATAAAACAATAAAAATATTAACGATATGATTAGTGACATACCAACAATAAATATAAATATCTTTTTTTTATTTCGTTCACTTTCAATATTTATATCCACTTCATTTCCATTGGAAATGATATTTACCCTGCTATTCATGTTTAACCTCCTATCTGACACTCTATATCATTTTCTTCAAACATCCTTAAAATACTATTCATTTGATCATCTTTAGGAGGAGTTATATCTTTTAGTTCATACTCCTTTTTTAAAACTTCGTATTTATATAAACCAAGTCTATGATAAGGAAGTAAATTCACTTCATATTTATTTTTTAAACTCTTTATAAGCTTTATGATATTTAACATATCTTCTTTGCTGTCATTTAAAGAAGGTATGACAGGGACCCTTATAATGATATTTTTATTATGTTCATCAAGATATCTTAGATTATCATGGATTTTATGATTGTCCACTCCCGTCAGACTTTTATGTTTATCATTATCGACAGCCTTGATATCAAACAAAAATAAATCCACATATTTCATTATTTTATTGATATTTTCTTTACTGACATATCCCGTCGTTTCGATTGCCGTATTTATATCACGGGATTTTAATCTCTTCAAAATTTCATATGCCGCTTCAAACTGAAATAAAGGTTCTCCTCCCGAAAGAGTTACTCCTCCCTTTGAGGTTTCATAAAAAATTTTATCTTCCATACATTTAGTAATGATTTCATCTATGGATAAATTTTTGCCATATACTCTAAGAGCAGTAGCGTAGCAGTTATCTACACACAGCATACATTTAGTACACTTATCCTCATTTATATTTATACCTTCTTTATCAACGGTTATTGCACCCTTGGGACAAACTTTTTTGCAGTTCAAATCTCCGATACATTTATCTTTAAAATAAACGATTTTAGGTTCTAATAATTGTGATTCGGGATTTGCACACCATGGACATCTTAATGGGCAGCCTTTTAAAAATACAACCGTCCTTATACCGGGACCGTCATGTATACTATATTTTTGTATATCAAATATAACAGCCGATTTTTCTCCCATATTGGTTACCTATCCGTATCCAGACCTTCGTCTTGTTTGTATATATTCAAAGCTCCTATAGATTGAATAAACTGCCTTCTGGACCTTGGAGGACATCCGGGGACAAAACCTCCTCCGTAAATATGACTTCCCGCACAATTACCGTAATAAATATGCATCCTTCTGTCAGACGGATGTTTTTTATCTTCAAAATATTTCCCTACATACACATTTATAGGAATTTCCATTTTTTCTATATCATCTTTATGCCTGCTTAAAACATAAGTTATCGTCGATAAACAAGCTTTGCAGTTCTTACATCCGTTTATAACAGTAACGTTACTTGGAATGCCATTAAGGGAAGTATTATAGGACTGATTGATATCAAATTTAAAATCCGATATTTTATCTCCTACTACCTCGATTTTATCTAAGTCTATTTCTCCCATGCCCCTGTTATAAGAGTTTCTTATATGATGAACATCCACTGCATCATGACCTAAGATCTTACTTCCAACACTGTCAATACTTACTCTGTCAGGAGAAGTCATGATCAAATTAGTATTGATTTTATCTCCAAAAAGAGGTGCCCCCTTTCCATGAAGACCATATATGCCGTCGACTACAGTAAGCGTAGTCTTTGTATTCGAGTTTATATCACATATAGCTTGGTCTAACCAAGAACCGTTTTCTTCCATTTCATCGCTTAAAGGAGGATAGAGCCCTATCCTGTGAAGTGAATGCTGTTTATCTTCATCGGAAGAAATCCCTACAGACAAATTTTTAATTCCTATGGTTACTTTAGTCATGGTGTGTGCTTTAAGCACGGGACAGTTTATAACAGCGTCAGCATCACATAATACCTTCGGTATATTGATACTCTTAAGGACCAAGCCGTCAATATCCTTTTTAACGAATTCACCTTTTTTTAAATCCATTAAGACGATTTTTTCTCCGTCAGCAATTTTATCATATCCGCATTCTTTCATTGCTTCCATTGAATCTATTCCCCAGTTGGAACTCTCCGCAACTATAACCTTTTTAGCTCCGACATCAAGACACATATCCGCAATTGTTTTTACCAAAACGGGAGATGTTGTCGCTCCCGTTTCGTGGTCTTGAGCACAAAGAACATTAGGTTTTATAACTACCATATCATCTATTTTAACAAAATCAGAAATACCCCCGAGTAAATCTAATGCTTTATGTACTTTGTCTTTGATTTGGTTCGGTTTACACTTTAGTAATGCTACTTTTCCCATAATTTACCTCTTTATGATTGTTTTTTAGCTAGAAAATTAGTATAATTTAATATATTTCTTTCAATATTCTTATATTGATTGACATAAAGGGAATGTTACGCATATTAACATTTCCTTTTTTATTTAAAAGATACTTGATATACCTTTGAATATATATCCAAGTAATGTACCCCATACACCAAAGTCACTTTCACCCCATGTAAGTCCGGTACCAATACATACGCTTCCCGTTAACGGAATAAGTAACTGTATACCAAAACTTAGGATAAGTGAAGAAACTATTGATGCAATAACAGCACCCTTGACACCGCCTGTCGCATTACCGTAAACAGCTGCAGGTCCAGAACCGAAGAAGTGAGGGATAACACCGGCAATAAGCACATACTGTACGCTTAAAGGTCCCGCAGAAATCAATGTACAAATAATACCTATAGGGAAACTTATCAAGAAACCTAAAAGCCAAGCAGTAGGAGCGTAAGGCATAACTATCGGACAGTCAAGCCCCGGTTTGGCGTTAGGTACGATTTTATCCGCAAAACCTTTAAATGCCGGTACGATCTCTGCAATAAGCATTCTAACACCGGATAACAAAATAGTTATTCCGGCACCAAAGTTAAGACCGTTCATTACAGCCCACATAAACCTGCCTTGTTCGCCTACCTGCTCTAATATGTAATCTTTCGGAGCTATAAAAGCTACGACCAAGAATACCAAAAACATCGTTATTCCGGTAGCAAGTGTTGCATCTCTGAAAATACTCGCCCATTTAGGCAGTTTTAAATCTTCTGTAGATTTGCTTGGATCTCCAAACCTTTCACCTATCCAACCGCCTATAAATGCCTGCAAACAAGATGAATGAGCAAGCCCAACTCCGGCATTGTTTGTAACTTTATCGGTGTACTTCTGACAAAGAGCAATAGCTAACGGACAGTATATACCGCTTATCAAACCGCTTAACAGTACTATCTGCCATGTGCTGGTAATACCTAATTGTACTTCGATAAGTACACATACCAACATATTTATGAATAGTAACATGTGACCTGTTAAGTATACATATTTAAATTTGGTAAATCTCGCAACGATTAAATTTACCATAAAGCATACTACCATCGATAGAACAGCTACTTTTCCGTAAGTTCCCATTACCGCTGCGATTATTGATTCGTCGTTAGGGAAAAATCCTTGAAAACCAAATACTTCGTTCATTATGCCCCCAAGGGGTACCATGCAGCTTACAAGTATTCCTGCTCCCGTACTTAAGATCAAATACCCCATAGCTGATTTCATCGTTCCCGACAATATATCAGGCAGAGATTTTTTTTGAGCAATAAGTCCTATCATAGAAACAAGAGCAATCATAATAGCCGGAACGCCCAGAACATAATTTGCCATATAATCTACAAAATTTATTAAAAAATTCATTTCGACCTCCTATTTATATTTTATTTTTCATTTTCTTCTAAAAATTTTTTCACAATAGGTAATACTTTTTC
The DNA here is from genome assembly GCF_938029165.1 of uncultured Anaerofustis sp. NCBI lineage: Bacteria > Bacillati > Bacillota > Clostridia > Eubacteriales > Eubacteriaceae > Anaerofustis > uncultured Anaerofustis sp. The sequence continues at coordinate 42,635 of NZ_CALHFB010000039.1, forward strand.
TCTTACGCCGTTTTCATCAAATACACTTTGTACGGCAACATAATTTTTGCCTGAATCTTCAAATGCACTTATCATATCTACCGAGATTGCAAATAAATCAGCATTCAAAGCTTTAGCCGAACCTAAATCCGAATGAACTACTTCTGCACTCAATCCTTCTTTTTTCAGTACAGATTCGATAGTCATCTTTAAAATCAAAGACGTACCCATCCCCATTCCGCAAACTGTAATAATTTTCATCTTTTCAACCTCCTATAATTCATATTCCATTCTGCTTATTATGTCGTCCTGAGTAATTTTGTCCAAAGAAGTAAATAAAGCACTATATCCTGCAACCCTTACAACTAAATCTTGATATTTCTCGGGTTCTTTCTGGGCTTTGATTAAAGTATCCGTGGATATCATGTTAAACTGAACATGCCATCCGTTCTTCTTGAAAAATGCTTCTATCAGTGCATAGAATTTTTCTTCATCTTTTTTAGTCTTTACCGTAGTCGGATTAAATCTCATATTTAAGAGCTGTCCCCCTGTCATCTTTCTTGTTTCCAATTTTGAAACAGAATTGATAACACTGGTCGGACCGTTTTTTTCTGTTCCGTGCATAGGCGACACGCCTTCCGCAGTAGGTTCTTCATCTTTTCTTCCGTCGGGAGTCGCACCTACTTTTGCTCCGTCGGGAACATTTGAAGAAATAGTAACGGTGGAAGGAATGAACATACCCCCTATAGGACCTCTGCCAAATCTGGTATTTTTATATGAAGCTATATTATCTATGTAAGGCTTATAAATCTTTACGACCATATCATCCGCTTCATCATTATCATTTCCATATTTGTCTATTTTATTTTGAAGAAGCAGCCTTATTTTTTCTCCTTCGATACCTTCATAATTACTTCTTACAGCATTTTGAACATCTTCCAAAGTCAGCAACTTATCTTCAAAGACAGCTTTCTTTAAAGCATATAGAGAATTACCAACGTTAGGACCGCCTACCAATGCTCCGCTTATCATATCGTAAACTGCACCGCCTTCTTTTATGGTCTTTCCTCTTCCTATACAGTCCTCTACAAGCCCCGAGCAAAATGCATCGGGAACAAGTTCTTCCATAGCAATGTCATTGATATTATCCGCAGTGACCTGAAGACGCATATAATGTATCATTGCTTTACAGTAAGCTTCATACACTTCATCAAAATCAGTAAACTTTGTAAATTCGGGAATACCCTCTATTGTCTTTATACCGCTTCTGGGATCTACTCCTCCGTTTAGTGCAATTTCCATTATTTTTAAAACATTTACTTTAGTCTTACCGTTTGCTCTGTATCCCCATTTGCCGGGAACCTGAACTTCAAGACATCCCATTGTGGAATAGTCATAAGCGTCTTCTTTGCTCACACCTCTGTCGATTAAAGAATTTATGATTACATCATCATTTACAAGAGCCGGCATACCAAATCCCATTTTTATAACTTTTATCATTGAATCCACAAAATCTTTAGGCATATCTTCATGACACCTTATATAAAAGTTAGGTTCGGATAATTTGATATCTCCCAGTGCTTCGAGGAGTATATACGACATTTCATTCAAATCACTTTCTCCGTCTATATTTTTACCGCCTATGATGATATTTTGATATGTAGGATATCCGGCAACAAATCTCGTATGAGACCAAGGTCTTATCTTTATTACTGTGAATAGTTTTAAATAAAAACACTCTATATATTCTTTTGCTTCATCTCTGTTTAAAATTCCTTTATCGATATCTCTCTTGTAAAACGGATAAATATATTTATCTACCCTGCCCATTGACATTGAATGGCCGTTTGCTTCTATCTGAGAAATCAGCTGAACGAACCAAAGGAGCTGAACCGCACTTTTGAAAGTTGTAGGAGGATTATATTCAATATTTTCTATAGTTTTCTTTATTTGCTTTAGCTCCTTCTTCCTCTGTTCGTCCTTTTCTATAATAATTTTCTCCTGAAGCAAATCTATATATCTTTCAACAAATTCGCTTGAAGCGGAGTATACTATTTTTACAGCCTTATAAAAAGATACTTTTCTTAAATCATCAGGGTCGGTATAGTCAAGGTTTAAAAGTTTATCGTCGGCTTCATTTACTATACCTCTGAATCCAACTTTTAACACTTTTTCAAAGTCCATGATTATATGTCCTTCTCCGGCTGTTACATTTCCCTCCCAACCGAGGACTCCGACTTTTTTATCTTCCAAAACTTCTTTTGTCTGAGTTTTGAGAACTCTGTCTTTTAGTGTCATACCTTTCCATAAAGGTAATATTTCTCTCATTATTTTTTTATTTTCTTCGCTTACATAAAAGACATCGCTTGGTCTTTTTTCAAATTCATCTATTTCTTTAAAAATCCAGTCCCAAGAATATTCGGGAAACAACGGAGCTCTTCTGATTCCCGAGGATTGATTGCCTATGATGAGCTGTTCATCTTCCAGATAAATACTCATATTAAGAAGTATATCTCTAAGTGACAATGCTCTTTTAACTATAATAGGTTCATCTTTGTATTTTTCATAAGACTCCGTTATTATTCTCAGTCTCTCGGTACATACTTCAGGTTTTACACTGACCACACTTTTCTTGATTTTTTTGATTCTGTCATTCATTCTTATCACTCTCCTCACATATTTGTTTAATATATTTTGATATTTCCTTTTTAGACTTAAGTGAAATTAAAGTTGAAAAGTTATCTTCATTAACGGCAAACTTTCCAAGATCCGAAAGAGCCCTTAAATGAGTATGATTATCAACGGCACAAAGTCCAAACACCGCCTTTACCGGATCGTTGTTTTTATTACCGAAATTTATGGGATTATTTAATATCACAAGACTCATTGCAACTTTCAATGCTCCGTCTTCAGGTCTTGCATGGGGTAAAGCGATCCCCTTTGTTATTACTATATATGAACCAAGTTCCTTGACGGTATCGATCATTTTATCAACATACCCGTTTTTGGCACATTTAGTATCCACCAATAGTCTCCCGGCCTCCCTCACCGCGTCCTCCCAATTTTTTGCGTCATAAAATGAAATTCTCTTTTCGTCAATCAACTCCGATAGCATAGGTAAAATCTCCTCTCCTGTATTGTTGTTATCTATTAATATTTCATATAAATCATTTTTAAATTTAATTTCATCTAAATTAGTACTGTTATCTTTTGCTGCTTTTACAATTATGTCTATTTTTTTATCTAAATCACCAAGTATTTCATAGTTTGGAACTACCCTTTTTATATCAAGGAAATCTTCAATTTTTTTTATATCTTTACTATCAAGTAAAGGCGTTACCTTTATAATAGGGATCTCGGTTTTTATATAAGTATCTATGGTTGAAATTATTACATCTGCTTTTTTATATTTGGAAGCATCGAATATTGATATTTCTCCTATGATTTCTATCATAGGGAATTCCCTTTGTATCCTGCTGGAAAGCATTTTGGAAGTCCCAAGACCGCTTGCACACATGGTTATTGCTTTTATCTTTTTATTTTTAATAACTCTGGATTTCTCTAAACTTGCCCCGATATGCATCGTTATATAAGCTATCTCGTCATCAGGGATATTATCTATATCATATTTTTCTTTTATGATAAAACATGACTTTTCCACCGCCGAAAATATATCCATATATTTTCCTTTTATGGTATCCAGTATGGGATTTTCAATCATTAAAGAATTTTTAAGCCTTGATATTGCCGGTTTTAAATGAACAGTCAAGTCTTTTATCAAATCATCGATATACTTATCATCAATACTTTTATTTAAAATCTTCTGAACGTTATCTATGATTTTTATTACAACTTCTTTTAACCCTTTGTCATCATTTGCCAAAATAAAAAATCTTCTTGCCCCCATAAGATGTATGGTTATATAGCCTATTTCTTCATCGGGAATATCAATATCGAAAATGGTATTTAAATACTTAGCAAAACTTTTGGAAACAGGATATTCATCTTCATTTTTAAGCTGCTCAAGCTGTTCATCCGACATTAAAATCTTGTTCCCGTTTTTAAGCCTTTTCATTGCTATTGCTAGATGTATCAATAAAGATACATAACTGGAATCATCAAATTTTGTTTCAAGTAAATCTTCTAAATAAGAAATCGAATCTATGATTTTAAATAAATCGTCTTCATCAAATAAAGCTTCTTTATATAGCGGAAGAATGTAATTGGTGGGGTTTAAATAATTATCGTCACTGTCATTGGATACTTTATGAAGAAGACTGTAAAAGTAACCTCGGTGTTCTTTGTTATTGCTTAATTTTATTACCGCCTTTCTCCATCTGTTTTCCGAACAATTTAACAGTATCCCATAATTGGTTTTACTTATAACATTTATACCTTGTTCATCGAACCATTCATAAACCTTTTTCATAGTCTTATTCAAAGAACTTCTGCTTACGTAAAGTTCTTCGGCTATAGATGAAATCGTTATTGGTTTATTTGCCGTTAGAAGTTTTATAATTATATAATTAAACCTGTCTTCTTCCGTAAGATAAACATCCGTAACCGCAAAATTATTTATCTCTTCTTTTAACTTGAATATATCTTCTTCTTTTATATTTAAAATAAATTTCCCATTTCTATCTTTATCTATAAAAGCATTGATACTTTTAAGAAAATAATTTATATTATCAATGTCATATCTTATCATTCTTTCCGATACCTTGAATTTATTTGTCAAATCCGATATTTTGATACCTTTATCGGCTAACATCAAACTTTTGAGTATCAATAGTTCTCTTCTTTTTAGAAACATTTAAATCACCTTATTTATTGATTCTTCCTTAAATATATCTTAGCATATATTCTCTGAAACGATTTCAACACTTTCTTTCAAATTTTTACTGAAATAATTGTCTAATTAATTTATTATTTCCTTCCCTTTTATGATTTCCAAAATCTAACTGTTGATTGCATAATATTTAAAAATTAAAACGTTTTAAAATATAGTAATAAAAGACTTTTTGTGATAAAATGTGAAAATAATATTTTATATAAACTTATTAAACTTTTAATAAGAATTAAATCTTTAATAAGCTTATATAAGTAAGGAGAATTAATAAATGAGCTACAAATTAAGATATGACAAAACAGAATTTGATGTAAATTTAAAGGATGAAAATATTAAAGAAGTCCTTGAATCCAACGATTTGGGACTAATAAAAAAGACACCCAAAGAACATATAAAAGACGCTTTAAATAATCCGATAGGAAGCGATAAACTAAATGAAAAGATAGATAAAGATGATAAAGTCTGCATTATAATATCCGATATAACCAGAAAGTGGCAGTCATCTAAAATGTATCTTCCAATTTTGGTGGACGAATTAAACAAAGCAGGAGTAAAAGATGATAATATAACCATTTTAAGTGCAACGGGAACACATAGAAAACAGACGGAAGAAGAGCATAAAGAACTTATAGGCGAACTTTACGGAAGAATAGAAATAATAGATCATGTTTGTACTGATGATAAAAACATGGTTTATATGGGAACGACTTCACATGGTACACCAATCAAATTAAATAAAATTGCCGTAGAAGCTGATAAGGTTATTATAACCGGCGGAGTAGTATATCATTTTCTTGCAGGCTTCGGAGGAGGCAGAAAAAGTATAGTTCCGGGGATTGCAGCAAGAGAAACAATAATGAAACACCATTCACTATCATTAAATAAGGGACTTGGGAGCGGTTCAAATCCATATGTCAGAAGTGCAAACATGAGCGAAACAAATCCTTTCCATATGGATTTAATGGATGCGGCAGAAATGCTTAAACCTACGTTTTTACTGAATGTCGTAGTGGACGGAGATTTTAATATAATTAAAGCATTTGCCGGAGATTATGTTGAAGCCCATAGAGAAGCATGTAAAATGGTCGATGAAATGGAAGGAGTATATGTAGATAAAAAATATCCTTTTGTTATTGCTACTGCGGGAGGGTTTCCAAAAGATATAAATCTTTATCAAGGTTCAAAGACTCTCTGCAATGTTATGGAAATAATAGAAGACAATGGAACCGCTATCATATTATTTAAATGTGGGGAAAAATTCGGAGATGAAGACTGCGAAAAACAAATTAAAGGTTATGATAACATGTACGACAGAGAAGTTGCACTCAGAAATGATTTTTCCATAGGTGCATATGTGGGATACTTATTCGCCGATTTTGCAGATAAATATAATTTGATACTGGTAACAAGTATACCAAAGGAAGAATTTAAAAATACAAAAGCATATGTAACAACAACATTAGATGAAGCACTTGAAATAGCAAAAGACTTAAACGGAGGCAGTCTTGATATGGAAACAGCATTACTTCCTCACGGAGCAAATACACTTCCCAAAATAAGAAAATAATTTTATCCCTGATTAATATCAGGGATTTTTTATATTAATATAAATTTGTTAATTGTCTTTTAGGATATTAAATACTATAATTAATATAATTTTATTAATTAAACATTGGAGCATAACATTGATAATAAAAAAGCCGATAAAAGCGATATAAAAGAACTTATAGATATAAGAATTAAATTCCTTAAATACGGATTTAAAGAAACTATTAAAAATAATGAAAGCAATATAAAGAGAGAATTATTATCATATTTTAAAGAACACTTAAACAAAGACTTTTATGCTTATATAGCACTAAACGAAAACAAAATAATTTCATCTGCATTTATTTCCATTTCCAATATTCCCTCAGGAGTAAATTTTATAAACGGTAAAATAGGAACGATACGCACTGTATTTACAGTAGATAACTTCAGAAGGCAGGGAATTGCAAAGAAACTTATAAAAAAATTAATAGAAGATGTTAGCTATATGAACCTTGATTATATCGAGCTAAACTCAACAAAAGAAGGTTATGAATTATATAAAAAACTTGGATTTAAAGAAATCAAGACAAACTATGTCCCCATGAGATACGATTTTAGCAACAAATAAGAAAAGGAATTAATAAAAATGAATAAACAGGAAACATACGAATACCTCAATAAATTAAATATAGATTATGAAGCAGTGGAACATGAAAAAGTATATACGATCAATGAAATTGATAATCTTAATATACCGGGAAAAGAAAAAATAGCTAAAAATTTATTTTTAAGAGACGATAAAAAGTTAAATTATTACCTTGTCACATTGCCCGGACATAAAAAAGCCGATTTGAAGAGTTTAAGAAAAGAAATCGGGAGCAGAAGACTAAGCTTTGCAAACGATAAAGATGTTGAAAATATATTAGGAGTGTCGGCAGGAAGTGTGACTCCGATTGCGGTAATAAACGACAAAGAAAATAAAGTGATTTCAGTATTTGACAAAGAACTTAAAAATAAAATAATAGGAATTCACCCAATGGAAAATTCAGCTACAGTATTTATTTCTTTTGATGATTTAATAAAGTCAATAAAAGATCATCAAAACAGAATTATTATAAGTGAAATAAGATAAGGGAAACAAATATGATAGGGATTTATTTCAGCGGAACCGGAAATACAAAATATTGCATTGATAAATTTATAAACAATATTGATAATAATTCAGATATTATATCTATAGAAAGCAAAGATATAAAAGAAAAGTTACTAAAAAATAAAGATATAGTATTTGCTTATCCAATATATTATAGCAATCTTCCCAAAATAGTCAGAGAATTTATCATAATTAATAAGGGATTATTTAATAACAAGAATGTATTTATTGTTGCAACAATGGGACTATTCAGCGGAGACGGTGCGGGATGTTCTGCCAAATTGCTTAAAAGATATGGTGCGAACATTATAGGAGGACTTCATGTAAAAATGCCGGATTGTATTGCAGATGTTAAGGCATTAAAAAGAAGTGAAGAAAAAAATAAAAAAATAATATTAAAAGCAGAAAATAAAATTATCAGTTCAGCTCAAAGATTTAAAAACAATAATACAACAAAAGAAGGGCTGAATGTATTTTATCATATAGCAGGGTTATTAGGACAGAGACTTTGGTTTTATAATAAAACTAAGGAATATTCATCGAAGCTTAAAGTGGATAATAACAAATGCATAAAATGTAAAAAATGTATTTCTTTATGCCCAATTAACAATTTAGAAATTATAGGCAACAAAATAATTACAAAAAACAAATGTACCATGTGCTACAGATGTATAACTAATTGTCCTGCCAAAGCCATAACACTTCTGGGTAAAAAAGTTATCGAACAAAATAAAATAGATAATTACATAGATTAAAAGAAGGTTTTCTCCTTCTTTTTTATGTATAGTTTTATTTATTTTTTATTTGAATAATAACATAACCTATAATATACCCGATTATTCCAAGACCTAACCCCCATGCTCCCATATTATTTACTCCAAAATCTGGGAATAAAAATCCCAAGACTAACCCTACTCCTACACCTGCACCCGCAATCTTAAAACAAAAACCTTCTTCTGTAGTTTCGATATCTTCTTCATCCCTGATAAGAGAATCAATAGTGACATCAAATATCGAGGCAATCATCTTTAAATTATCCAAATCGGGCATACCGTTTGCATTCTCCCATTTTGCAATGGCTGAACGCGATACATTTAAAAGTTCTGCTAAATTCTCCTGTAACATTTCATTACTTATTCTTAATTTCTTTAACTTTTCTGCAAATTTCATAACAAACCTCCTTAAAACATTATAACAAATTATTTTAAATACTGATGTTACTGCTCGTATCTATATAGTTACTTACAATAAAAAAATATTACTTGAAGTTTAATCAAGTAATATTTTCTAATTTGTATCTATATCTTTATTTTTATTTTCGTCTTCAATATAAAGAATTTTACCGTCCTCTATCCCCGCAATATCTCTTCCTTCAATTATATGTTCCAATTTTATTTCTTCTTTAATATTTATATCCAGTATCGGCAAATCAAATATGCTATCTACTTTATATTTTCTTCTTACAATATAGAAAAACAATTGACCTATAAAGAAACAGGCAAGTGCATAAAAAATTATCAAAAATAATAAAAATAGATGAGTCCCATTAAAAATCACCCTTTTAAGAGCATAGAATAAAGATATGAATACTAAAGCTGATTCAAATGAAAAACATATCCCGAGTATTAAGCTTATCATTATACCCTCCTTATTATGTAAAATACATTATATCACATAATTCGACAATATCAAATTTTTTCAAAAACTTAAACATCACCACCTTAATATATTTTTTCATGAATTTTTAAAAAATACTTTACAAAAAGGTAATTACCTGTTATTATAAAACCATAAAAGATAATGATGTTTATTCATCGGAGGTTAAATAATGAAAAAAGAAGTAGATTTAAAGAAAATTAGCAGAATGATTGATGTCAGTACGGTAAGAACTGATATCGTAATGGATGAAGTTGAAGAAATGATCGATACAGTCATTAAGTACAATTGTATTTGTGCATCACCAATGCCTTGGGTAACCAAGTATACTATCGACAGATTAAAAGATTATCCGGATATAGTAACGACAGGTGTCGTAAGTTTTCCAAGCGGTGCTGCAACAACAGCAAATAAGATAATAGAAGCTAAAGAAAATATTGCTATGGGCTGTGAAGAACTTGACATGGTAAGTAATGTCAGTGCACTTAAATCAGGTAAATACGATTATTTCGTTGATGATATCAAAGCAGTAGTAGAAGCAGCAGACGGAGTACCTGTAAAATCAATTATTGAAATTTGCTATCTTACAGATGATGAAATCAAAAAGGCAAGTGAATTATGTGTAAAAGCCGGTGTTACATACGTTAAAACAGGTACGGGATGGGGACCAAAACCAACAACAGTGGAAACTATCAAACTTATAAAAGAAACTATCGGTGACGATGCGTTAATTAAGGCTGCAGGCGGAGTAAGAGATTTAGATACTCTTATTGCTATGGCAGAAATCGGATGTAACAGATTTGGTCTTGGAGTAAGATCAGCGGGAACAATTTTAGAAGAAGCAAAAAAAAGAGTTAACGGTTAAATTATTAGATTAGATTATTAAAAGACACTACGTTTTCTTCCTCAATCGTAGTGTCCTATTTTATTTTTGATATTTTTTAATTTATTAATCTGCCAAATTCTTTTTTCTTTTACTTGATTTAATTCATTTGGATAAAGCAAATTGATTACCTTTATAGCATAATCACTTGCTACCATTGCATGTTCTCTCATATGTTCTCTCATATGTCCGCTCCCAACAGCTTGCCCGGCTACTCTGAAGGCAGTACTTTTTATACTATCACTCTCATTCCTCGCCAGTTCATGAACTTTAAAACCAGCCAATCTTACATCATACATCCTAGCCTCACCTATCTGCCAATCCTCATTAACTTTAAAACCATTCAATACTACATTATTATTTTTATAATCAACTTTAATAGTATAAAAAATATGTTTAGCTAAACTGATAGACCACTTTGCTAGATCTACTTGATAAGAACTTTCATAAATTTTATCCAATTCATTTCTTAATTCATCTACGTCATTAATTTTAATTTTAACCTTGCTCATTTTCTCTTGCACCTTTATACTTTATCTATAATATAACATAATTAACAAATAAAATATATAAACTTAAATTACCGTTTAGCAACCTAAAAGTTATTTTAAAGATATCCAGAACTGTACATTTATTTATAAGTTTTAGAATCCTAATACAAAATATATACATAAACAATTTAAAACTGAATATAATATTTACAATATCGTTTTACTTTCATAAATAAAAAACAGCATTTTTTAATGCTGCTTTTATAATTAAAGTTTCTATTAAATATTCGGGCTGGGAAAGCTTCTTTTTCACAAAATTTGGAGAGAATTTTGTAGAAAATTAAGAAGCGTAATGCTCCGCGCAGTGGAAGCATTTACATCCAGTTTTTGTTACTTTAAAGAAAAACTAGCGGGTTATAAATCAAAGCCCTAAATGTATTAATAAACCCCTTGTGCAATCATAGCCTCTACGACTTTTTCAAATCCGGCAATATTTGCACCTGCAACCAAATCATATCCAAGTCCGTACTTTTCACTTGCATTTTTACTGTTTTCATGAATATTCTTCATGATTTCTTTAAGTTTAGCATCAACTTCTTCAGCTGTCCAAGAATATCTCATAGAGTTTTGAGCCATTTCAAGTGCAGATGTAGCAACACCACCTGCATTTGCAGCTTTTGCAGGTCCCAAAACAACTTCGTTTTCTTTGAAGTATTCCATAGCTTCAGGTGTTGTAGGCATATTAGCCCCTTCAACCACCAATTTGATACCATTTTCTTTTAATTTCTTAGCTTCTTCAATTCCTATTTCATTTTGTGTAGCACAAGGAATAGCTATATCACCTTTAAGTCCCCATGGTTTTTCTTTTGCGTGGAACTCGGCACCGAATTTTTCTGCGTAATCTTTTAATTTCACATCATTTCTTTCTCTGATTTGAAGTAAGAAATCAATTTTTTCATCTGTATTGATACCGTCTTTATCGTAAATATATCCGTCTCTGCCTGAAATAGAAACAACTTTAGCTCCCATTTCTTTCGCTTTAATACACACACCCCAAGCAACGTTTCCGTATCCGCTTAAAACGATAGTCTTACCTTTAAAACTGTCACCCAATACTTTTAATACTTCTGAAGCGTAATACATTACACCAAAACCTGTTGCCTCAGGTCTTATTAAACTACCGCCGTAAGGAAGTCCCTTTCCTGTTAGTACTCCGTTTTCAAAAGCACCTCTTATTCTTCTGTACTGTCCGTAGAGGTAACCGATTTCTCTTCCGCCTACACCTATATCTCCTGCAGGAACGTCAACATCAGGACCTATATGACGATATAATTCACTCATAAAGCTTTGACAAAATCTCATGATTTCCGCGTCTGATTTTCCCTGTGGATCAAAATCTGAACCGCCTTTACCGCCGCCGATTGGAAGCGTTGTAAGTGAATTTTTAAATACTTGTTCAAATCCCAAGAATTTAACTACACTTAGATTTACGCTTGGATGAAATCTAAGTCCGCCCTTGTATGGTCCTATAGCACCATTGAACTGTACTCTAAAACCTCTGTTCACTTGTACTTTACCTTTATCATCAACCCAAGGAACTTTAAACATTATAGCTCTTTCAGGTTCTGTTAATCTTTCTAAAATCCCCATATCTTCATATTCGGGATGTGCCTCGATTACAGGCCTTAAGCTTTCCAAAACTTCCATTACAGCCTGATTAAACTCAGGTTCGTTGGGATTTTTAGCCTTAACCTCTTCAAGTACTTTATTAATATAATCCATTTTTTATCCTCCTATAACAACAAATATTTAATTTTGACCGAGACGAAGAAAAAAACATAAAATATCTAACTAGTATTTTCATAAAGCTAAACACTTTATGTTTTCTGTCGTCTCTTAATTTGAAATTTCTGAAATTTCAAAACTTTTACATATTATAATACAATTTTTTTACATATACAAGGAAAATTTCTTACTTACATAAAAAAAATTTACAATACTTTTCATATTGATTTAAGCTATCAAATAATCCATTTTTATGATATATTAAAAATCATAAGGAAGTGAATAATATGAACTATGAAAAAATTATAAAATTTCTCAATGAAAATGATAAGTTTTCATTAAACAACAATATTAAAATAACAAAAATTTCAGAGGGAAAATCAGAGGCAGCAGTAAAAATCAATGATAATAACCGTAACTTTATGGGGTATCCTCACGGAGGGATCTTATATTCAATGCTAGATGTCCTTGCGGGGACTTCTGTGCTTTCTTTCGGATATGTATGTGTGACGGTAAATATAAATGCTAACTTTATAAATAAAACAAAGGATAAAATACTTTACGGATACGGTGAAGTCGTAAAAAAAGGACACAATATATTCGTATGCAGATGTTCAATAGAAGATGAAAATAAAAATATAATATGTACGGGACTTGCTACGATGCACCCTCTAAAATATAAAATAGAAGATTATATAAAATAAAGCCGCATAATAATGCGGCTTTTATAATTATATATCTATCATGCTCGCTAAGGGAAATAAGCATAAAATAATATAGATATAAAATTATTTAACTTTACCTGATTTTACTGTTTTAGAAAAATTACTCTTATTTGAGCTGTCTTTTACTGCTCTTACTTTATAATAATATTTCTTATTCTTCTTGACTTTTTTATCTACGTATTTATTCTTTTTGACCGTAGCTATTTTCTTATATTTCTTGCCTGATTTTTTATATATCTCATATTTCTTTGCGTATTTAACTTTTTTAAAAGTAACAGTTACTTTCTTCTTACCGGATTTTGCCTTTACTTTTGTAGGAATTCCAACTTTAACGGCTGCTTTAACTGCTTTTGAGTACCCGCTGTAGTATCCTCCGTTATAGGCTCTTACTTTATAATAATAATTCTTGCCGGAAGTTACTTTCTCATCGGTAAAAGAAGTCTTTGTGGTCGTAGCATATTTAACATAACTCTTGCCGTTATATTTATAAATAACATACTTGGTAGCTCCGCTTACTTTACTGTAAGCAACTTTTGCATATTTATGTCCGCCTGACGCTTTTACGGTTTTTGGAGAAATAACAACAGTTACAGTAAGTTTTGCACTAACATTGCTACCGTCTGCACTAGAAACAGTAATAGTCGTCTTACCGTTATTTTTGGCTGTAACAGTACCCGTACTATTCACGGTAGCTATAGAATTATTACTTGATTTAAATGTAAATTCATTAATTGCACCATTTGGTAATAAAGAAGATATACCTATTTTATAGGTAGCTCCTGCTTTAGTAAAATAAACACTGCTTTTATTAAGTGTTAACTTAGTGGTCATAGGAGGGTATGTAATATCTTTATCATTATTAAAATCATAAATCCCATTTATACCCTGCTGATGTCTTAAATAACCGGCTAATGCGTATGTAGCCTGAGGTGTAGAGAAATCTAAATCAACACTTCCATAATATTTAAATCCACCGCTTTTTTCATCATAAAGTGATAATAAACCATCAATTAAAGTTTTTGTTCCAATTTTATAATTATTTACATCTTTATCCAAAGCTACAACTGCTAAAAGAGCCTGTGCAGTCGTACTCGCATTGTCAGTTCCAAAAGTAGCGATAACTCCGGATTTACCTTGATTTTTATTTATTGAGACTAATGATTTATTTACAAATTCTTTAGCCTCATTTTTAGTACCATAATAAGGTGCTAAAGCCTGAATTGCCATATATGTAGTATCTAAATCAACATATTCAATGGTTTGTCCGTTGTCTTCATAAGAACCTACAAATTCTCCGTTTTCATTTACTTTTTGTGAAACTATATAATTAATAATATCATCTTTTGTTATTGAACAGCTTTCGGGAATCAAATAATCTTTACAGTCCAAAGCAAGTAATGCATATATAGCATTTGATGTGTTAGATAGCACATTATCCTTGCTTTCCAACATTTTTTCAATCAAATTTGTACTATTAAAATCTGTAACATCTTTACCCATGGAAGACAATACTAATATAGCTCTTGCATAGTCACTGGGATATTTAAGCACACTCATATCAGAAAAACTATCGACATATTTCTTATTCCAATCATTCAATCCTGATAGGTTTATAATTGATCGATTAACAGCAAATACCTGCCAGTCTTTGCCATTTTGACTTCCGGTCGTTGGGTTACTTATATTTTTTAACATAAACTCAGATGATTTTTTAACTGCATTTAATATTTTTGTTTGAGTACTTGGTGTTTTAATCGTTACAGAAGATGTATTTTTAACACTGCTAGTACTTTTCGCATTTAAAGTTCCCGCAAAAGCAGGACTTGCTATACCAAACACCATCATCAGCGAAAGTAAAACCGCTAAAATTTTCGTTTTAAAACTTTTCATTTAATTTCCTCTCTCCTTTTAATGTTTTTTAACAATAAAAATAAGCCTTGATAAGGCTTAGAGTAGCTAAATATAACAGCTATTTATTATATAGCTAATTACCTTACTCTATCCTTGTGTAGAGTTTATAGGTCTTATTAAATAGGTCTCCTGACTTAAGCTTCATCATAAATATCGTCTTCCCGCTTACACAGTGACATTTTGATATTTACTCTTCTAATACAGTAGCACAGACTGTGCAGGAATCTAACCTGCTTCCCTTTCATTTAATAAGTATATAAACTTTAAGTTATTTTTATTCCAGTTCTATCATACCATACTTTTCCTTGATTCGACTAATTTTTTCTAAAAAAGGTTTATTTAAAAACCATAAAAAAACTGTTGTTGAAAGAGCATGTACAAAATCAAAGGGTATGGACAGTAAATAAATTGATTTGATATTATCCCATGTTATCCCGCTTGTAAACATAACAAGAGAATGAAAATTGACTATCCCTCCGTAAACTATCATTACAAGCAAGAAACCTATAAGGCAAACGAATATCCTATTATGTTTCTTTTTTAATATTACCCCGGATAATACCCCGATCATTCCAAAAGCAAACATCTGCCACATAGTCCATGAGCCCTGACCAAAGAAAAAATTTGAAACAAATGCTGATATAGCACCAATAAAAAATCCCGCTTGCCCTCCGAGAGTCATCCCTGAAATTATCACTATGGCTGAAGTTGCTTTAATTTCGGGAGCGAAAAAGAATAATACTCTACCGAGCACAGCTATAGCCGACATTGCAGAAATCAAGACTATCTCTCTTGTTCTTATTTTCTTTTTTTCAAATATCATTATAAAAGGTATAAATGATAATATCAAAATCAAAAAACTTGGTATCAAATAATTTTTTTCGCCGTAACTTTTAACGGATACATATAATACCAAAGGTACTCCGATAAGAATAGATATGATCATTACTAAATTTGCTTTCTTAAGTTTATTCATCATATACATTTACCTCATCGAGAAGTATGGCATTATCCAGTCTTTCTTTTGTGATCCTATTTATATCTGTGGTATAAAAATAGTTTTCACCCAAAAGTGTCCTGCTTTCTTTGAATGAAACTATATCCCCGTCAAACATTATCGTACTCAAAGGTATATATTTTGATATAAACTCTATATCATGACTGACAACTATTATAGTCACTCCGTTATCATTCAATCTTTTTAATAACTTACCTATTTTATCTTTATAAATAACATCCATTCCTTTGGTAGGCTCGTCCAAAATCAATATATCGGGATTGGTAAGAAGAACTTTTATAAGCGCCATTATTTCTATTTCTCCTCCCGATACATCATAAGGGTGAGAATCAAGCAAATGTTCCCCGCCAATCTCACTTACCAAAGAAATATAATCTTCACTAATATCTTCAAGGTCTTTTCTGATAGTATTCTTAATAAAAAGGCTCACCGGATTTTGAGGAAGCACTGCGATTTTTCCGGTTGAAACTACTTTTCCTCTGTAAGGCTTTTTAACTTTTCCCAGTATATTTAACAAAGTGCTCTTCCCCGCACCGTTTGGTCCTATTACAGAAATAAAATCCCCCTTATATACTTTCAAAGACATATCTTTTATTACATCAGGACTATTCTTATCGTATCTAAACCATATATGCCTTAAATCGATTACTATTTCTTTATTTCTTATTAAACTTTTCTTTTCTATTCCTTTAAAATTCTTTTTAGAATTATCAATGAGTTTTTTTGCATCTTTAACAGTCAATACATCACTCATACCAAAAATTTTATTCCCGAGCTTTACGGGAGAAGGCAAAAAATCATAATACTCTACATTTTCATTTATTATATTTTTTACCATATCAAGACAGGTTCCCTCAAACTTTATCTTACCGCTGTCAAGCAAAATGCATTTATCTGCTTTATCGAGAATACCGCTCAGAGAATGCTCTGTTATTATGATAGTAGTCCCGAACTCTTCGTTTATTTTAGTAAGAAGAGTTATAAATTCATTCCTCATTACAGGATCCAGCTGTGATGTAGGTTCGTCAAGAAGAAGGATCTCCGGAAATGAAAGCATGCTGCATGCAAGGTTCAGCTTTTGTTTTTCTCCCCCCGACAGTGAAGATGTATCTCTGTTCATCCACTGAGACATAGAAAAGAAACTTGACATCTCCGCTATCCTGCTTCTCATAGTCACTTTATCATATCCCAAATTCTCCAAGGTAAAAGCCAACTCATGCCATACCTTATCGGTTATTATCTGTGCCTCTACATTTTGAGATACATAGCCTATCTTTTCACATCTTTCCCTTATATTTAAATCATTTATATCTTTACCTTTATATAAAATCTCACCTTTTTTTTCTCCGTAAGGAGCAAGACTTACGCTTAAATGCTTAAGCAATGTAGACTTCCCGCTCCCGGATTTACCAAAAAGAAGTACAAAATCACCCTTATTTATTTCAAAGGAAATATCTTTTAGAACTTCTTTTGAATTGGGATATGAAAATGTTAAATTTTTTGCTTCAATAAATTCCAAACTATTTCCTCCTTGATTTCTATCAGTAATGGTATGAACGCAAATATTAAGTAAGATATAAAGTATATGATATTACTTCCTCCAATTGATGTAAAAGAAAAATCAGAAAAGAATATAATATGAAAAGCATTATTATATATTCCCATAATGAGAATAACAATTATAATCATCATAAAAATAAGCAGTACTTTATCCACGTTTGTGAACTTTTCATTTTTATAGCTGCTTTTGCCCTTTAGTTCATATCCTCTGGCAACCATTGTATTGGCACTGTCGATACCGTCCTCAAGGGCAAAAGTAATAAGTGCGGAAATAATATTTACACCATGTCTTATCCTATCGAAAATATTTCCGTCATCAAGACCTTCTCCTATACATTTCTGAGAAGCTTTTATCTTATTAAATTCTTCTTTATATCTTGGAATAAAACGAAGTGTCATCGAGAACATCAAAGAAAGTTTAGGAATAGTTCCTTTGAATAAATATACGATTTTATCTCCGGTCATGATTTTATTAAAGGAAGAAAAAATAAGAAACATATCTATAATCATAAAACCGGCAAAAAATCCATAATAAATTGCCTCTTTTGTTATCATCTTATTGTTTATATAAAATAATATAGTACTCCCCTGATGATTTATCAAAGGGTTCAATATTATTATAAATATCAAAAGCGGGAGCAAAACTCCCGCACTGAATTTCAGACTTTTTGCTCCTCCTAAATAAAGGCTGTAGGAAAATGAAGAAATGAATGATATAAATAATACGGCAGGGTGCATAAAAAACATAGTCATACCCATAACCACTATAAAATATAGCATATTTACAAAAGCACTATGATTATAAAACATAGTATTTTCTCTCATATCTGCACCTACTTAACATCAAATTCCCAGTGGATATTATCTCCGTCATTCAATACATATCTGGAACATCCAAAGTTCGGTCTGCTTCCGTTCACATAATAAAGCCACCCCGAAGATTTCCCGCAATCAAATTCATAAAGGTTATTGATACCTCTTACATAAGCCGAAGAATACTCTGTGTAACCGTCTGCGTCAAAAGGTATACCGCTGTTACGCATTTCTCTTTCCAAGACATCATATACATTCTCACCGTCATAAAAAGTAACCTTTCTCGGACCGTAAATATATCCGTTCTTTGGAACATTTTTTTCTTTTCCCTCTTTTAATTTATCTTTATTATCAAGGATATCCCTACATTCAACAGTTAAAGTACAGCTAAGAGTAGTTTTCTTATCTACTTTTTGTTCATCCAAATTTATCGGAGAACCCTTGCTCTTTTTTATCTTACTCTTAGAAACTTTTTTCTTTTTATCACTTGAAGATTTATTTACTTTTTTTGAAGAAGATTTTTTGGCTGTCTTTTTACTCTCTTCTTTTTTATCTTTTGTATCTTTTTCTATTTTCTCTTTTTCTTTTTTATTTTCTGCTTTTAATGATACCGCTTTTTTCTTTACTGATGTTAGAGTTTTACTGTTTACTCCGTTCGCCAAAATATAGATATTGTCGGTTTTCGTTACATCAAATGTAATATCATTATCATTGCTTACCGTATCTTTTACATATGATACTTTGCCGTTTTTAAGTTCAAATAAATAAGCATTCCCCTTTGTATTTACCTCTTTAAAAGTAAGTCTGGGCGAACCGTTCAAATTTATATCTTTATTGTATGTAAAAACGGTAATATTAGATGTCCCAAGAGTTTTAACTATATTTTTCTTATATTTAGTATAAGGTTTGATTTCAAGGTTAGTCTTCTTTGTATCTGTAATTTTACCCTTATCATAAGTCCAGGTATAATTCAAATCATCGTTATTACCGTTTATAATAAGAGCTTTACTGTCAGTTTTCGCCTCTGTCAAAACTTTGACCATGTCAGGATTATCTTTTAAGTCATATTTCAAAGTAGCCCCTGAAATATCCATAGTACATAATTTAAACACAATAAAAAATAATATTGCCGCTATCGGAATTATAAAAGCTAAATTCTTTTTTAAGTTACTTTTTTTCATCTTGTCCCCTAAATTTCTAAATATATTACCTTAAAATTTCTATTCATTTATTATACTTTATCATTTCTTCATTGTAAAGATTATAATTAACACTAAAGCATAACCAAATAAATTACTTTTGTGTTAAAATATTAAAATAATGAAACCTTAAAGGAGATTTATTATGAATATAAAAAATGTATTTATTTCTGGAGCAGGTGCTCTGGGACTTATGTATGCTTCTTATCTATCAAAAGGAATGGGAAAAGAAAATGTATACTTAATAGCAGATGAAAACAGAGTAGAAAAATATAAAAGTTTAAAATTTTATGTAAATGATGATAAACATGAGTTTAATTTTATTTCGGATAAAAATACTTCTTTAAAAGCAGATTTGATAATACTCTCAGTTAAATTTACTGGGATTCATGAGGCTTTAAAAAGTTTAAAGAATATATTAAAGGACGACACTGTTTTTATTTCCGTGATGAACGGGATAGAAAGTGAAAATGTAATAAAAGAATACTATGGAGATAAACATCTTCTATACTGCGAAGTTCACGGAATGGACACGGTTAAGGAAGGAAATAAAATATACTTATCAAAGCCGGGAGTAGTTTGCTTTGGAAGCAAAGATAATAAGATAACAGAAGATGTAAAAAGTGTAGAGGAAGTATTAAAAAAATCAAATCTTCCATATGAAATACCAACTGACATAATGCATAAAATGTGGAGTAAGCTCATGCTCAACGATGCAGTCAATCAAGTCTGTGCGGTATTCGAGACCGGCTACGGAGGTATCCAAAAAGAAGGAAAAGCAAAAGATATGGTAATGGAAACAATGAGAGAAGTATCGAAAGTCGCTAAAGCGGAAGGGATAATACTTACGGAAGATGAAATAAACGACTGGATGGATTTGATGGATACCCTAAATCCCGAAAACATGCCCTCACTGCGACAGGATACAAAAGCGAAAAGAAAAACCGAGGTAGAGCTTTTTGCGGGAACGATCAGAAAACTTGGGAAAAAACATGATATACCAACACCATTTAACGATTATTTATATGATAAAATAAGAGAAATAGAGAATAATTATTGATATATTTTATTATAAAATCAGTTAAATAAAAAAAGAACATAATAAATTTAATATTTTATGTTCTTTTTTTGTTCTCATTTATATAATCACAAAACGGATGATCTTTTTCATAAATACCTTAAAACTTTAATTGTATAAATAATATAAACATAAAAAAGTAAATAATTACTGAATTAAGTTTTATACCATTATATTAAATATTATTTAATTGAAGCTATTATAAGCAAAAATATTAATTTGACTTAAAGAATAGTTTATACAGCTTATTAAATCAATTTATATATAAGATATATATTATGATATTCTAAGTCTTAATTTTAATTCTTATAATCTAGTAAACATTTATATTGCATTTCTATTTGTAAAACAAAGTCACACTTTTTCGAAATTTTAATACTATATAGTATAAATAATAAGGAGGGAAAGAAAGAACATGAACTGTAAGAATGATAGAATGATCATAGATTGTTTACTAGCTGCTATAATATTTGTTCTACTTGTATTAGTCTTTCCTAAATGGGTTTGGTATGCCTTAGTTATTGCCGGAGTTGTTTACTGCTTTTTCAATATATTTAGGGAAACTTTCACACATAATAAATGGTAATAAAAAAAGATAGTTTATAACTATCTTTTTTTATTTATAATAAATTAATTCTACTAAGCTTTTTCAACTTTACCAGAACGTAAACATCTAGTACAAACTTGTACATTTTTTGCAGTATTATTTTCAACGATTCTAACCTTTTTCAAGTTAGGTTTCCAAGTTCTTTTTGTGTGAATATTTGAATGACTAACTTGATGACCGCTAGTTATTTTCTTTCCACATACATAACATTCTTTAGGCATTTCGATTCCTCCTATATCTAAAACATTATTTCTTACTTCTTCACAGTACACATTATTATAGCAAAGTTTTATATCAAATGCAAACTTATTTACATATTTTTTAAAAAATTTACCTATTTATTTATCCTTTGCTATGACAGAAAGAACATTCCCACCGGTGAACAATACCTCGGCTCTCTCTTTTTCAACTTTATTGCTTATGGCAATAGGGTCATATTTATTTAATCTATATTCATTTAAAGGATAATGAAACCCTTTTAAAGTAATAATAACATCATCATCCATAGCAAAAAAGGATGTAGTCGAACCTATCATATTTTCAAAAATAAAGCTTTCACAGTGAAGTTCTATCTCGTTTTGCTCATTTATTAATTTACACTTTATGTTATTATCCAATGCTCTTTTTAAAATAAGAACATTTCCTAGAGTATGGTCAAACCTTGAACCTACCGAAGCATAGATCCTAATTTCATCAGCATCATTCTTAACTGCATAATCCAAAGCTACCGCAGTATCTGTATCGTCTTTTTCCACTTTTAATTTAAGTATCTTGTCTTTATATACTTCTTTTAAATCATCACTGATACTATCGAGGTCACCAATCAATAAATCGGCTTTGATACCTATTTTATTTAAATGATCGGCACCTCTGTCTACAGCTATTATAAAATCAGGGGCATAGTCTTCTATTTCACTTTTTAAAAATTTATAATCCTCTACTTCAGCTCCGCTTATAAGTAAATACTTCATCAATACTTATTTTCCTTTGATTTGATTTCTTCGTATATTTGTTTATATGTATCATATCTTAATTTGCTTATCTTACCTTCTTTTATAGCATCTTTAACACCGCATACAGGCTCATTTATATGCACACAGTTTGGAAATTTACAGTTTATATAGGGTATAAATTCATTATAATAATGATACAAATCCTCTTTTTCAACATCAAAAACTTCCAAAGATGAAAATCCAGGAGTATCTGCAATAAAAGTGTTTTCATCCTCCATAAACAGTTCACTGTGTCTTGTCGTATGTCTGCCTCTTTTGATTTTTCTGCTTACATGAGAAGTTTCTAAATCATATCCTTCAAAAAGAGAATTAATAAGTGAAGATTTTCCCGCACCTGATACGCCCATAAACACACTGCTTTTATCTTTTAGTAAAGACCTGACTTCAGATATACCCTCTCCGGTAACATTGCTTGTAAAAATCAAATTGAAACCGGAATTTTTATATTCTTCCTTTAAATAATCTTTTAAAGCCTCATCTGCCAAATCGCATTTATTAAAACATATAGTCAAATCGACATTTTTTATACTGGCATTGATTATCATCTTATCCAATAAAAAAAAGCTTATATCAGGTTCCCTAACTGCACAGACAATAATTATATTATCCACATTCGATATACTCGGTCTGATTAAAAGGCTCTTTCTTTCAATTATCTCTTCTATACTTCCCTCATCGGTATTTACCGCAGTAAATAAAACCTCATCACCGACAGTGGGAGTTATCTTTTGTTTTCTGAAAATACCTCTTGCTTTAAGAGTATATTCCTTTTTATCTTCATAAGAGTAGACAGTATAAAAACTGCCTACTCCCTTTAATATTTTTCCCTTTAACATATTAGAAAGTAACTATTCCTCCATTACCTTTTTCGGAACCGTCGATATAAACCTTATAGTAACCTACTCCGTAGCCTTCAAAGGTTACATTTACTATATCCGTATCCTTGACTCTTCCGCTGTATGCGGTAGAAGTCCCACCGTCAGGGTCGACATATACTATTTCCACTTTGACCCTTTTTCCGGTACTGTTGGAATAATCACCTATATCTATAGACATACTTTTCTTTTGAAGCTTACCTTTACTTACGGTCAAATCTACGCTTGAACCGACTGTCACTTCTTCATATTGTTCAGGTGATGAACTTATAACGACATCTTTTGAATATCTGCTGCTTGTTTCATATGATATTTCACCAACACTGAGACCAAGCTTTTTGATCCTAGCTTTTGCGTCACTTAGAGACATCCCCGTCAAACTTTCCATTGTAACCTTATTTTCGCCTTTGCTTACATAAATCGTTACAGTATTTCCTTGTTTGACTTCTTCTCCGGCACTTGGTTCTTGTTTAAAGACTTCGCCTTTTTTAACGTCATCTCTGTATTCGCTGACAACTTTTACCACAAGCTCTGTATTGGTAATTTTACTTTCCGCTTCTTCCTGCTGTGCTCCTACTACATCAGGAACTTTAACATCCGCAGGACCGCTTGAAACGACTATTTCCACTTTTTGATAAGTCTTTATTTTTATTCCCTGTTTCGGAGACTGGGAAATGATTTTTCCTTCCTCTACATCAACAGAATTTTTCATCTTGGGACTTGCCGCTTTCAAACCGACCTTTGCAAGTTCGGCTTCAGCCTGCTGCTGCGTCATATTTGTTATATTGGGAACAGTAACTTCTTTTGCGAATATTCTGGTACCCGCAAATACTCCCCCCGATACAAGCATGACTGCCAGGATAATAGCTAAGATTTTCATCTTTAAAGGTAAATTTTTAAATCCCTTTTTCTTACCTTTATCCTTCTTTTTCTTCTTCTTATCTTTTTCTCTTAATTCGTCGAAATTATCGTTATTTTCCAAAGGGACTCTCTTTGGCACCTGTTCAATTTCTTCGTCCCTGATGATAGGGATTTTTTCTGTCGGAGAAGTATCTTCCGCACCTATCCTGTTGATATGTGCATTAAAATCAGCCCTTACCTTTTTTAAGTCCTCGATAAGCTCCAATGTATCCTGATATCTGTCATTTGGAGACTTCGCAGTCAGATTTTGAATAATGACTTCAAGACCTTTAGGTGCATTAGGATCTATTTCCCTTAAAGGTACAATATCTTCTTGTATCTGCATCAATGCGACAGCAACCGGAGAATCGGAGTCGAAAGGAAGTTTTCCCGTAACCATTTCGTACAGAAGAATACCGAGAGAATATAAATCAGACCTCGCATCGAGATATCCGCCTCTCGCCTGCTCAGGTGATAAGTAATGAACGCTTCCCATAGTTTCGTCTACCATTGTCATAGTGGATGATGTAATGGCTCTGGCAATGCCGAAGTCCGCTACTTTGGGAAGTCTTTTTGCTCTTGTAAGTAAAATATTCTGAGGCTTGACGTCTCTGTGTATTATATTGTTTTTATGTGCCTGACCTAGTGCTGAAGCAATAGCCAAGGCATAATTTATACTTTCTCTGTAACTTAATTTACCTTTTGCATTTATATAATCTTTAAGCGTACCGCCGTCGACATATTCCATTACGATATAATATATATCATGGTCATTTCCGGTATCATAAATATTTACGATATGAGGATGAGACAGTTTTCCGGCAGCCTGAGCTTCTCTTTTAAATTTATTTAGAAACTGTTCATTGTCGTTAAATTCTTCCTGAAGGATTTTTATGGCAACATCTCTGTTTAAAACTTTATCAAATCCCAAATAAACCTTTGCCATACCGCCTTGACCGACAAACTGAACAACTTCGTACCTGTCGTTTAAAACTCTTCCGATCATCATTATTCTATTCCTCCGTCGAACAATACTACTGTTACATTATCTGTACCGCCGTTTTCATTGGCTTTATCTATAAGTAAATGTTTAGCTTCATCTAAATCATTGTTATTTACTATTTCCATTATTTCTTCGTTTGTAACGTGTTCGCTTAGTCCGTCCGAACATATAAGAACTATATCCCCTTTTTCAAGTTCGAGGTCATAAGTATCAATAAAAAATTCTTCCTGTGTACCGAGAGCATTCGTGATTATATTTCTATTTGGATGATGTTCGGCTTCTTCTTTTGTTATTTCTCCGCTTGCGACCATATGAGATACCAAAGAATGATCTACGGTTATCTGCTTGATTTCTTCTTTATTTATTTTATAACATCTTGAATCACCTATATGAACCACATAACCTATACCGTCATGATATATACATAAAGTAAGAGTCGTACCCATCCCCTGTGCTTCTTCATTTTCATTCGCGAAATCAAGGATCCTCTTATTGGCATACTCTATGATACCTTTTACCTCATTTTTCATATCCTGGTATTCTTTATTGGATATATTAAAATATTCCCTTAGTATATCCATACAAAGGGCACTTGCTAGTTCTCCGGCATTATGACCTCCAAGTCCGTCCGCAACACCGAAAGCAATTATGTTTTTTTCTTTATTCTCAAGCATTAAGAAACTATCCTGGTTGATATCTCTAACCATACCAACATCACTGGTTCCAACTAATTTCATATTTATACCTCTTCGTTTAAATATCTGCTTTTTAATTGTCCGCAGGCTGCATTTATACTGCTGCCGAGTCTGCGTCTTATTGTAACATTTATTCCCTTATTTCTAAGTTTATCCACAAAAGCATGTATATATTTATCATTTACTCTTTTTTTAGAGCTGTCGTTTACTCCTATGACATTTATAAGAGAATCAGTCCCCTTAAATAAGTCATAAAGTTTATCTATACATTCTATTGTATCATTTTTCCCCTCTATTAAGCAATATTCATACGTAATTCTTCTGCCTGTCTTACTGCGATAATAAAAAGTCGCATCCAAAACTTCTTCTATATGATTAGCCCTTTCTATCGGCATCATACTTTCCCGCATTTCATGGAAAGGAGCATGTAACGATAACGCTAAATTTATATCAAGACCGCTGTCTGCCAGAGAATATATCTTATCCTTTATACCGCAGGTAGAAAGAGTTATGCTTCTTTTAGACATGTTCAGTGTATTTTCATCAGTTACTAACTTCAAAAAACCGATAACTTCGTCATAATTATCCAAAGGCTCTCCGCTTCCCATTAATACGATATTGGAAATCCTTATTCCCTCTATCTCACTCACAAGATAAATTTCATCTAAAATTTCCCCTTTTGTAAGATTTCTTATAAGTCCGCATTTACCGGATTCACAAAACACACATCCCATCCTGCATCCCGCCTGAGTTGAAACGCAAAGGGTAGCACCCGTCTCATAGTTTAAAAGAACACATTCAATCAATATATCATCTTCGGTCTTTAGAAGAAATTTTGTCGTGTTGCTCTTTTCTTCTTTAAATTCTTTTTCAAGTTTTAAATGACTTATATAGAACTCTTTCTTTAATTTTTCTCTTAAGTCTAAAGAAAGATTTGTCATTTCATCTATACTGCTTACATAAGAATTATATAACCATTTAAAGATCTGTGTACTTCTGAATTTTGGTTGTTTATATTTTTCGACTATTATTTTTTCTATTTCTTCTAAATTCAATCCGAATAAGTTAGTCATACGACCTCCGTATAATTATATAATACCTTTAAATTTTAGTCAATTTTGCTATGAAAAAGCTGTCGATATTGTTTTTATCTCCGCTTATATTAAGTATACCCTCACCGGCTTTATCTTTATCATAATCAAAATCAAAAGGAAGTTTTATTTCACTTAACTTCATATCTTCATATTCTTTTAATACGCTATAAACTATATCTTCGTTTTCTTCTTTATTTATGGTACAAGTTGAATAAATAAGCACTCCGCCTTTTTTAAGGTACTTTATACCGTTTTCCAATATCTGACGCTGAACTTTTTTTATTTCTTCAATCTTTTCATTTGAATAAAAAATAAGTATTTCAGGTTTTCTCCTAATAACTCCAAAACCCGAACATGGAACGTCACAAATTACCCTGTCAAATTTATTCACATATTCCTCATTAAAAACCGTTCCGTCATGTTTTTTAGTCATGATATTACTTATACCAAGCTGTTTCATCCTAAAATTCATTATTTCAA
This sequence comes from uncultured Anaerofustis sp., assembly GCF_938029165.1. Taxonomy (NCBI): domain Bacteria; kingdom Bacillati; phylum Bacillota; class Clostridia; order Eubacteriales; family Eubacteriaceae; genus Anaerofustis; species uncultured Anaerofustis sp. The sequence goes on from NZ_CALHFB010000039.1 coordinate 69,932, forward strand.
GCTTCTTGGGATATATATCACAGGAAATTATATTCCCGCTGTTATTCATAAGTTCTGCGGTATGCATGCTTTTCCCGCCGGGTGCCGCACACATATCAAGAACTTTCATATCTTTAGAGACATCTAAAGTATGAGCGACAACCATTCCCGCACAGTCCTGAATAGAGAAAAAGCCTTTTTTGTATTCTTCCAGTAAAGTCACATTCAAGTGAGAAAGTATTTCTATCCCTTCGGGAACAAATGTATCTCTTACCTGAAATCCTTTTTCTTTAAATCTATTTTTAAGTTCTTCTCTGTTAGTCTTTAGATTATTTACCCTTAAGGTAACGTTTGGAGGAAGCATTGAATACTTAGCATACTCTATCAATTCTTCCTTATTATATGACAATAAGAGCTTTTCACTCAAAGCTCTTTTAAATCCGTATTCATAATACATTATATCAAAGAAATCATTGAATTCAATTTCTTTTAATTCTTTCTTCTTCCTAAGTGCATTTCTAAGAATACCATTCACAAATCCCGAAGTCTTCTTTCCGACAAACATTTTTACCAGATTTACGCTGTCGTTTACAAGAGCATACTCGGGGATTTTATCAAGGTAAATTATTTGATAGAGTCCGATATATAAGCTTATCTTAACCCTATTATCAAGTTCATTGACGGGAGTATTTGAAAGAGTAGATAAAATATATTCAAGCTTATTTATCTTCTTTATAACTCCGTGAACTATATTAGTACAAAGACGTCTGTCCGCCTCTATTTTTATTGAAGCAAGATGTTTCGTCAGAGCAATATTGCTGTAAGCACCCGTCATCAATACTGCATTCAATACTTTATAAGCACTGACTCTCGAAGGAGAGATTTTAATGTTCTTCGCCATTTAATTAGTTCCTCGTTTACTTTGTTTTATATTAAATTAATTGTCTCTTGATATCAGTATAAGTCTCAATAATTGTAAAATACTTGTAAGAGCTGCCGCTACATAAGTAAGAGCCGCCGCACTTAGTACTTTTTTAGCCGCTTTTTCTTCTCCTCCGTAAACTATACCCATATCGGAAATAATCCTTAGAGCCCTGCTACTTGCATTAAACTCTACAGGAAGAGTGATAAGCTGAAACACAACTGTTGCAGCAAAGAAAATGATACCTACGGTTATAAGGTTTGAAAAACTGAAAAATAAACCTAAAAGTATCAATATCCATGAGAAGCTGGAAGCCAAATTTACTGCAGGAACTATAGTATTCCTTATAGTAAGCGGCGCATATCCCTGCTGATGCTGAATAGCATGACCGCATTCATGAGCCGCAACGCTCACAGCAGCAATGGAATCCACATTGAACACAGTATCAGATAATCTTAATACTCTGCTTCTTGGGTCGTAGTGGTCTGTCATACTTCCTTCTACCCTTTGAATTTCAACGTCATTAAGTCCGTTGGAATCAAGGATTTTTCTTGCACAGTCATAACCTGTTATTCCTCTTGAATTTTCTACTTTAGAATATTTCCTAAATGTAGAATTTACTTTAAAACTAGCATAAAGTGTCAGCAATATAGCCGGAAGTAAAATCCAGTATTCTCCGTAATAATAATAAAACATTTATTCTTATCTCCTTTTAATTAAATACTTTTCCTATAATATCCCTGTTTCCGTTATAGAAACTGGCTGCATCCATTTTTTTCTTTCCCTGCATTTTAAGTTCTTTTATCCCTATAATACCGTCCTTGGCAGCTACAAAAAGGGCTTTATCCTTCTTATTATATGAGAGAATTGTACCACATTTCTCATTTGATAGTTCATTTTTAATGATACTTTCATAAATTTTAATGTTTTTTTCATCTAAGTTAACATAACTTAAAGGAAACGGATTTAATCCTCTTATCTTGTTATATATATCTTTTACATTTTCACTGAAATCTATGTGGCAATCTTCTTTTGTGATTTTACTCGCATAAGTAGATTTACTGTCATCCTGCTTTACCGGAGTTATTTCACCCTTTTCAAGCTTATCTAAAGTTTCGACGATAAGTTTACTTCCGACAGCTTCCATTCTGTCATGAAGTTCACCTACAGTCATATCATCACCGATTTCAATTTCTTCTTTTAAAAGCATATCCCCGGTATCAAGACCTTCGTTCATCTGCATCGTAGTGACACCCGTCACTTTATCACCGTTTATAATAGCTCTGTGTATCGGTGCAGCACCTCTTAAATGAGGTAACAGTGATGCATGTATATTAATACATCCAAACTTTGCTAAATTCAAGATATTTAATTTAACGATTTGTCCGTAAGCACATACCACAATGACATCTGGATTTAATGATTTTATATACTCATAACTTTCATCATCACTTACTCTGTTCGGCTGAAAAACCTCTATTTCATTATCCAAAGCACATTGTTTAACGGGAGAGTATATAACTTTATTTCCTCTTCTGGAATTCTTTTTGTCAGGCTGTGACACTACAAGTTTTACTTCATGACCGCTTTCAATGAGAGATTTTAAAGGTCCTACCGCAAAATCGGGTGTTCCCATATAAACAACTTTCATTATAATTCCTCTTCTTCTTCAATTCGTTTTTGTTCGCGTTCTCTCTCTTTAATCATTTCATCTATTTGTTCTTTTGTAGGCGTTACGGTTTTATCCGTATACAAAATCCCGTCTAAATGTTCAAGTTCATGACAAATAGCTTTTGAAAAAAATCTGTCTTTACTTTCGATTACTCTCTCATTTCCGTCTCTGTCCAAAGCTTTTACACTTACTTCTTCCGGTCTATAAGTATATCCCTGTTCACCGGGAACGCTTAAACAGCCTTCCGCTTCCAAGTATTCTTCTTCACTTTTATAAATGATTTCTGGGTTTATTAAAACAACGGGACCGTCTCCCACATCGATCGTTACTATCCTTCTGAGCACACCTACCTGTACGGCGGCTAAACCGACACCCTGAGCATCATACATAGTTTCAAACATGTCATCTATAAGTTCCAAAGTCCTTGGTGTGATTTTTTTAACTTCTTTACTTATCTTTCTTAATATTTCGTCTCCCGTAACTCTTATTGTTCTAAGTGCCATATATTCCTCCTATAGTAAAGTGACCGGATTAACTTCCGCAAAAACGTTAGAATCCACTTCCCTTTTTATATCATTAAAAATATTTCTTATTTCTTTTTTTATTTCATCATCTTTATTATACCTTAAAAGTATATGCATAATATACTTATTTTTAAGTTTATGTATAAAAGCGTCCATTGGCTGATATAATTTTACATCTTCTCTGTTTTTTCCTTTTAAAAGCTCTTCTATCCTCTTATATACATGATTAATATGAAGGACACTCTTATTTTCGTCTTCATTAGCGACAAATATTCCCAAAATCTCAGTAAATGGCGGATAATTCATCTTCATCCTATACTCGATATCATAAGCATAAAAACTTTTATAATCATGCATTGAAGAATATACCAATGTCTTGTTTTTAGGCATATAAGTCTGCATTACGACTTCACCTTCTTTGCTTGCTCTTCCCGCTCTTCCCGAAGCCTGAGTACAAAGCTGAAAAGTCCTCTGAGGAGAATTTATATCCGGAAAATTCAGTGCGGTATCGGCTAGGAGTATCCCAACAAGCGTAACATTCGCAAAGTCATGCCCCTTTACAACCATTTGTGTACCAATCAAAATATCCGCTTTTTCTTCTCTGAAATCCGAAAGTATCTTTTCCATACTCCCCGCTTTTCTCGTCGTATCAAAATCCATTCTCAGTATTTTAGCATCGGGGAAAAGTGTTCTTACCGCCGCTTCGACTTTCTGCGTCCCGGTTCCCGCTTTTTTTATTTTATCACTTCCACAGTTCGGACATACTTCGGGAGCTCTTTTTTCATATCCGCAGTAATGACATCTCAGAGAATTTGTATTTGCATGATAGGTAAGGGAGACATCACAGTTAGGACACTGTTCTATATATCCGCATTTTCTGCAAAAAACGTAAGTTGAAAATCCCCTTCTGTTCATAAATAGGATTATCTGATCTTTTCTGTCAAGTCTTTCCCTTATCTTCTTAGAAAGAGTCCTACTTATTGAACTCCTGTTCCCGCTTCTCATCTCATCGGTCATATCCACTATCTGAACTTCGGGGAAATCTTTTCCGTTGGCTCTGTTTTCCATTTCAAGCAATTTATACTCACCTTTAAAAGCTTTATAATAACTCTCTACGCTTGGGGTCGCACTTCCTAAAACCAATTTGGCACCTATCCTGTCACTAATAAAATTAGCCAGTTCTATTGTTTCATATCGGGGTGTCTGAGATGATTTGTAAGTATTTTCATGTTCTTCATCTATTACGATAAGACCCAAATCTTTAAAAGGCATAAATAAAGCACTCCTTGCCCCAAGTACAATCTTAGCCTTACCGCTCCTTACTTTGTCCCATTCTTTTATCCTTCTTGCCATAGTAAGCTTAGAATGCATTATGGCAACGTCCCCGTCAAATTTATAATATATATTCCTCATCATCTGAGGAGTAAGAGCAATTTCGGGAACCAGAAATAAACACTGCTTGCCTTTATTTATCTGCTCTTTGAACATTTTTATATATACTTCGGTCTTTCCGCTTCCGGTAACACCGTGAAGCAGGAATTTATTTGTGTCCTCTTCATTTAAATAAGTATTCAATACGTTCTTTTGCTCATCGTTCAGCTCAACTTTTTTATCTTCATCGGGGATACTTAAATCAAGTTCATCATTTTTTTCTTTGAACTCGGATTTGATTAGCTCCAAATCCTCAAGCTTTGTTATGATACCTCGGTTTGCTTCTGCCTTATGAATCAACGTCTCGTATAACAAAGGTCCCTTTTCCAATGATTTAAGAACAGAAACTTGCTTTGTTGCATTCTTTCTGACACAAGACAAATATTCTTCTATAGTATTATATTTACCGCTTAAAGAAATGATTTCATCCATTTTTTCTTCTTTTACATGATAAATAACTTCCTTTTTTATTATATTTCTTTTATTAAGATAAGAAATATGTTCTTTTAACTCTTCTTTTGAAATTTTAAGCTTAGTTTTTATATAATCAAAACTTGCTTCGCCTTTCCTTTTTATTATTAAGTCAATAATAGCTTTATATTCATCGTTTATTTCTTTATCATTTTCTATATAAGTATATATTTCTTTTCTCTTTACCTGTTCGAGAGAAGGTATCACACATCTTAAAGCGTCGACATATGTACAAAAATAATTGTCCCTCATATATTTGATCATATCTATCAAATAACCCTGAACAATCACTTCATCGTCTAATATTTCACTTATTTCTTTTAATTTATCATTATCATATTCACTGGTTTCACATATTCCTATGACCAGTGCGGGAACTAAATTACTTCCTCTACCAAAATAGACAAGAACCCTCTTGCCTATTTCTATTTCGTCTATTAAGTTTTCAGGTATTTTATAATCGTATATTTTATCGCCTATAGCACCTAATGTATCTATTAAAACATTTGCTATCATTGTTTTATAAAAGAGAAAATTATAAAGAACTGTTTAACATTTCATTTAAATCTACGCTCTTATGAACTTTATATTTTCTGTCTCCTTCTTCAATTAAATAATAACCGATTCTATCTTCATATACTTCTTCAACAGCTGTAGTGATCAGATTAACGAAATATTCATCAACCATAGGTTCGTCACCGTCAAACAACTCTCTGGAACGCTTTGCCACTAACATTGCAAGTACATATTTATTATCAACCTTTTCAAGTAATTCGTTAATAGGGGGATTAATCATAGTAAACATATTAAGTATCTCCTTTGTCTTTATCTAAATAAATATTTTATAACTTTTAACATACCTTTGTCAAGGCATATTATATTTTTGTAATATTCTTTTTCTTTAAATTCTTGTATGCTTTTTCTTTTAGTAATGTGTAGCATACCGCAAAAGTCGGAACTCCCAAAATCATTCCGAGAAGACCGAAGAGACCGCCGCCGACTATTATCGAAAAAGTAACAAATAATGCACCAAGCCCAACCGAATTACCGACTACATGAGGATATATGATATTCCCGTCCACCTGCTGAAGGACTACTACAAATATTATAAATATCAAAGCATAGAACGGTCTTACCATAAATAATATCAAGACCGAAGGTATCGAACCTATCCAAGGACCAAAGTATGGGATGATATTGGTAAAGCCTACTATCGTACCTATTAATAACGCATAAGGTATTTTAAGTACAGCCAGACCGATAGAACATAAGACACCTATTATTATAGCATCTATAATTTGTCCGCCTATAAAATCGGAAAATGTCTTTGCTGTCAAATCAGAAACATCAAGTATCCTTTTTGCTTTCTTTTCGCTGAAGAACGCCTTTATAAGCAGTCTGTACTGATAAATCAAATGATCTTTATCAATAAGAAGATAAATCGATACAATAACGGCAATAGCGATATTTATAACATTTGATGCAAAATTAGATACAAATGAAACTATTGCGGGCACAGCCCCCGAAAGCACGGTTTTCATAGTAGATATAATTGTCGTGCTTGCCTTTTGTATCGTATCCAGCATTGTTTCGTTGATTATGAATTTATCCATCACATTATCTATCATATCAAACAAATTTTTTGAATACTGAGGGATATAATCCACAAGTCCGGAAATACTCGTTACGAGCTGAGGGATTACGAAAGAAGAGAGTATAACAAGTAAAAGTGCAACAAGGACATATACTATTAGTATTGCAAGTCCGGATCTAAGCCCTACCCTTTCTTTCTTCTTTTTTTTATCTATAAGTACACTTAAAACTTTATCTCTGAAAAACACAAAAGGCTTATTTAATATAAAAGCAAGTGCAAAACCTATTATGAAAGGAGATAAAATACCAAATGCCGTTCCGACTACTCCGAGTACTTTACTTAAGTTTGTTACTACATAATAAAATACGATTGCATAACTTATCAGCAGTATATATTTTTTAAATTCTTTTTTCTCTAAATTATCCATATTAACCTCTTTATGATTGTTCCCTAATACTAATATATAAAAGTTTAAAAGTCAATATTTGCCTTTTTAGATTATAGCCATATAAGGCGATTTTAATCTTATTTTAATTATTATTTATGTAAAATTCATAATAAAAGAATAATATAAAAAAACAAAGAAGACAACGAGAAAAATATATGATATAACATAGAAACATACTATATGTAAAATATAAAGTTAAATTTATATTCATTTCGGCTAAGTGATTGGATAAAAAACATATATGAAAAATATCTATAAATTTTAATCAGTTTTATGTATGATATAACGCTGGTAAATCAATTAATTCAAAGTTATTTAAAAGTTATTGTAAACAACATAGAGTAACATGACTAACATTAAAATTATAAATATATAAAAAAAGTCAGAGATATCTTTTATAAGTAAATATAGAATAAATTTTAAATAAATAATTTTTAGTAGTTATAAAATAAATCCAAAAAAATTTTATCCATACCTATAAGCATTGGCAATTCTCCATAACTATTTTAATCATATAATTAAAAGTATTTATTATGATTTTAACAAAAAAAAATTAGCTCAATTTATATCATATTTAAAATAACTTCCATATTTTAAATAAATAAAATAAAGTTTAAATTAAAAACAATTTCTTCTATAATAATATATCTTTCAAAACTCATTACTATTATAGCAGAGGTCGTTTTTTATTTATTATATATCCTATTTATATAAACTTTATAAATAAAAAAGACACTTAATAAAGTGTCTTAAATATTGAGCTGAGCTCGAAGTTCCTGATTTAATATTTTGATATAAGTACCCTTCATTCCAAGACTTCTTGTTTCGATTATACCTGCACTTTCCAGCTTTCTAAGTGCATTTGAAACAACGGAACGAGTTATCTGAGCTTCGGTTGCAATCTTGCTTGCCACTACAAGCCCTTCGTCTTTGACTTCTTTAAATATCATCCTTACGGCTTCCACTTCGGAATAAGATAATGTGGAAAGAGCCATCTTTGCTGCCGCAACATCTGCATCATTTTTCTTACGCTGATCCTGAACATATCTTAAAAGTTCCATTACAACTATAGCAGCGGAATATTCACAAAGGATTATTTCATCATCGTTAAATTTACCGCCGTACTTAGAAAACAGCAAAGTACCCATTCTTTCCCCTAAACCGTTTATAGGGACTACAGTCATATATCTGTCTTTATAAACACAAGGACCTTGATCTCCGAATGTACATATAGGACTTTCATCATATTCATTTTCTACAGTATCATTGTAAGAAAGCAATTTATTGTTAAAATTATCAGGGAAATGAGTTTCTTCATGAGAAGAATAAGTAAGTCCGCATTTAAATCTATCGCTTGTGGAATAAGCTAAAATAGTTCCGTCATTTTCTGATATATATACGTTAACATTCAATATATTGCTTAGCTGCTCTGTTAAAGCGTCAAAAGATACGACTTCCGTGGCTGTGAGTTTTAATATTTCATTTAATTTTCTAATTTTATCCAGTAGAACAGATTCCATTATATACACGTCCTCCAAAATAATAATATCATTTACATCTTACATTAATTCGGCTAAAAATTCAACAATTTTCTAAATATTTTGAAAAGTACCGGAAATATATACAATTATTTAATGACATCCGCATTAAATGCATTTTCGATTACATTTATTTCAAAGCTACCTCTGGTCTTATCTATAATTTCTACCACGTCAAATCTATAAGAACAATCCTCTATATTCTTTTCTTTAAGGTAATTCATTGCACTTAAAACGATTTTTTTCTGCTTATCTTCATTTACATATTTTCTGGGTTCGATTAAATTTTTATGTCTGCCTTTTACTTCCACAAACGCAATTATATTCTTCTTTTTTATAATTATATCTATTTCGCCGTACTTACATTTATAATTTCTGTAAAGCAAGTCATAACCGTGCTTTTCCAAATAGTTACAAACTACTTTTTCATAGTTCTTACCTTTTTGAACAGTATTCGTAACCAAATTATCTGTAAACGAACTTCTGTGAATAGGACATAATCCATTGTTTTTTATGGCTTCAATATGGTCAAAAGTACCATATCCTTTATTCTTTTCAAATCCATAACATGGATAATCCTTAGCATATTCTTCCATTAACTTATCTCTGTAAACTTTTGCTACTATACTTGCGGCAGCTATAGAGTATATATTTTCGTCACCTTTTACAAATGATTCCTGCTTGATATCGGTATTTAAATGCACTGCATCTATCAATAAAACTTCCGGTTTTACACTAAGTTTATCGACAGCTGCAAGCATAGCTTCCTTGGTCGCGTTTAAAATATTTATTTTATCAATTATATTGTTATCTTTGATACCAATAGCATAACTTATCGCTTCTTCTTTTATCTTTTCCGCCAGTTCTTCCCTTTTTTGAGAACTCAATTTTTTAGAATCATTTATATATAAGATATTACTCTCTTTTGGAAGTATTACAGCGGCAGTAACCACAGGGCCTGCTAAAGGTCCTCTTCCGACCTCATCGATACCCGCTATATATTTATACCCGTCATCATGAAGAGAATTTTCAAAGGCTTTTATATTTTCTATCCTCTTGATTTCCATTTGGTACTTTTCGTTTTTCTTAATAAGTCTTTCACCAAATTTATTGACTTCTCTTCTTCCGTCATTCATAAAAGCTTCTATATAATCAAGATACTCGTCTTCTTTGATATCATAAAACATCTTTCTTAACTTATTGACACTTATTCCTGTAATATCTATCATAACTATCTCCTATAAATCATTTACACTGTCAAATGAAATTTTACCTATATTCCCGTTTTTAAATTCATCAAGGATCGTTACCGCCGTCCTTAAATAATCGATTTCTCCGCCTTTCAATAAAAACCCTCTTTTTCTGCCTATATCCTCATATACTTCTAGAGGTAATTTATCCACGCTTTCAAGTTTATATCTGCTCATCAAATCATTTGGATATTTATCTATAAGGAATTCTATTAACTTTAAAGCAAGCTCCTCCCTGTCAAGTATGGTTTCTTTAACGGAACCGATCGAAGCAAGACAAACTCCGTCTTCGATATTGTCAAATTTAGGAGGAAGTACCCCCGGCGTATCAAGCAAATAGAACTCCCCTTTTACCTTTATCCACTGTTTGGATAAAGTTACTCCCGGTTTATTTCCAGTTCTCGCATTTGACTTTTTTGTTATCGCATTGATAAACATGGATTTACCCACATTAGGTATCCCCACAACCATAGCTCTGACTTCCCTGTTTGCCCTGAAATTGACTTTTATATCGTTTAAGTAGTTAACAACATCATTAAGTCCTTTTTTATTTAAAGCATCTACAAAGAAAACATCTTCATCGTTATCTTTAAAATACTTTATCCACTGTGCAGTTTTATTGTCATCTGCCAAATCGGTTTTATTAAATACCTTTATAGATTTCTTTTGATTAATTATTTTATTAAAATCTTTATTTTCACTTCTTATGACCGCTCTTGCATCAAGAAGTTTTATTATAACATCGACATTTTTAAGATCCTCTTTTATAAGTCTCGTAGCCTTAGCCATATGACCGGGATACCACTGTATATTCATAATCTACCTCGCTGACTTTTCTACTATTATACACAAATATATATAAAAAAAGAAATAAAAAAAGTGTAATTTCTCGTCATTGCATATAAAGAAATGTAATATTATACTTAAAATATAAAAAAGACGAGAAAGAAGTTTCTTGTCTTTTATTATTTTTAAGGAGAAAACGATGAAAGGAAGAGAATATTTAGAAAAAGAATATGAACATAAAAGCAGGATAAAGACAAAATCATATTTTTTAAAGAAAGAATTTAAAGAAAATAAGGAAGTAAGAAAAGATGAAAAGAGAAATAAAAAACAAAATAAAAGAGCTGTTTTCAAAGAGTAAATATTTTATCTTGATAGAAAATGACTTATTTGATATTTCAAACAGATTAAAAGAAATCGATGAGGGCTATTTTATAGTGTTAAATACCAATAAAAACAGATACGAAGTGCATAATGTATTTAATAAAATGGGAACTTTTTGCTTTACAGTTCCCTATAAACATTTAGACATAAGGACTTATTACTACTGCTTAAAAACAAGAATAGAAAACAGCGATAAATTGATCGAAGAAATGAACAGAAAAAACAAAGAGATAGAAAAGCAAAATATAAGATATTTTGAAAATGAAATGAAAGCAAGAGCTTATGATACAAGAAGTATTTTCATGAAAGAAGAAAGGATGTAATAAAAATGTTAAAAGAAAACAAATTTACACTTAAAGCAAAGAAGAATTCCTTAGACGAATATGAAGCATATTATCCCAAAACAGCATGGGACAATGTAGTCACAGAAAATAACGAAATGTTAAATAATTATATACAAAATAACATATTATCTAAAGAGGAAGCAAATGATACATATTTAAAATTAAGCGATAAAGAAAATTATTATACAAAAGAAGAATATGATAATAAAGAAAATAAAATAAAAGATAAATTATCCGAACTTGAGAAAATAAAAAGCGAAGATTACATAACAAACGATGTAAGTTCCACAGAGCTAACCAAAGCACCTTCAATGAATATATTCAAAGAACAAATAGACAGTGCAAATAATAAAATAGATGATATAAAAAGCACAATCAATTCCATAAACCTGGATATGAGTAAAGTTCCCATTTTCTTTGACGGAGAACAGGGTAGTTATAAAATATCTGTCATAAACACAATTATTGATATAGGAAGTGATGTGGAATCAAGAACTATATTTGAAGTATCCAAGTATCTGGATAAAAGCAAAGTAAATTTTGAAAACGTATTTTTTGCTGTGCCAATATTAAATTCTTCTGATTTTTCCGTTAAGCTAAAAAGCTTTGATATGAGTGCAGTCAAAATATACCTCGAACTTATAAAGATATCAAACAGAGCAATTTATCGAAGTGATTTAGCCCTTACATTGATTGTAATAGGTAACTAATCAAATAAATGTCAATTTTGAAGCAATATAATATCAACAAACCGACAAAATTTACCATTATATCCGTAGTATAATTAGTTCATAACATGTTTTTATTAATATTGATAATTTTTTTATAAAAAGGGGTATGGGGAAATGAGTAAAAATAACTACTATTTCAAAAACAAAAAACAAGTTAAGCAGGATAATTTATACGACAGCAGTATAAATGAAATTACAAATGAGAATATCGCATCACTTAAAGATTCGTTAATAAGAACTTTATCGAAACTTGAAATGGATGTACTTTCTCTTAACAAAACGGATTTGAATATGGTAATGAGGACATATGATAATCTGAACAAATTAAAAGGCGAATTAAATTATGTTAAAAAATTTGTTCCGCTAAACGATTTTATAATAAATCATATCGAAATGCATATTACAAAATATGAGTATTACCTTAAACAGAGAGCCAAGATATAAATTATTTTCATAGATAAAAACCCAACGAAAAGGACTAGCAAAAACTAGTCCTTTTCCATTTATTTAAATTTAAGTCTTTCATCTGCTTTATACTTTTTCCTCGAAGGATTCCCCTCACATATATATATTTTATTTTTATTCAATAAATATATCGAAGACCACACCGTATCTGCCCCCAATTTTCTGTCATACTGACACATAAAACCATATTTTCCGCTAAGCAAGTTTTTAATGAATGAAAAGTCTTGATTTTTATTTTTACTTAATACATCTTTTAAAACTTCGTATCTCTTTTTTGAAAATAGATCTTCCCCTTTAAAAGCCTTTGGAGGATTGTATTTTTGCATTTTATCAGTGTTAAAATGGTTTGTTGTATAAATAAAATTTTCATTTCCTTTTGGTTTTATTATTTCCATTTCATTACAGTTACATTCGATAACTGCCATATCACCATACTTATCTGCAAGAGTTATCGTTTGACTTGAAGATATGGTAAGATTTTTTAAAGCGTCTATACCCTCTTTAACCGTTTTGCATTTTTCAAGTATATACCTTATTAGAAGTCCGGCATTTATTCCCGGTTTCTTAACCGTAGGATAAACAAATGTAAGTCCTGCGGCAAGCCCATATTCGTTTACACCGTCTTCTATCTGCGTTACTGCCGTAGTATTTCCTATAAATGAATAACTGTTATCCAAATCATAATAACAGCTTTCATAAAGATGTTCCAATTCGACTAAAAAATCACTGTTCCTTCCGAAAATAATATCTTCTCCGTTTTTGACGACAACACAGCTGCAGTAATTTTCCAAAGTAAAATTATACATACCGAGAATAAAGCATGCAAGGTCTAAAAACTCCATTCGCTGCCCGTCGGCAATCCCTCTTATTTCTTCAAGGACCTTAGGATATTCCCTTTTGTAAATTTCAATACTCCTAATCGTAAAGTCTCTTTTCTCTTCGCTCAAATTTAAAATATGAGATTTATTAAGGGATTTCCCATTATTAAATAATAAATTACCATACTTAAATCCGGCATCATAATAACTATTTTTAAATCTTGAATGATACATGATATATCTCCTTTTATTATTCAAGACGCGCCTCATAGTTAAAGAATAACCAAATAAAAATTTTAAGTCAACAGCTAAATAAATATTAAAAAAAAGAGCTTATTTTAATAAGCTCCGTAAATCAATTTATTTAAAAATCTACTTCATCAGGTTTTGCACACTGCCCTCCGCAATATGGTATATTATCTATTACTTTCATATCTTCGTTATTTATTTCAAAATCAAACACATCTGCATTTTCTATTATCCTGCTTGGTGTAACAGACTTTGGAAGAGGAAGTATATTATGCTGAAGCACCCATCTTATACAAATCTGCGCCACTGATTTATTGTATTTCTTTGACAGTTCAATCAAAGTTTCGTTACTAAGCGCATCTTTTCTTCCAAGAGGAGACCAAGCCTCTACGACAATATCGTTTTTAATGCAGTATTTTGCCGTTTCGATTTGAGCAAATCCCGGATGAAACTCTATTTGATTTACCATGGGTTTGATTTTTGCCGTTTTCATCAATTCATCTATATGATGAGGTAAGAAATTGCTTAGCCCTATTGCTTTTACTCTTCCCGTTTCATATATCTCTTCAAATGCTCTCCATGTATCTGCATTTATTTCCTCCGCATTTTCAAACTGTTTTTTGTTTGCGGGCCAGTGTATCAAATATAAATCAAGATATTCAAGTTCTAAATTATCCATGCTCTTTTCGAATGCTTCTTTTGCACTTTTATATCCTCTATCACTGTTCCAAAGTTTGCTAGTAATAAATAAATCTTCTCTCTTTACTCCGCTTTCTCTTATAGCTTGTCCTACCCCTTTTTCATTCTGATAGAACCAAGCGGTATCTATATGTCTGTACCCTGCCTTGATAGCTTCCTTTACTCCGTTTACAACACTTTCACCGTCAGGAGTTTGAAATGTTCCGTAGCCTATACACGGAATTTCATAACCGTTATTTAATTTAAATGTGTCAGTTAAACTTTTCATTATTTCACCTCGCTGTTTATATTATATTTATTTTATCACTGTTACCTTAATATAGTAAATAAAAATCATATTAAAATATTTATAATTTAAATTTCGTATAAAACAAAAGGAGTAGTTAAACTATTACTTTTATTTTATAAGAATTACCATAACGTATTTTTCTTTTATTCTACTTATAGTTATTTAGATAGTCAGTTATAGCCTATTTAAAATCCATTTTAGTATATTAAATATCATAGTCAAATAATATATAAAAAATCTTATCATATAATTCATCTTTATATCAAACATTATTTCACTAACAAAAAAGCACCATATTTAGGTGCTTTTAAATGTTAATTATTAATGTTCATTATCTAATGAGTCCATCGTTTTTGTATCTAAATTACCTGTTACACTTAATCCTTTTTTAGTCTGGTAACTTTTTACCGCAGCAGTAGTCTTAGCATCAAACGTTCCGCTGGAAGTTCCCTTCAAATACCCTGTCCTTATTAAAATTTCCTGATAATCTTTAATGACATCTCCCTTATGACCTTCTTTATAAGTCAAAGTTTCGCTGTCGAGACTTCTTCTTGTTTGAGGTGTCATCGTTCCCGTAACAGGAAGGCTTCTTTCTTTTTGATATTTTTCACAAGCTACTTTTGTTTCGGCAGTATAAGTACTGTTAGGTTCCTTAGGAAGATAGCCGAGATAATACAAAATATAATTATATTTCTTAATATCTTCACTGGATTTACCGGCCTTATAATCCACAACTTCATTATCCAGAGTCTGCATAGTTAATTTATCAAGCTTGGATGTTTCTTTTATCCCTCTGCTTGTCTGATATTCTTTTACTGCTTTTGTAGTCGTGGAATCAAAAGTATTATTAGGAGTATCGGAAAGATAATCCAAATAATAAAGGATCAATTTATAACTTAAGATCTCATCTCCGCTTTCCCCTTCCGAAAAAGTCTTGGAATAATCCTTATCCACATTATTTAAATTCAAATCATCATCGTCCGTGATCTTACCTTCCAGGTAATCGGACAAATTACCCGCAAAAGCATAATAAAGCGTCTTGGACGAAAGATTTACAGAATATGATTCGTTTAAGTATTTCTCGCTGCAAAATGATGCACTGAGCAATATAAAAAACATAAATGCTATTAAATATATTAAAAATGATTTGATTTGTTTCATTTAATTACCTCAATATTTGGACAATTTTTTATAAATATGTTATGATTATAACATAATATAGTATTAAAACAAAATATTTTATTGGAGATTTAAATGAAAATTTTAATGACTAATAATGATATAAATCGAAGCATTAAGAGAATTGCCTATGAGATTGTGGAAAAGAACCATGGAGTGGAAGACTTGGTCGTGGTGGGTGTAAAAAACGGAGGAGTTTCTCTTGCCAAAATGCTCGCAAATCATTTAAGCAGTATGGAAGACACGATAGTACCGGTCACTTTTGCGGATATAACGCCTTTCAGAGACGATAAAAAAAAGACAGAAAAAATAGAACAGCTGGACATTGATATAAACGATAAACTGGTAGTAATAGTAGATGATGTACTGTTTACCGGAAGAACTACGAGAGCAGCCCTCGAATGTATTTTCAGTTTCGGAAGACCAAAAAAAATACAACTGGCTATTTTAGTGGACAGAGGACACAGACAAATACCTATAAGAGCGGATTATGTAGGTAAAAATATTCCTACGTCCATAAAAGAAAATGTCAATGTTGTAATAAACGGAGAGAATTCTTTTGTTGAAATAAATTAAGGAGTACACATGAGTTTCTGCAGCGATATAAAAAATAACTTGTGCCATATAACTTTAAACAATTTATATGAAAAAGAATGTGAATTATATGGATATCTTCACTGTATAAGTTCTCTTTCTTTAAAAGGAAGAGGAAGGCTTAATTTAATATTTGAAACCGAAAACCCTTCTGTTGCAAGAAGGATTTTTGCGCTTATTAAAGATGTATTTTCTATAAATATAGAAATTGCAGCTAAGAAAAACAATTTAAGAAAAGGGCATTTTTTATATAATTTGATCGTAATGGACAGTGCTGATTCTATGAATATACTGGATTATTTTAATATAATAAATTTCAGCGCCGGTTTTGAAATAAACAATACCATCAAAGAAGATATACTTCCTACGATAAGCGAGATAAGGCATTATTTAAGAGGTGTATTCTTATCCTCGGGATATGTCAGCGATCCGAAGAAAAAAGGATACCAAATAGAATTCGTATTCAATAAATTCGAATATGCCAAAAATCTAATCGATTTACTTAAAAATATTGATATAAACTTAAAATACGTAAAAAGAAAAGAACAGTATGTAATATACACAAAAGACTCTTCTACCATAACGGAAATACTGGGTAATATCGGTGCTCATAATGCGGTTCTTGAAATAGAAAGTACAAAAGTAATAAAGGAAATGAGAAATAATGTAAACAGACGTCTCAACTGTGAAACCGCCAACATGGATAAAACGGTAAATACTGCTTTAAAACAAATAAATGCAATAAACAAAATAAATGACAGATACGGAATGGATTATTTGGATGAGCCTATACTTACCTTAGCAAAAATGAGGCTAAATAATCCCGACGCATCCTTGAATGAGCTGTCGGGAATGTTCGATCCGCCCATAAGCCGCTCGACCATAAATAATTGGTTCAAAAAAATCCTTAAAATTGCAGATGGTATATAAAAATTTTATAAATTTATATGAAAGGCAAGTTGGAACAATGGGAAATTTTAACACAGAATTACTGCTTAAACATCTAACAAATATTAAAACCAATCCTATTAGAGAAGAACAAACAAAAGCTTTTTATGATAATTTAAAAGACAAGTATTTCAGTAAACTGGATAAAATCAAAAGCTCTTCTTTAAATGAAAAAGAATTAATCGCAAAAGAGTTTTTAGAGAAGCTAAAACAATTCAAAGAAGATTATAAAACATTTAAAGAAAATATTTATAAGCATTACGATACAAATAAAACAGAACTGATTTGGTACTATAGTGAAATTTTAAATATCCTTCATCCATTATCAGAAAAAAGAAATACCAATGAATTATATATTGAAATAAATAATCTTTATAAAGATTTATTTGTAAAATATTATTACAACGATTTAGGTAACAGGATATACGAAGTAAGTTCTATATCAGTCTATTACATAACGCTGAATGATACCGAATGGCAAATAGATATAGGAAAAGATATAGAGTATGAACTAAAGGAAGATCCGGATAAATACATAGAAATAACCAGAGACGAGGCTGAAACATTTGAAAACTTCTTTATGCAGGATTTGAATATATGGTATACAAGCAGCATAAGACAGGCTGTAACATATGCCACATTTTATTATCAGGGAATGAAAAGGAAGATATCGGGGAAACCATATATATCCCATGCACTGGAAACACTTCTTATTACATCAACTCTTACCGGTGACGAAAGCGTACTTATAACAAGCGTACTTCACGGACTTATAAAAAATACAAATGTCGATATAATCGAAGTAAAAAAATATTTTGGACTCGATGTTGCTAAGAGACTATTATATTTAACGCAAATGGAAGATAACTTAGATAACGACAAAGAATGGAGCGAAGCAAAAAAGAATATACTCTACAAGCTGGATAATGCATGTATTGATATCAAAATCATAATCCTTTCAAATGAACTCTCCAAGCTAAGAGAAATAGACAGAGATTTTCAAGTTTATAAAGACAACATATGGCAGCATTTCAGCGAAACGGATAAAAAGAAACATAGATGGTATCATGAAGAAGTATTGAGAAGATTATATGAACTGAGAGTAAGCCGTGCTTATGAAGAATATCAAAAATTGATATACATACATCTTACCAATATATTTAATTAAAGCACTTACAAAAGTAAGTGCTTTTTTATTATATAAATTTTAATATTTTGATTTTTAAATTATCCTCTTTTTGTACTCCCCTGCTATATTTAATTTCAGGATAACCAAAACCGATAAACATAGATACATAATGATTTTGTGGAATTTGAAGCATTGCTTTTTCTTCAGGCATTAAATTCAAAACATCTAAAGGATACGTCATGGGGATAGCTCCAAGACCTCTGGAGGCACATAAAAGTTCAAAGTATGCACATGCTATATTTACATCCTGGACATAACATCCTATGCCTATCGGTGCATGCGGTATTAATACATGAGGTGCACCGCAAAACAACATATCGGGACGAACTATCTTTTCCCATACCTTCAATTGATTAAAAGACTTCTCATCATACCCCTCTGCATATATTCCTTTGCGGGCAAGCTTTATCATTTTTTTGTAAATCAAATCATGGAAATATTTCAACTGATCCCTATCATCTATCAAAACATATTCAACCAAACTTTTATTTCCGCCATTCGGCGCAGCCTGCAAAATATTCAACATATTCTCTATAATTTTTTTATCTACATTTTTATTTAAATAACGCCTATGAGCTCTTCTGTTAACCATAATGGAATCCATAATGTCACCTGACTTGCTATAGTCAGGAACAGGAATACTATTTTGAGGTTTTTTATTCAAAACAGAAATAGCACCAACCGGGCATACTGCAAGGCAATGCTGGCATTTCCAGCATCCATCCCATCCAAAACAATTTATTTCCTTCATTTTAATCTTTTTTTCTTCATTAAAATTCAATAACTGGCCAGGGCAAACCTTTATACAGTTTCCACAGGATATGCACTTTTTATTATCAACATAAAAATCTGCAAAGTTTTTATTCATTACCGACACCCCCAACCGACTTTATTAAATTTCTGACAAATTCGCTTCCCGGATTATTTAGTATTTCTTCTTTTGTTCCGTACTGCTCAATCTTACCTTTATCCATTATAAGGATTTTAGTACCGAGTTTAAACGCTTCCTTTATATCGTGAGTAATAAAAACTATAGTTATATCCGTCTTATTATATACTTTTAGGATTTCATCCTGAAGCTTCATTCTCGTTATTTCATCTACCGCACCGAAAGGTTCATCCATAAGAAGGATTTCCGGGCTTGCGGCAAGAGACCTTGCAATACTGACTCTTTGAGCTTCCCCTCCCGATAATTCATCGGGGTATCTTTCTCTGAACGAATCCTCAAGACCTACTATACCCATCCACTTTTCCACAGCTTTTTTAGTTCTTTCTTTATCCTTCTTATTTAGTAGATTAGGTACATAAGCTATGTTTTTTTCAACATTCATATTTGGGAACAATACACTGCCCTGAATCGCATATCCTATATTTCTTCTAAGCTTTATCTTATCTACGTCTTTATTATTTACACCATCTACGAATACATCTCCCCCGCTGGGTTCAATCAGACTGTTTATCATTTTAAGCATCGTAGTCTTACCCGAACCGGAACTGCCTATAACAGTCAAGAATTCTCCCTTTTCTATACTCAAATCAAAATCTTTTAATACAGTATTATCTCCGTATATTTTGGATACATTTTTAAATTCTATTACACTATTCATTTATTTATCCTCCAAAATATGATTTTTGACTAAAAATTCATGAGAAACGGTCTTAGCATCTTTTCCGTTACCCTCTACGTCATAATTCATCTTCGCCATTTTATTATCGTCAAGTACGCCTTCAAGCTTTGCAAGTGCAATTTTGATTCCAGGGTATTCATTTAAAATTTCATTTCTTATGACCATCATACACATAGCGGAAGAAAAGAAATTTTTATCATCTTTAAGAACCACGACATCGCTTACGCTGAGCTGCCCGTCAGTAGTAAATATATCCATTACATCCACTTTTTTATTGTTTATTGCTTTATACTTAAGTCCTATATCAAGATCGGTAGTTTTCTTAAAATCAAATCCGTACTCTTTACATAAAGCCTCATAACCGTCAACTCTTTCAAAGAAATCATATTCAGCTCCGAAGTTCAGCTTATTTGAAACTTTTGCCAAGTCGGAATAAGTCTTTAAATCATATTTCTCGGCTAAATCTTTTCTTACTGCCAAACCGAAAGTATCATTAAATCCGAAATTACAAACCCATGTAAAATCAAATTTTTTATCATATTCTTTATTTAATTTATTAAACATTTTTTCATCGTAAAAACCGTCATGCTTTAAAACCATGTTCCAGCCCGTAGAGGTATACTCCGGATACATATCGAATTCTCTATTTTCCATACCCGGCTGGATATTTGAAGTTCCGCCCCCTACTCCCTGAGTCAAGTTTACTTTTAAATCTGTTTCGCTTTCTATTACTTCTTTTAACATCTCACTTATGATATATTGTTCTGTCATCGGTTTTGAAGCAATATTTATTGTCTTTTTATTAAAAGTATTAAACATTGAAACTCCGAAACAGATGACTATCAAAACAGTAATAAAAATAACAAGTTTTTTGCTTTTACCTTTATTTCTTCTCTTGGTAATATTCTTTTCTATAATGCCAAGGATAAAATCGATCACAACAGCTAAGAGAGCTATAAGAAAACTTCCTATTATAGTCATAGCAGTATTGTTCGTTGTTATACCTCTGTAAATACTTACACCTAATCCACCGGCTCCTATAAATGAAGCAATACCCGCTAATGCTATAGTCATTGTAGCCATGTTTCTAAGCCCGGAAATAATAACAGGCATAGCGAGGGGAAGTTTTATTTTATATAATATTTGAAAATCGGTACTACCCATACCTTTTGCTGCTTCCAAAAGTTTATCATCTATATTTACTATACCTGTGTAGGTATTTCTAACCATAGGAAGGAGTGCATATATGCTAAGTGCTATAATAGCCGTGGTATTCCCTATCCCCGATAAAGGGATCAAAAATCCAAGCAGTGATATGGAAGGGATAGTATATATAAAATTGACCAACGAAAGGACAAATTTAGAACTTTTTTGGTATTCACTTATTAAAACCCCGAGAATCAAACCTATAATTCCCGCGACAACTATTGCAGTCATGGAAATCTTTAAATGTTCAAGAAGTAAACCGAGAAAAAAAGATTTCCTCTCCACAAATAAATTTATTATCTCACTCATTCGTTACCACCTTTCAACTGCCTTAACGGGACAGTTTTCATAACAAAGACCGCAGTGAAGACAATTTTCATTTTTTATATTCATTATACCATTTAATTCATAAATTGCACTCTGAGGACACAAATTAAAACATTTTTTGCAGTTTATACATGTTTCATTGATAAAATACCCCTTATCTTTTATTTTTTCTCCTCCAAAAGAAAAAGTTTCTCTGTAAATCGGATGTTTTGATAAATCAAAATATTCTATTATACCTTTATCTATACAAAAAACATCCAGGATATCCCTGCTATCCCCAGGATAAACTTCATTCATAACGGGGTTACATTCAAATATTTTATCAAGATAGTATTTATTATCTCCTACCTTGTTTGCTTTTCCTTCAAGTCTTATAGATTCAAAATTTTCTGTAAGAGCCGTAACGGCAACTTTATTATTAGCCATTAACTCTTTGTAAAAATCCTTTCCCCTTGCCGTCAAAAAATATAGTTTTTCATCTTCCACCAGCATTACATCGATTATCCTGCATTTTGGATTTGTATTTTTATCGACACTTGAAAAAGAAACATCTTTTATTTCACGAAGAACAATTAATAATTCTTTTGCGTTCATAATATCCTCCTTGTTGACTTTTTATTTTATAATGCTATAATATTCCACAAAGCTTCTTTTGTAAAGTAAGCACTTTTGGGTAACTAAAGTATACAATAGATACTATTATGATAAATAAAGACAATAATAAGGATATTTTTAGAAAGGAAATTTAAAAATGAATAAAGATTTACCGGTTTGTCCCGTTGAAACGACCCTTACCTTAATAGGTAATAAATGGAAAGTTTTGATAATCAGAGACTTGATTGACGGAACAAAAAGATTTGGAGAATTAAAAAAATCAATAGGTTCCATATCTCAAAAAGTGTTGACTTCCAATTTAAGAGATATGGAAGAAAGCGGACTTATAAAAAGAAAAGTATATGCGGAGGTACCGCCCAGGGTAGAATACTCCCTTACCAAAACCGGGGAAAGCCTAAAACCTGTATTGGATTCGATGATAAAATGGGGAAGCGATTACAAACAAAACGTTATAGAACAATAATTAAAACTATTTTAATCATCGGGCTTTACTAAAGAAAAAATATATTATATACTTTATAAAGATTATTTTAAGGAGAAACATATGAAAATCGGATTAGTAGGACTGCCAAACGTAGGGAAAAGCACATTATTCAATGCACTTACAAAAGCTAATGCGGGAGCGGAAAATTACCCTTTCTGTACGATAGAACCAAATGTAGGGGTAGTAAATGTTCCCGATCACAGAATAGATAATTTAAGTAAACTTTATGATACATTAAAGACAATTTATGCCACCGTTGAGTTCGTGGATATAGCAGGACTTGTTAAAAATGCGGGAAAAGGAGAAGGGCTTGGAAATCAGTTCTTATCGAATATAAGAAATGTACACGCAATACTCCAAGTAGTAAGATGCTTCGATGACGGAAATATAACACATGTAGACGGAAGCATAGATCCCGTCAGAGACGCTGAAACGATAAATTATGAACTTATATTCTCTGACTTGGAACTTATAGATAAAAGGATTTTGGCGGTTCAAAAAGCGGCTAAAAGCGGCAGAAAAGAAGAAAAGTTAATGCTTGCAGCACTTGAAAAAGCTAAAAAATATCTTGAAGAAGGCAAATTTATCAATTTAGATAAATTCGATGAAAACGAAAGTGAATATCTAAAGACACAAGACCTGCTTACAACAAAACCAATCATGTATGCAGCAAATGTCAGTGAAGATGATTTACTTGAAGACAACGAATATGTCAAAGCATTAAAAGAATACGTAAAGGGAGTCAATCCCAATATAGAAGTAATAAAAGTATGCGCAAAAATTGAAGCTGAATTAAGCGAACTTGATGATGACGAAAAGAAGATGTTCCTTGAAGACCTTGGTATAAAGGAATCAGGACTTGATCAAATAATAAAAGAAGGATATAAGATCCTCGACCTTATCACATTCCTAACAGCTGGTAAACAAGAAGTAAAGGGATGGCAGATTAAAAAGGGAACAAAGGCTCCGGGAGCTGCGGGGAAAATCCATTCTGACTTTGAAAGAGGATTTATAAGAGCGGAAGTGACTAAATATGATAAGCTCATGGAAGCCGGCAGCGATGTAAAAGCAAAAGAGCTTGCATATACAAGAGTAGAAGGTAAGGAATACGTCGTTGAAGACGGAGATGTAATATTCTTTAGATTTAACGTATAATTAAAAGAACCTATTCAAAGGTTCTTTTTAATATCAAACAATACGGGGCACTACGCCTTCTACGCAGATTCCGCGCCCCTAACTTTTCTAATTTTCAATTTTATATACAACTTATCAGTCAATACTATCCTTTTTATCATCTTTACCAAAAAACATAAATAAATATAAAGCAACAATAAAAAACAAAGTATAAGGACTAAAAAAATAATGAATAACCATAAATATACTTAGTCCCCATAAAACTAATAATAATATAATATACGACAGCAAAATAATTTTATTTATTTTATCAGTTTTATAATCATTATAATATTTAACAATTATAAAAATAAAAATGGAAGCTAATATCCCGGCAATTATATCCATACAATATCTTACTTGCATTGTCATTAAAAATCTATCATAATAATAATCCAACTTTGTTTCAAAGTAAGGAAGAACAAAAATCAAATACAAAGGTAATAGTATCAGTGACAAATAATATAATTTCTTATTCATATAAAATCCTCTCATTAAAAAATATGTAACTTTATAATCATCCTCTTTTATGAGATATTATACCATACAAATCTTTAAACCAAGTATATACATAATGGTAATCTTATTAATTTATACCTAAAAATCAATTAAAATCAATAAAAGCCTTTAAATTATTAATTTAAAAAGATATACTTCTAAATATAACTTTTTAATTAGGGAGAAAAACATGAAAGTAACTTTAGTAGGCATAAACTCAGCCTATTCACATACAAACTTAGCAGTATACTATCTTTTAAATAACTCTATTCCAAAAGGAATTGAAGCAAATGTAAAGCAACATAATATAAATATGCTGGAGGAAAATGTAATTGAAGACCTATTCTATGAAAAAAGCGATGTTTACATATTTTCTTCTTATATTTGGAATATAGAGTACGTTCTTAAAGTTGCTTCGTCACTAAAGAAAACGACAAATGCAAAAATCGTTCTTGGAGGAAGTGAAGTAAGTTTCAATGCAAAGAATTACTTTGATAACTACGACTTTATAGATTATATAACTGCGGGAGAAGGCGAAGAAATAACTTATAAGCTGCTTGACGGATTAAATAATAATGAAAAAATAAATATAGAAAATGTATTTGACAAAAATTCCAAAGACTACACTTATATAAAAAAACATATAGACTTTAATAAAGTCATATTTCCATATAAAAATATAGATATGAAAGAGTTTGAAAATAAAATCATATATTATGAAAGCCAAAGGGGATGCCCGTATAACTGCAGCTACTGTTTATCGGAGCTGGATAAAAGCCTGAGATTCAGAGATTTAGATAAAGTAAAAGAAGAAATAATGTTCTTTATAGATAATGATATACCTTTGGTCAAATTTATTGACAGAACATTCAATGCCGACAATAAACGAGCAAAAGAAATAATTAAATTTATTCTAAAAAACAGCAGACATACAAAATTTCATTTTGAAGTTTGTGCAAATTTACTTGACGATGAAATAATCGAACTGCTTGGAAGAGCTCCAAACGATATGTTCCAGCTGGAAATTGGACTACAGTCTATAAACGAACATACCATAAAGGAAATAAACAGAACTACGGATACTGAAAAAATAGGTATCAATGTTCTAAAACTCTTAAAAAACGATAATGTTCACATACACTTGGATCTTATTTCGGGTCTTCCATATGAAGATTTAAATTCATTTAAAGAAAGTTTTAACTTTGCTTATAATTTGAAACCCCATATGCTTCAGCTTGGGTTTTTAAAGATCCTTCACGGAACAATGATGGAAAAGAAAAAGAAAGATTATGATTTAAAATATAATGATTTTACACCATATGAAATATTATCAAATAAATGGTTAAGTTATGAAGATATATCTAATTTGAAAAATATAGAATTCCTCGTAGACAGGTATTTTAACTCAAATAATTTTTATAATACACTGGAATATTTTGTAAATAGGATAGCAAATACACCTTTTGATTTTTATGAAATGCTAAAAGATTATTTTATAAAAAATGAATTATTTAAAAGAAGTATAAGTAAAGATGATTTATATGAAATCTTATATGATTTTCTAAAATCATACGATGAAGAAATTGCCTATAATTTATTAAGCTTCGATTATTTAAGTTATGTGAAAATAAGAAAGCCAAAAAAAGATTTTATAGAAAAAATAGGAGTTTTAAACAAAGAAGAAGTTTTTGAAATGTTAAAATCCAAAGATTTCAGAGAATTATACTTAAATGAATATAATGAACTTTCAAACAAGGAACTTTATAAAAAAATAAGTCTGTATAAATTTGCAATAAACCCTATTACAAAAGAAAAGAAAGAAACAACGATTTTATTAAAAAATAAAAAGCAAAATAAAGTCAGACTTGGTAATGAATATTTTTGCTTAAATTAAGAAGAAGCAAATAAATATAATAAAAATAAACCAAATTAATGAAGAAGAATTAAATTGTTTAGTTAATTTATGGAAAGATAATGTTAAAGTTACACATATATTTTTAAAAGAAGATGATATTAAAAATTTAAATCCTATGGTAAATGAAGCATTAAAGCAAATTCAACATTTATTGATTATAAAAGATAATGATAAAATCAAAGGTTTTATTGGTATAGAAAATAATAAAATATAAATGTTATTTGTAGAAGTAAACAGCAGAGGCACAGGTTACGAAAAAATTAATTGAATATGTCATAAATAATTTGAATGTAAAATATGTTGATGTAAACGAACAAAATCCTAAAGTATTGGAATTTTATGAACATCTGGGTTTTAAAATCTTTAAAATAGATGAATACGACGAACAGGGAAATCACATCCCTATCCTTCATTTGGAGTTAAAATAAATTATAAAAATAAACCTCACATAAAAATATTATGTGAGGTTTTAAATTTCATTTGCATTTCTCATATAATTTGCAACATCATCGGGTACAGCAAAATCATATCTGGCACCTATGGATTTGAATCTAACGACAGATTTATCCTTATAAACAGCAAAGCTGTTCGTATCTTTTTCATCGCTTAATATGTATTCATAGCAGTATTCTTTATCAAATGAGCTTTTATCACTACGTTTATAATTGGATTTATCGCTTGCTTTCCATTTATCTATCTGCAAATTATCCACAAATTTTGCTATTCGTTTTTTATCTCTTATTACCTTTATAACTTTATCATTAGTTCTATCCATTACTTCAATTTTATTAGAAGATTTCAGTACATCACTGTACTCCCCTATCGGTTCTGCCTTATTAACAGAAGAACAAGAAAAGAAAAATACACATGACAACATTATAAGAAGCATGCTACATAAAAACTTTTTCATAATTCCCTCTCAAAACTTTCGTTTTACCTATATTATCACAGTTTTTAATTTTTAACTATAGATTATATAACTTTTTTACTAATTATGATATAATTTTTCTATTAATGAGGTAAAAAAATGGTTGAAACGATAAAGGGAACGATAGACAGGATAATATATCACAATTCAGATAACTTATACACAATTGCAGATGTGGATGTGAACGATATTTTAATCACCATTGTTGGGTATTTTGAAAATTTAAAACCTGGAATAGAAATAGAAGCTGAAGGTGAATATATCAATCATATAAAATACGGAGAACAATTTAAGGTAGAAAAACTTGAGATAGTCATACCTACCGATACCGATTCTATTTATAACTATTTAAAAAGCGGAATGGTCGGAGGTATCGGACCTAAAAAAGCAAAAGAAATAGTAGAGCATTTCGGAGATAAAACGCTGGAAATTTTAGAAAAAGATCCAATGAGACTTTCAGAAGTAAAAGGTATAGGGAAAAAGACTGCACTTTTAGTCGGGCTGGAATATAAAAATCAAGGAAATATGAGAGATATTGTCTTAAAACTTTCTAAATATAATATCAAACCTAACTATGCAAAAAAATTATACGACGAATATAAGGGAGACACTTTAAACATAATTCAAACAAATCCATATGCGCTGATTGATGATGTATACGGGATAGGATTTAAAAGGGCAGACCAAATTGCCATGAGCGTGGGTATAGAAATGGAAAGCCCTTACAGAATAATAAGCGGGATCAAATATACTCTAAGCAGTTGTTACAGAGACGGCAATACTTATATATTAAAGGATGAACTCGAAGAAAAAGTTGCTAAGATACTTGGAGTTAACAAGGATATAATATCTCATAATTTAGCTAACTTATTTTTAGATGACAGTGTAATACTCGAAGTTACGGAAGATGAAGAAAGATGTTTTTTAAAAGAATTATATGAGTGCGAGATCGAAAGTGCCAAGAACCTTATGAGTTTAATTTCTTATAATGAAAAGGACAATGAGGAAATTGACTTTGATAAGCTCATTAAAAAGTATGAAGAAATAAACAAGATAAACCTTGATAAAACACAGAAAGAGGCAGTAATAAGTGCAATAAAATCAAAAGTATCTATAATTACAGGGGGACCCGGAACAGGTAAAACCACGATTATAAATGCTATTATTTATATCCTTGGAAGTATAGGTAAAAAATATACCTTGACAGCCCCTACGGGAAGAGCTGCAAAAAGAATGAGTGAGTCCACCAAAAGCGAAGCAAAAACGATCCATAGGCTCCTTGAATATGAATACACATTGGAAGACGAACACTTTCTGTCATTTGGTAAAAATGAAGATAACACCATAGAAAGCGAATATATAATAATTGATGAAATGAGTATGGTCGATATTTCTCTTTTTGATGCATTTTTAAAGGCTGTAAAACCTAAAACCTCGTTACTATTCGTAGGAGATATAGATCAGCTTCCGTCAGTGGGCGCAGGAAATGTCCTTTCAGATTTAATATCAAGTGAAATATTTCCCGTTACAAAACTCGATACTATATATCGTCAGGATAAAGAAAGCTTGATAATAACAAACGCACATAGGATCAATAAAGGTAAGATGCCGATACTAAAAAAAGAAGCAGACGATTTTTATTTTATAAACACCATAACTCAAGAAAAAATCAAAAGAAATATATTAAATATAGTTTACAACTATAAAAATACACCTTTGAAAAAATATGATTTACTAAAAGATTTTCAAATCATATCTCCACTAAAAAAAGGACTTGCAGGCGTAAGCGAACTAAATAAATCGGTGCAGGATATATTAAATCCAGCACATAATGCAAAAAATGAGATACAGCACGGTTCGACTACCTTTAGAGAAAATGATAAGGTAATGCAAATAAAAAACAATTATCAAATCAAGTGGACAGATATAAATACCCTTAAAAAAGGTGAAGGTGTTTTCAATGGAGATATGGGAATAATCAAAAAAATAGATAAAGAAAAACAAACTCTTGAAATCATATTTGATGATGAAAAAAGAGTTATATACCCTAAAGAGCAAATGGAAGAATTAAATCTTTCTTATGCCATTACCGTACACAAGAGCCAAGGAAGTGAATTTAAAGCCATTATAATACCGATATTCAGCGGATATTCCGGATTTTTAAACAGAAATCTATTATATACTGCCGTTACAAGAGCCAAAGAAATGGTCATTTTGATTGGAGAAGTCAACGGACTTAAATCAATGATCAAAAGTGTTCAAAAGAATAAAAGAAAAACTACACTTGCCAAAAGGCTGCACGACTTTTTATAAAGGAAACAAAAAAATGAGGGAAAATAATGTAATAAAAGAAGTAATGAATAAAATATTGTTTCCAAGAAATCCCAAATGCAGCGTCTGCAATAGGATTTTAATCCATAAAGATGATATTTACTGCAGTAAATGCGATGATAAAATGGAATGGATACACAGCAGAAGATGTGATATTTGCGGAAGAGCCATGGATAGTGACGGATATTCAAATATTTGTGAAAACTGTGAAAAGGATGAAAATTATTTCACGGCAGGTTATAGTTTATGGAGTTATGATAAATATTCCAAGAGAATTATAAAGAAAATTAAATACGGAGGGTATGAAAGACTTGCAATGAATTTAGGTGAAGTTTTATATAAAAATACTTTAAATTTAGACTTCCTAAGCGAAGTAGATATGGTCATCCCTACCCCTTCGGATAAAATAAGATTTATAAAAAGAGGATATAATCAAGCATATTTAATAGCTAAGGGCTTTTGTGACAAAAGAACCTTACCTTTAAGAGAAGATATAGTGATTAAAGAAATAGCGACAAAAGATCAAATCGGTCTTAGCGAAAAGGAAAGAAAAGCAAACTTAAAAGGAGCATTTAGTGTTAAAAATGATAATGATATAAAAGGTAAAACAATATTAATTGTTGATGATGTTTTAACGACAAGTGCAACTATAAACGAGATAAGTAAAGTCCTTCTTGAGCATAATGCAAATAAAATATACTTTTTAACCATAACTTCCAAAAAAAATATCAATTAAAAGACTATAAAAGTAGAAAATTTATGAAAACGTGTTATAATATAAATAAATTAATAATTATATATACATATTATAACTTGAAAATAAATCTACATATAGTAGATATGATAAATACAAATACATAATATATTTAAAAACAAACCAAAACATAATTAGTTCGAAAACAAATCAAATATGACCAAGACAAATTTACCTAAAAGTAATTAAACCATCAAAAGAAATAATATTAAAAAAATAGTTGATGATGTTTGATTAATAATGATAAGTTTGTTGAGAGATATTACTAGAATATTAAAAAGACTAAATTCATATTCTAGTACAAAACCATTTATTAAAGAAACGAGGTAAATAACATGAGAACTGACATTAAATTCAAAAATTATAATGGTGACTATGCTTTACTTGAAAAGGAACTGGAAAAGAAATTATCTAAACTAGATAAATATTTTCCAAAAGATCCTAAAGCAAACATTATGATAAGCGAAATAAGAGGCCTTGTTACAACTGAAATCACTGTTACGGTTGACTCTACATTTCTTAGAGTAGAAGTATCAGATAGAGATGTTAGAAATGCAGCGGACAAAGCAATAGAAAAATTGGAAGCTCAAATCAAGAAAAACAAAGAAAAACTTAAAAGAAAATTAACCGACTCTATCAGATATGATGAAAGCGAAGAAGATGTAGAACAAGAAGATTTAAAGATCGTTAAAAGCAAAAAATTTGCAATCAAACCAATGTCTGCGGAAGAAGCTGCATTACAAATGGAACTACTCGGACACATGTTTTTTGTATTCCTAAATGCGGATGATGAAGCAGTAAATGTAATATATAAGAGAAAAGATGGTCAATATGGCTTAATTGAGCCAGAATTTTAGACTAAATTCTTAAAAAGTATTGAATTTTTATTCAGAAAAATGTTAAAATGTAGTGTCTATGGTTTTAGCTATAGGCACTACAACAATATTTGGTAGAAAATTGTATAAAATATTTATTTTTATTAGAACGAATAGATTAATAATACTTTAGCTTTTTTACGGTATAGGAAAGGAATTGATTATGTTTTTACTTGAAATCGCAATTATATCCATAATAGTTGGACTAATACGAAAAGGAAGTATAAAAAACTTTTTTATCGGAGGACTGAGAGGCTGGTACATTTTCCTTGTAGCCATAGTGCTTTTCATGTCTCAGAAAGTATTGGCTCTGGCAGGTGTCACAGCATTAAATGATTATGCCTTCTGGATAACAATAGCAGCATACATATTATTATTTGTGGGATTATTCTTAAATTTAGAAGGGATATGGGCTTACGGTCTGCTTATCGGAGCGTTAATGAACTTCGTTATAATAGTTTTAAACGGAGGTCTAATGCCTGTAAGTGAAACAGCACTCGCCACAGCGGGACTTGGCAACGCCGTCGGAGCTTATATGACTAAATTTGGTTCAACCATGGCTGTTGCAACCGACTCAACGATATTCTTATGGAAATATTTGGGAGCGATCATACCTCTTCCCCTACCTTCGATTTTAGGAGAAGTATTAACTCCCGGAACCATAGTCATGGGTATAGCTTCATTTGGGTTTATACAAAGCATTATGACCACTCAGTATATGGATGAAGACGAATATGAAAAATACATGAGTGAATTAAGCAGTGAAGATAAAAAAGATATCCCTCTTCTTGACGATGCTTTGGAAGTTAAAAAAGAATCTAAAGGTAAAGATGATATATCAGACGATGACCTTGACTATACCACAAACATAAGCGATGAAACAAAAGAGCTTTTAGAACCTAGCGACGATGACCATACATTTGACGATTTAAAAGATGACGCACTTCAAAGTACTAACGAAGAACTCGGTGACGACTTCTTTGCCGATTTTGAACTTGATGATTTAAATGAGCAGGATATGAGCGAAGAAGCAGAAGAAGCTATAAATGAAGAAGAACTATCAGAGCTTGAAGAAGAAGGTTCTAAGTTAGAAGATGAAGATTTATTAAAAGAACTTGAAGACGAATTTAATGAAAACGAAGAAGAGTTATTTAATGAAGACGCATCATTGGACGAGCTAATGGATGATGCATTCTCAGAAGATGAATTTGAAAACGAAAGTGAAGAAGATTCTTTTGATTCATTACTTGATGATGCATTTGGCGAAGAAACCGAAGAAATATTACCGGCAGAACAAATAGAACCTGTTGAAGAAACCGATAATAACGATAATAACTTATTCGAAGATATAGCTCCGATAGCCGGAGCAGCGGGACTTGCTGCGGCAGGACTTGCTATGACAGATAATAAAAAAGATAACAAAGAACCTGACCTTGAAGAGTTATTGAATGAAGCTCTTGGAGACGATGAAGACGACGAAGATATCAACGAACTTCTAAATGAACTTAGAAACTTATCCAATAAAGATGATGATGTTATAAGCATATTGGATGCTGATAACACAGAAGAACTAGTTTTAGCTGAAGAAGATAACGAAGACAGCGGTATTGATTATGACTTCTTTAAAGACGATGAAGATAATATAAGTGAAGTGGAAACAGTAGAAGCTGAAGATTATGACAAAATAGAGGAATACGAAGAAGAAGATACTTCTAATATAGTTACAAAAGAAAATGAAGAATTATTAGATAGCAAACCTAGTATTTCATCAAGTGAAAACATAAAAGATGCAAAAGAAATGCTCAGAAGAGTCGGAACACCTAAAGTAAAAACATCCGATCCTGTAAATCCTATGCCTGATGTCGATGTAGATAGTCCTTTCATTATTGCTGACGGAAGAATTGTTGAAAATCCTTATTACAAATTTAAAAAAGGTACATCATCAAGAAGAGAAGAAGCATTATCATCACCTGAAATAGATGATAATGGGATATACGTTATGAGCGGAGGCGGACTTGCAAAGGTAAAAGGAGACAAAGTTGAGCCTCAAATACCAAAAGATACTCCAAGGAAAACACCGGTAAGGAAATCTAATATACCTAATCTAACATCTACACCAAGCTTTATAGATAAAGCAAAAGAAGAAATAGTAGAAGATAAACAGGAATTTGAACAATTCAGACCGGAGCCACAGGCGACTTTCACAAGAAGAGTAGAACCTCAAAATGAAAAGCCAAGAAGCGATATGTATTCTCAGTCGGTTATAAATACTAAACCACAAAGAGAACCTAGTATGACCATAGTCAATGACTCATCTACCGGAAGAACAATAAGTACAAACAAAGACAGTTATAACTATCCTAAAGAACAAGTTTTAAGAACGACTAAAGAACCTGTTTTGGATGAAAGCGGAAGAGAAGTTCCAAATCCATATGAAAAAGTGGAAATGAAAATCGGAGATGTGGAAATTAAGTTCTGGAAAAAAGATAATCAATAAAAAGTATAACCACGGCTGGTCCGTGGTTATTTTTATAAGGAGCATAATATGAGATTTTATAAGAACGAACTTCTTATAGGAAAAGACAATGTAGAAAGACTAAAAAACAAAAAAGTATTGATAATCGGCTGTGGCGGAGTCGGTGGATTTGCAGCCGAAGCAATAGCAAGAAGCGGAATCTTCAATATTACGATAACAGATAATGATATTATAGATATCACCAATTTAAACAGACAAATAATCTCTTT
This sequence comes from uncultured Anaerofustis sp., assembly GCF_938029165.1. Taxonomy (NCBI): domain Bacteria; kingdom Bacillati; phylum Bacillota; class Clostridia; order Eubacteriales; family Eubacteriaceae; genus Anaerofustis; species uncultured Anaerofustis sp. The sequence continues at coordinate 103,912 of NZ_CALHFB010000039.1, forward strand.
ATCGTCAAATATAGGTAAATATAAAGTCGATGTATTATATGATAGGATAAAAGATATAAATCCAAGCTGCAACGTAATAAAAATAAAAGAATTCATTAATAGTGAAAATTTAAAAGATATAATAACAAAAGATTTTGATTATGTAATAGATGCAATAGACTCAATGACCAGTAAAATTGATTTAATAGAGTATTGTTATAACAATGACATTAAAATAATATCTTCCATGGGTATGGGAAACAAATTATCTCCCGAAAACATAATAATAGATGATATATATAAAACCAAGTACTGCCCTATGGCAAAAATAATCAGAAAAGAACTAAGAAAGAGGGATATCAAACATTTAACGGTCTGCTATTCTAAGAATGAAGTAAACAAACGATATAAAGAGCCTTCCAGCATGATATTTGCACCAAGTGTTTGCGGTATTAATATGGCTTATAAAGTAATAAACGATTTAATAGAAATTTAAGGAGAAAGATTATGGCAATTGAATTTAAAAATGATTGGCAGAAAATTTTAAAAGATGAATTTCAAAAAGATTATTATAAGGAACTGAGAAAAAAACTGGTCTACGAATATAAACATTATAAAATATATCCGGATATGTATGATCTATTTAATGCACTTCATTATACTTCTTATGAAGATACTAAAATATGTATTATAGGTCAGGATCCATACCACGGTGAGGGACAAGCTCACGGGCTTTCATTTTCCGTAAGAGAGGGTGTTCAGCCTCCACCTTCCCTACTTAATATATATAAAGAAATGGAAGATGATTTGGGAATAAAACCGCCTAAGACCGGATGTCTCATTCCCTGGGCAAAACAAGGTGTACTATTATTAAATGCTGTGCTTACAGTAAGAGCAAACAGTGCGGCGAGCCACAGAAGTCTCGGATGGGAAGAATTTACAGACAGGATAATAGAACTTTTAAACGAGAGAGAGAAACCACTGGTATTCATACTTTGGGGAAATTTTGCTATTTCAAAAAAAGAGCTTATAACTAATCCAAACCATCTGATTTTAACAAGCCCTCATCCAAGTCCACTATCCGCTAACAGAGGATTTTTCGGAAGTAAACCTTTCTCAAAAGCAAATGCTTTTTTAGAACAAACAGGACAAACACCAATTGATTTTTCTTTAGAATAATCAAAAAAACACTTTACAATTTATAAATATGGCAGTATATTATATAAAGACTTATTTTTAGGAGATAAATATGAAAAGCGGCATAAAAGAAGTATTAAGTTGGATAATAACTATTGCCATAGCTGTAATATTGGCATTACTCATAAGAACATATATATGTGAACCTGTAATGGTAAAACAGACCAGTATGTACCCTACCCTAAACGATTCGGATAAAGTACTTGCAAGCAAAATATCTTATCTGACTGGGGAACCTAAATTTCAGGATATAGCAGTCGTTAAAATCGATGAAAACAATGACTACGTAAAAAGAGTCATAGGACTACCGGGAGATACTGTTGAAATCAGAAACTCAAAGGTATACGTGAACGGAGAACAAATAGATGAACCATATATAAGTGACGATTTGGTATATGAAGATTATCCCTTGACTAAAGTACCGGAAGGGAAATATTTTGTAATGGGAGATAACAGACCTAATTCCGAAGACAGCAGGTCTGACAGAATAGGCTTAATATCAAGAGATCAATTCAAAGCCAAAATAGTTTACAGGCTTCTACCATTCAGTAAATTCGGTAAAGTAAATTAAAAGACCATTAAATATGGTCTTTTTTATTATTTATATTATGTAGTTGTAATTTTAATAGATATATCCAATTAGAAATTTATACTCTTTATAATAAAAAAAGAAGCATAAGCTTCTTTTCAAATTTATTTAATTGTCATCTCTTCCCCCGGTTTTGTAAAGAAGTCCGTAGGAGGGAGTTCTCTCTCATATTTTTTAAACACTCTAAAAGTATTATATAGCCAGTTTCCCTTATCCATCTCCTTATTAGGTAGGTGTACAACGATAACTCTTCTTGGGTTTAATCTATTTATAAGTTCTCTTCCTGCTTTAAGACCTATATAAGGAAAAGGTGCGAATAAAACATCTATTTCTTTTTCAAACATACCCGCTTCTTCAAAGTTCTCGATAACAGGTGCACTGTCACCCAGATGCATGAAAGTCTTTCCGCCAAACTCAAAATAATAAGCAAAGTTGTCTACATCTTCATAATTTTTTCCGTCATGCTGCATTGATATAGCTTCAAAAGGGATATCTTTTAATCTTATAACTATAGACTTAGAATAAGGAATATCAAGCTCATGAACCTGAGAAACTATGATTGGGTCAAAGTTTGGTGCCTCTTTTAACATATCCCTTATTGTATATGTACAAATTAACTGAGTAAGTCTGTTATTTTTAAGTATCTCACAAACCGCAGAAGCATCAAAATGTTCACTATGATGATGAGTAAATATCATTACATCGATTTTATCATAAGGTTCCCTACCCTCTATCATACATTTCAAAGCTTTCTCATCGGTATTATAATAAGGAGGGACGAGCTTAGTATGCACTGCATCTATCAATACTTTTCTTCCCTTATTTTCAAGTAAAACGCCTGCATTGGCTATATATTCTAAGGTTACATTCTTTTTATTAAATGCCATAAAAAATACCTCTTTTTTCTTTATTGTATCGTTTTAATTATACAATTTTTTATACTTTTAAACAAGTTAATATAATTTGTTTTTAATATTTTATAAATAATTCTTTAATATAATTAGTTTATTATGTTAATATTAAATTGTATCTTAGAAAACAAGAGGAATATTATGAAATTAGATCAGGATAAAATTGAAATGCTTAGGGAAGAAACGGGCAGAGATTACGGATTTTGTCAGAAAGTACTATTAAAATGCAGGAATAATTACGATAAAGCACTTATATACATCGATAATTACGATGACAGATATTTTATAAGACTTTATAAACACGTTGTTTCAATAACTTTTGGAGAAAAAAGCTATCGTTTCAAAATAAACAGTATGGATGAAAATATTATTGACATACCATTATTGATACCTGTAGCTATTTGTATAATACTCCCAGTCCCTTCTGTTTTTATCGGACTTCTTATGATACTCATTATGATAACAAATTCATCCATAACACTGGATGTTATAAACAGCGAAGATGTTCCGATACCTCTTAAGAGAAAAGAAAGACTTAAGAAAAAGACAAATAAAAATAACAAAAAAAACACCACTATTGTAAATCACGCAAAAATCATTAAAGATAGTGAAGGCTACAGTATAATAGACATTAAATAAATATAGGAGAATGATATGAAAGAAATACTATTGGTAGAAGATGAACTCAAAATAGCAAGATTTTTACAGCTTGAATTAACTCATGAAGGATATAATCTAACTGTTGCTACCGAAGGCAGAGATGGTTTACTCAAGGCAATGGATGAAAAATATGATCTTATAATACTTGATTTAATGCTCCCTAATTTAAGCGGTATCGAGATATGCAGAAGGCTTAGAGCAAATAAGATTACCACTCCGATTATTATGCTGACAGCAAAATCAGATGTTTCCGATAAAGTTATGGGTCTTGATATAGGTGCAGACGACTATATGACAAAACCATTTGCCATTGAAGAGCTTTTAGCAAGAATAAGAAAGATTTTATCAAGACAGGCAGTAATCAGCGAAACAAAGGAAAGAGAAGCCGTTATAAAGGCAGGTAAAATTACTCTCGATAAAAATACTTACACAGCTCACTTTGAGGATGAAGAAATTTCACTTACGAAAAAAGAATTTGAGCTTTTAGAGTACTTGATGATAAATAAAAATATAGTACTTACAAGAGAACAAATAGTCAGCAATGTTTGGGGATACGACTATGAATCAGAAACAAACGTAACTGATGTATATATAAGATATTTAAGAAGTAAAATAGATCAAAAATATGATACACATTATATTAGAACCGTTAGAGGAATAGGCTATCAGTTTAAAGATGACGAAGAAGAATAAAAAAACTAAAGACAATAAAATACAAACTGCAAAAAAGGTAAAGAAAGCAAAGAGCATAAAACAAAAGACAGCTCTTTGGTATACTTACCTTTATCTTTTAATTGCGATAATTTCAGTTATAATATTAAGTATCACCCTACTTAGAAGCACATATAAAGAAGTATACAAAGAAAATAGCAAGATAGATAAAAGTATCACAAGTACTCTTAAAAACGGAAATTTTAACGATACAGAGTATATAAAAAACAACTTATCTAAAATAGAGAAAAAACATTCAGATTCCGTTATAGCCTTAATCAACTCAAACGGGAATTACTACTTACTCGATAAAAATGAAAAAATTGATAATTATATAAAAGGTTTGAAAAATAACTTTTGGTTTGAGTTAATACCAAGGGCGTCACTTCTTGATAAAGGCTATTTGGTCAGCAGCAGAGATATTGAAGCAAATAACGAAGTTTATAAACTTTTGATTTTTTATCCTGCCATGCCTTTTATAAACAAACTTGGAGCAGTACTTCCGCCGGTAAGTATCGTTCTATTTTTAGGAGCATTTATGATGCTTATACTGGGAAGAATGAAACTCGGTAAGATACTCTCACCTATAAATGAAATGAATAGGACTACAAGAAAAATAACTACTGAAAATTTAGACTTAAGGTTAGACGTTACAGGCGCGGAATATGAACTTCAGGAACTTGCAAAAACTACAAATGAAATGATTGACTCTTTTCAGGAGGCATATGAAAAACAGGAAAGGTTCGTATCTGACGTTTCCCATGAATTAAGAACACCTATATCTGTTATTTCAGGTTATGGAAATATGCTGAAACGCTGGGGAAAAGAAGATGAAGAAATACTTAACGAAAGCGTTGATTCTATTATATTCGAAGCGGAGAATATGAAAAACCTCGTAAACAGGTTACTGTTCCTTGCTAAATATGATAAGAAGAATTTAAACTATAAATTTGAGAAAACCAATTTAAGCGAAACAATAGGTATTGTAATAAAAGATTTAAGCGTTACTCATCCGGATATAACAATTCTGCACACTATAGATGATAATGTATATATTATGGCAGACGAATTCAGAATCATAGAAGTTGTAAGGATATTTGTAGACAATGCAATAAAATATTCAAATAAAGATGATATTACATTAAAAATAATTTTACAAAAACAGGAAAATAATGCTATACTAACTATTAAAGATAATGGAATGGGTATAAAAGACGAAGACTTAAGAAATGTTTTTGATAGATTTTACCGAACGGATAAATCAAGAAATAAAGAAACCGGCGGTATGGGTCTTGGTCTAAGCATTGCAAAAGCTATCGTTCTCGACCATAAGGGCAGGATCAGAGTTAAGACAAAAGAAAATGAAGGCAGTGAATTTTCCATTATTTTACCTTTATTAAAATAACGAAAGGGAGATACATACATGGGAAATATGAAAAACTGGCTTGAAACCAGAAGTAAAGAAATATCAAGTCAAGTTGTGAATATCAATCAAAAAGAACTTACAGATGAAGGAATAAGCGGATTTGGAACTAAATTAAGAGTAACGGATATAATCAAAAATTTAGAAGCTGGACTATTTCCGACTATATATGAAAAAGATTTAGATAATAAAGAATTTATAAATATTTATGTGAGAAAAAGACTTAATATGGCAGCTATGGAACTCAATGGCATAATAAGAGAAGTATTTATAAATATGTGTGATAAACTGGAAAAAGATAAAAACTGTGATAAATGCACTAAAAAAGCAGACGAAGCTACTATTAAGTTCATGGAAAGTATACCTAAAGTAAGAGAAATACTTTCTACCGATATCGTTGCAGCATACAACGGAGACCCTGCTGCAATGAGTATCGAAGAAATTCTCCTTAGTTATCCATACTTGGAAGCAATAACAATTCAAAGACTTGCACACGAATTATTCTTGCTGGAAGTCCCTTTAATTCCCAGGATCATGACTGAATATGCACATGCAAGAACAGGTATTGATATACATCCGGGAGCTAAAATAGGAAAATACTTCTTTATAGACCATGCTACAGGTGTTGTTATAGGTGAAACATGTGTAATAGGAGATAATGTAAAATTATATCAGGGAGTGACACTTGGAGCCAAGAGCTTCGAACTCGATGACGACGGTAATCCTGTAAAAGGAGTGAAAAGACATCCTAACATAGAGGATAACGTAATAATATATGCCGGAGCTACGATTCTCGGAGGAAATACAACTGTGGGTGAAGGCTCTATCATCGGCGGTAATGTATGGCTTACAACAAGCGTTCCTAAAAATTCAAGAGTTTATAATAATACCCCGGATAATTTAATTGAAGTTGCAAAATAAAAAACTGATAATCATATCAGTTTTTTATTTTTATAGTAATTAATAATTCATTTCAATAAATCAACTCTTAAGGCTTATAGTATAAAAATGTATATCCCGATATTTTCACTATACAAACATATGTCAACAACATACTTTCAACAAAATATTTCATTTAATCAATATAACTTATCCAATAATAATTATCTTAAACATAAATCACCTTTTTAAAATTAAATAAATTAAAATTATAATTTAACTAAGTGCTTATAAATTAAAGAAAATATGCATAATGTTTATTTTTTTATTTTTTGGTAAAAATATAATATAAATAAATTTAAAGGAGTGAAAAATTTTGAATAAATTTGTTTTATTATTAGTAATAATCGGCGCTATCAACTGGGGATTAATCGGATTTTTCCAATTTGACTTAGTTGCAGCAATTTTTGGAGGTCAAACTTCAATTATCAGCAGAATTGTTTATGCAGTTGTAGGTCTAGCAGGGCTTTATTCAATTAGTTTATTCAATAAGGTTGATTAACTACTATAAAGTTGTAAGATATAATATTTATATGGAATCATAATTATAAAGCCGGTTACTAAATAAATCGGCTTTATTTTTATTTATATATTCCATACTAAATAATTCATTACTTATCCCTTATTGACAAACTAGTCAATCATGATTATTATTTATAATATAATGTTTTAAGGACGGTTTAAAAATGCCAAGACCAAGAAAATGTAAAAATGTTTGTAAATTACCTGATATTAAATATTTTGAAGGCAGAAATAAAAATGAAAACTTAAAGCCAATCATAATGGATGTTGAAGAATATGAAGTAATAAGACTAATGGATAAAGAAAATCTAACACAAGAAGAATGTGCAGTTCAAATGAATGTATCAAGACCAACGATACAGCTTTTATACACAAGTGCCAGAAGAAAAGTAGCAGAATTTTTAACTACGGGAACAAGTTTAAAAATCGAAGGCGGAACCTATGAAGTTTGTGATAATCAATCCTCGGGATGCAACTGTACTCACTGCAAATGCAATAATTATGATAAATAAAAAAGAGCATATGATATGCTCTTTTTTATGCTTCCCAAGATAATTTTTTACCTGCTAATAAATGAAAATGTAAATGATGAACACTTTGTCCACCATCATCTCCGCAGTTGTTTATTATCCTAAACCCTTTTTCATCATATCCTTCGTCTTTAGCAAGCTTAACACAAATACTAAAAACATAACTAACGATATCATCGTTCTTTTCAACATCTAATATTGATGAATAATGCTTTTTAGGAACTATAAGTACATGATACGGAGCAATAGGTTCAATATCTTTAAAAGCATATACTCTCTCGTCCTCATACACCTTTGTAGAAGGGATTTCTCCATTTATAATCTTACAAAATAAACAATCACTCATTATTATATCTCCTATTTATTTCTGCCTAACAACAATATCCTGCCCGTCTAAACAATTTTCTCCACTGCTAAGTAAATTCGCGATTACATCTGCCACATCCTCAGGCTGCATTATAGTTGTAGGATCTTCTTCAGGTGCCAAAATCCTTCTAAGCTCTGTAGCACATCTTCCCGGTGATATACAATATACCTTTATCTTGTATCCCCTAAGTTCATCCGCCAATGTCTTTGATAATGATATAACTCCGGCTTTTGCCGCTGCATATGCAACCCAACCGGGTCTTGATGTAGAACCTGCTGTTGATGCAATATTTAATATCTTTGCATCTCTTCCCTTCATATATCTTACACATGACCTTATCATTACAAGCATAGATACAGTGTTTATTGTAAATGTTCTTTCAAAGTTTTCATTTGTTGTATCTAATAAAGCAGTTGGATTTACAAAACCCGCTCCGTTTATAAGTAAATCTATTGCACCGAATTCTTTATAAATATTATCTACTACATCTTCTATACCATCTAAATCCATCATATCGTGCGGTACTACAATTACATTGCACTTTGGATTCATCAGTTCTTTTGTCTTATTTAAGTTATCTGCATTTCTGGCTATTAATGCTATATTCTTAATTCCCTCTTCATAGCTCATCTTTACTGCGGTAGCTCTTCCAATTCCTTGGCTCGCACCGGTAATTATACAACTCTTCATCTTTACTATTATTCCTTTCCTACTATAAATTCTTTATAAATTTCTTCACATGTTACTAAATCTACCGGAGTAGTAATCTTAACATTATATAAAGAACCCTTTAATACTCTTACTTTCTTATCAGGATTATAATGATAGAATAATGAAGCATCTTCAGTAAAGGATAATCCTTCTTTTTCTGCATCTTCATGAGCTTTTAAAAGTAATTCCCCATTAAATTTCTGAGGCAATTGAACATTTATTAATTCATCTCTCTTTAAATTTTCTTTAATGTAACCATCTTCTTGCTTTAGCACCGTAAATGGAATATCAAGTCCGTAAATGGCATTTTCACTTTCATCATTTATTAAATCAAGATACTCTTTTTTACTTACAAAAGGTCTTACTGCTTCATGAACAATAATACTATCTACACCCTTTAGATTTTTACATCCAATATATGTAGACTCCTGTCTGCTTTTCCCGCCTTCAACACATAATATATTTTTTTGTATGTTATGATTGAATATCAATTTCTGCATTTCTTCTATATGTTCTTTTGGAGAACATATTACAACTTTTTCAATTTCTTCAATCTGTTCAATTTTTTCAAGTACATGAAGAATAATAGGTTTTCCTCCAAGTAATAAAAATTGCTTTGGTACCGGTCTATTCATTCTTTTACCAATACCTCCTGCCAAAATAACCATTCCTGTTGACATTAAAAACCCCTCCTTAAAATCCTTATTTTTTCATATTAGGTTTAATCAACTTATTTACAAATCTCTCACTAGCTTTACCGTCAGCAACTTCAAAAGTTTGATTTTTAAAATCTTTTATTTTATCCATATCAAAATTATGATTTCTTATATCTTCAGCCATAGAAAGCGTATCAGTATACACTTTACCCGGTAAATCGTGATGAAAATCAATATAAAATCCTCTTTCATCTATATAATCAAAATAATCACTTGCATAAAATAACATTGGTCTTTCAAGAAGTGAATATTCAAATATTGCAGATGAGTAATCAGTAATCATTATATCACTAATGATCATAAGCTCATTTATATCAGGATAATCTGTTACATCAAACAAAAAATCTTTTAAATTATCTTTTATCTCATATTTATTAGTTACCCAAGGATGTAACTTAAGTAAAATTATGAACTCTTCACTTATATATTCTTTTAAAATACTAAAGTCTAAATCATCTTTATAATGAGCTTCATATCTTATATTACCTCTAAATGTAGGTGCGAACAATATAATCTTTTTATTTTTAGGTAATTTATATAACCCACCTATTTTTAAAGGTAAAGAATTTTTTAATTCCGCATTAAAAAACACATCTGTTCTCGGAATACCGATATCGGTAATAAATCTATCTATGCTTGTCCTAAAAGCCTCTGCATAAAATTTTGCATTGTATTTACTACCCATTAAACAATAAGTATAATTTGAATGAATATTTATGGTTTTTGTTGTCTTTTCATCAACACCGAAAGATTTATCTATAACGCTATATCCGATCTTCTTAAACCCGCCGCTTGCATGCCAAACCTGTATCGCTATAGTGTCATCCCTAAGCTTTGTAACATATAACGGAAAATAATAATCATCTATTATGATAAATCTTGCTGTTGCCAAATGATATTCTGTTATAATCAGTTTGAATATCTTTTTTATTTTAGATAAAATATTTTTATTTGGTTTATTAAATCTTAAAACAATATCTATATCAATATTCTGTCTTTTTATTTCATTATATATATACAATAAATTCCTATCAAGCTTGCTTAAACTATTAGAAGCAAAAACAATTTTATTTTTAACCGGAAATATAGAGCATATCAGATATGGTATTTTTAAAATCCACTTTGCAATGATTTTTTTCATTACTTATCCTCTTTTTTTATATCAATAATAGGTTGTTCAGATTCTCTTTCTCTCAAAGTTTTTTGATCTATTTCAATATCATATGGAATTGAACAAATACCTCCACCTAAATATTGCTTACTCGAAATAATAAACGTTCTTTCTTTAGCAAATTTAAAGTGCATGCCCGCTTCAACGTTCCATATTTCACCCGCAACTTTATAAGTTCCCGGAAGCAATCTCAAATCTTTAAGATTGAATCTCACTACATGCTTTCCGATACTATTATCAATTTCATTTTTAGGATTTTGTTTATTTGTTGAAAATATCTCAACATTAGCAGAATCACTTATTCCAAAACAAGATATTAATTGGTTGTTTATTGTTTTTTTTACTTCATATTCTATTTCTAAGGTAATAGGTTCATTATAAGCAAATTTTCTTCTTTTTTTGGTATTCTTATTTGGATTCATGAACTGAAAATTTTTGATTTCCAAAATATCAGATTTACTTAAAATTTCTTCCTCATCTTTTTTCTCTTGTATCGTATTTATCTTTTTTAATCGCCTAACTTCTTTTAGATAATCCTCATAAATTTTTACTACAGTAGCAGTATCTCCTTTTACAATAAGCTCACCATCTTTTATCCACATAGCTTTAGTGCAAAAACCTTTAACTGTAAATAAGTTATGACTAACAAAAAGTATAGTCTTTCCTTCTTTTCTAAACTCTTCCATTTTAGAAAGACATTTTAATTTGAAAGTATCGTCACCTACAGCAAGTACTTCGTCAACTATTAAAATATCTGGATCAACATTTGCATTGATTGCAAAACCAAGCCTTGATTTCATTCCTGAAGAATATGTTCTTACTGGCTGATATAAATAATCTCCAATATCAGCAAATGCAGCAATATCATCAAGCTTTGCTTGCATTTCAGATTCAGGAATCCCAAGTGTTGTCGCTTTTAAAAATATATTTTCATAACCTGTAAGTTCTTTATCAAATCCAGACGTAAGTTCCAACATAGCAGCTATTCTTCCGTGAACATCAATTCTACCTTTTGTAGGCTTTGCAACCCCGGTCACCATTTTAAGCAAGGTAGACTTTCCAGAACCATTTGTTCCTAAAATACCTATTGCTTCACCTTTAGGGATTGTAATACTTAAATCTTTCAACGCATAGAATTTTTTATAATTAACTTTTTTAAAAACATTTAATATCCTATACCAAGATTTTTTATATATCTTATACATCTTGCTAACATTATCCACATTAACAGCTATATTTTCTTTAGGAATATTATCACTCCACGAATTTTCATTTACAAGTTCTTTAGAAGATTCAATAAATTCCTGCATATCAATATCTACATGTTTTGTATTTCTAAATTTACCCATTTAAAGCCTCCTATAAAACATCCGAAAATTCATTATGGAGCTTATTGTATAAATAAGCCGTAATTAAAGTAAATATAATAGTAAAAACTATTATATATAAGGTGTGATATGGCCTCTCAAAAAACCATATCTTAAAAATAAAAGTATCTCTATATCCTTGAATAAAATAATAAAAAGGATTTAATTTAAGTATTCTCATAAGTAAAGAACCTTCTCCTATTTTATCAGGAGACCAAATAACTGGAGAAAGCCAGAAAAAAATCATACTCGTAGATTTTATAAACTGCTCAAAATCTCTGCTGATAACAGATAAAGTAGATAAAAATGTTGTTAATACACAACAAAAAAAGAACATAAAAGAGCCATAAAAAAGTAATTGTAAATAGTATATATCAGGTAAATAACCAAAAATACTAAGTGTTACCATTACTAATGCTAACAACATTAAATGAGTATAAAAGAAAGATATTACATTATATACAGGTATAGTTTCAACTGGAAATACTACTTTAGTAACTAGATGAGAGTCTCTCCTAATTGCACCACATCCGCCAGCTCCTAATAGGTCACTTATAAAAAACCATGCGATTATACCTGACATTAGCCAAAATATATAAGGAACATCTCCTTGAATGGGTTTTCCTCCTCTAATACCTATTTCAATACCAAACCAATATACAAAAATAAATAAAATTGGCTTAACTAAAGACCAAAACACACCTAAAGCTGATCCTGAATATCTCTTTTTAGTCGTCATTGTTGCCATTTTTATTGTTTGTTTTCTATATTTAATATTTATTTTAACTATATCAATAAAACTCTTTATTGCATTCATATGAATTTCCTTTCATATAATTTTTATATTATACATAAATTTACTTTTTTCTAAATTATGTATCAGCTAATAATACTATAATTATATTAAAAAGTCAAATTTTGAACTTTCAAAAAACAAAAAAAAAGCCTTTAAATAAAGGCTTTTTTAGTTTTAACTATATTTCGTTTTTTATGTATTTTAGCCAAAATATCTTTGAAGTAATCCTTCAAAAGCTTTACCATGTCTAGCTTCATCTCTAGCCATTTCATGAACTGTATCATGGATTGCGTCTAAGTTAGCTTCTTTAGCTCTCTTAGCAAGGTCAAATTTACCTGCAGTTGCACCGTTTTCAGCTTCTACTCTCATTTCAAGGTTTTTCTTTGTACTGTCTGTTACAACTTCACCAAGTAATTCAGCGAATTTTGCAGCATGTTCGGCTTCTTCATAAGCAGCTTTTTCCCAGTAAAGACCTATTTCAGGATAACCTTCTCTGTGAGCTACTCTTGCCATTGCAAGATACATACCAACTTCTGAGCATTCTCCTTCAAAGTTAGCTCTCAAATCTGCAATAATATCTTCACTAACACCTTTTGCAACACCTACAACGTGTTCTGCTGCCCAAGATCTGTCTCCGCCCATTTCTTGGAATTTTTCAGCAGGAACGTGACATTGTGGACATTCTGCCGGTGGATTTTCTCCTTCATGTACATAACCGCATACTGTGCATACCCATTTTTTCATAATAATTATCTCCTTTTCAATTTAAAATTTATTTATCTTTTTTTTATATTTTAATAGCAAATTGCTATCATTAACTGTTTTAATTACATTTCAGCTACTATTTTATGTTCGTCGCCAAAATTATTCTCTTTTTTTATTTCTTTTAATTTCTTTTCTAGAAATTTTGTATGCTCACTATCTTCATAATCCGTAATTTCATTTGTTTGACTATTATATATATGAACATGAAAATCAGTATTAGCATCAAATCTCATCATATTATTCTCATCATCCCTGACTTTTATAATGACGCCTTTTTCCAGAAAAGCCTCTATAATATTATATACTGTAGCAAGAGAGAATTTATTTCCTAGACTGTTTAGATGTTCTTTTATCATCTCGGCACTGGGATGTTCTTTACTGTTTAACATATACTCATAAACAGCAATCCTATTAGGTGTAGCTTTTAATCCATGAGATCTTATAATTTCTTTTACATCTAATTTTTCCATGACTTTCTCCTTTCTACGTTTTATAAATTAGAATGATTATAATTTAATTATATAAACTTTTCCAAATTTGTCAATAGTTTTTTACTAAATTTTTAAAATAATTTATAATCATTCTAATTTATTTAAAATCATTATATAACTCTTTTTATATAAATACAATAAGTTTATTTAAAATTTATCTATATTGATGATTTTATTTATTTAATTTCTATAAAATATGATAAAATATAAATAATAGAAATTTATAGGGGAATTATCAATGAAAAACAAAAAAATAATATACTCATTATTATCAATATTATTAATACTATTATTTACAAATACTGTTTATGCACAAAATAAAACAGAAGAAAAATATGATCCCAATAATGTATTGGTGGTTTTTAAAGATAATATTTCAAATTCTAAAAAATCTAGAATGTTATCTAAAGAGAATTTAAACATTGAAGAAACTGTTGATAAAAATGAAAACATAGAATTAGTTGAAGTACCCAAATACTCAACGGTCGAAGAAACACTAAAAACTCTTAATGAAAAAAGCGAAGTATTATATGCACAGCCTAACTTTAAATATAAGGCTTTATCCACTACAAACGATCCAAATGTAATAAATTCATCTTTAGAAAAATTTCAATGGCATTTAAAATATACAAATATAGCAGGAAATGATACGACAGCATGGAACTATTCGACAGGTAAAAATGTAAAAATAGCTATTTTAGATACAGGCGCTTATATTTCAAATCCTGATCTTAGTAATGTTGCAGGCACCTATAATGCAACAAATGGTTCAACAACTGTAACCGACAGTATTGGACACGGAACACACGTAGCAGGTATTGCAGCAGCAAAAGGAAATAATAAAACACTCGGTGCTGGAGTTGCTTATGATTCAAATCTATATATTGTAAAAGTTTTTAGAGGAAATGATGCCTATACATCTGATATTATTAACGGATATAAATGGGCTGTAAATAAAGGCTGCAGAGTTATTAATATGAGCCTTGGAGGATATGGCTATGACAATGACGCAACTTACGGAGACAGAGCATTAGAAAATATAATAAATACTAATTATAATAAATCAGCAAACAGTGTTCTCACTGTTTGTGCGGCAGGCAACGGAGACGGTAGAAATGGATATCCTGATTATTCCTACCCTTCTGATTATCCTAATAGCTACTCCGTTGTTGCTTTACAATATGATTCTAAAGGAAATCCAACAAGAGCAAAATATTCCGATTATAATAAATATAAGGATATAGCAGCTCCCGGCAGTAATATTTATTCATTAAGCAATAAATCAAAAACAGAATTAAGAACAGACTCAGGTACCAGTATGGCGGCACCTTTCGTTTCCGGAGTGGCAGGTCTTATTATGTCGGCAAATCCTACTTTATCGGCAAAAGAAGTGGTAGATATAATTAATTCTACAGCAAATGATTTAGGTGATAAAGGAAGAGATGATTATTACGGTTACGGAGAAATAAATCCGTTACAGGCATTACATAAATCTACTTTATTATCCCTAAATAAAAGAAGTGATTATGACCTTTCAACATCTCCTCTTTCAATATCAATGTACACGGGAGAAAACGTAAATGCTGAAATAACTATTACGGATAACAAAAACAAAGTAATAAAAACATTTAATTTAAATAATATTTCTACAAGAAATTCATCAATAAAATGGGATTATACCGACAATGAAGGTAATAGCGTAAATGCAGGAACATATAAAATAAACGCAGTATTTACCGAAAATAGTGATACAACAAAGTTATCTTATAATTTTACATTAAACAAAACTGCGGAAGTATTAAATCTGCAATCTTCTTATGCTCCGCTCCCAAATACAAAGTTATCTGCAACTATTAAGCTAAATATGGATTGTAATTTAACTGCAAAAATGTATGATGAAAATGGCAATGTAATAAAAACCATATATAATAATGCTAATGTTAACAAAGGAAATCATAATTTTTCTTGGAATTATATGGATGATGATAATAAATTGATACCATCCGGAACATATAAATCTAAAATATCTATTAAAAATGGTGATACTACAAAAGAATACACAAAAGATATAAAAATAACAATACCTGCAAAAGCTTCGATATCAAAAGTTTCGACCACATCATCAATAAAGAGAAATGATTTTAATAAAGCGAGTATCAAATATACTATCAATAATCAATGTGTAACCTCGATAAAAATTTATAATTCAAAAGGTACAATCGTTAAGAATATTTCGGGAAACCGAAAAGGAAATAATACAGAATACTGGAATTTAAAAGATACTAAAGGTAAATTAGTACCTGCGGGAACATATAAAGTGATTATTTCGGGATATAATATATCAGGAAAATTTGAAGTAGCAAAATATATTAAAGTAACCAATCCAAACAAAGTAAGTATTTCAAAATTTAAGAACAAATCGAAAGTAATAAGAGCAAGTGGATATTATACTTCTACGAAATTCTATTTAAATGAAGACGCAAGGATAAAAGTACTACTTACAACGACAAAAAATAAAAAATTAAAAACGTTGAAAAACGTTGTAATGAAAAAAGGTACCCATACTGTTAAATGGAATTTAAAAAGCACCAAAGGAAATGTTTATAAAGCGGGCAAATATAAAATTGCAGTTTATGCTACAAATAGCAGAAATACTTATAAAAAAACTGCTTATGTTACGTTAGTCAAAAAGAAACCAAGTATAAAAGTAAGTAAAGTTAAATCAAGCTACAAAATAAGGGGGAGTAAAAACAATCCTACGATAAAAGTAAAAACAAATACTATCGGAAAAATCACTGTAAGAGTATATAACTATAAAAATAAAGCTATAATAACTTTAGCTAAAAATAAAACCTATAAAACGGGTACATATAAATTTAAATGGAATGGTAAAACAAGTAAAAATAAAAAAGTTAAAAAAACAAAATATTATTTTAAAGCTTCCATAAAAAATGAAAATGGAAGTAAGACCATAAAAACAAAACAATTTAAATATAAATAAAAAAGACTCCAAAGAGTCTTTTTTATTTATATAACCGCCGTTACACCATAAGTTAATATCATTATAAGAATACCTGCAGTTAAAACCCCACAAACGATAGGAAGTATTGCATCTTTAAGCCTTATATCCAAAAATGCAGCAACCAATGCACCGGTCCATGCGCCTGTCCCCGGAAGAGGGATTGCCACAAATATAAACAAACCAAACTTTTGATATTTTCTAACTTTTTGTCCTTTTAAATGTGCTTTGTTTTCCAATTTATCTATCATACTACTAAGTTTAGGCATATATTTTCTAATAAGAACAAATATTCTTCTTATAAATAATATTATAAAAGGAACAGGAATTAAATTCCCGATAACTGAAGCAATATAAGCAGCAGGGAAGCTTAATCCACTGGCTATCCCAACGGGAAGCCCTCCCCTTAATTCGATTATTGGTACCATTGATATTAGTAAAGTATATAAAAAACTATTCAAAAAATTTTATCCCTCATATATAAATTGATTATTTTAATATTACAATATATGCCATATATAAGTCAAACTTTTTAATGAAAATATAATAAAAGCGGTTAATCCTAATGAATAACCGCTTCTTAATGCTTAATGATTATTTTCTTTATTTATATAATGTATTTGGATTTACATAGGATTTACCATTCTTGATTTCAAAATGCAAATGATAATCATCGGCTATTTCAAATGCAGCACTTTTCCCAACACTTCCAATAACATCACCTTTATTTACTCTGTTCCCTTTTTTAACATTCATCTTTTTATTTAAGTTAGAATAAATGCTATAAAAATCACCGCCATGATCAATCACAATGGTATATCCTAGTTTATCATCTAGGTAAACCCTCTTTACTTCACCGTCTAAAATACATTTAACATTTTCATTCTTATCCGCTTTTAAATCAATTCCTGTGTGAGTAGATGAATATTCATTCAATGTCTTTGAATAAACAGGAGTAGTATTATAACTATAATCCATTATTATTTCACCGCTTTTTACCGGTTTTGCGGGATTTGAAATATCAGGTTTAGAAGTAACATTTGATACCGCTTTAGATGAAGATGTTGATTTAGTTTTATTTTCATCATTGCTTTTCGTTATATCATCCTTACCTTCATTATTTTTTGTATCATTTTCACTCTTTGTATCATTATTATCTTCTGCAACCTTAGGCTTAACTTCTTCGCTCATTACCGATTTATCACTTATTCTATCCTTATTTACATCAGCTACATTTACATTACTTTTATTAAGTACACTTGCAAATAATACTCCAACAATTAAAAGTGTACTAAATGCAATACAAACCTTAGAAATAATCTGCTCTTTATTACCCATTTCTATCTTCTTTTTAATCTTTTTATTATTATCCACTTTATTACCCCCTATTTTGAGTTCTTGACCTTTATCTTTTCTTAGTATTTTCTATTATTACCGCTCTAAAATGTTTTAAACACATATAAATAAATTTTTATATATTTGATATAAATAATAAAAAGAATGCAAATACATTTTAATATTTACCTTAGATAATAAAAAAACGGTTGATTATTATCTAATCAGCCGCCTTTTTTTAAATATATTAAGTAATATAAATTTAATATATTATTCCGAACACCACTTTTTACACATCTCTATACGTTTCCCATTATCCCCTTGCTCCTTATCATATGCAAATTGATTCAATACTTCACATGGAAATTCACTGCATTCACCGCAGTGCATATAATCTTTTTTTTCACAACAGTCTTTTAAAGGACAAGAATCCCCCCAAAAAGGTATATCAATAAAAATGCATCCTCTACAATTTATTTCTTCCTTATAATTACACTGACTGCAATTAATACCACATCTTGACTCTATCATATTTTTCTCCTTTTTAATATAATTATATATAACAAAATATGACAACTGTATGTCAGTATTAATAATATTTCTTAATTAAGTTTATTTGTATTTATAATAAAATATAATTTAAAAAATTTAATCCATATTATTAAAAATATATCTGCATAACTCTATAGGAATAAACTTATTTTCTTCCCAAATATCATTAAATTGTTCTCTATCTAAAGGAGCATTTACAAAAGGACTTCCGATTTCTACAGTAAATGCAGGAATACTTAAATACATACTTACCCAATCTGAATATCCAAGTACTCCTGTTTTATATGCCACACTTCTATCCATTAATTCATATTGTGTTAAATCTTTTATTCGATCCCTAATCCTTATGCTTTTATTTAACAGTAAACCTTCCTGTCCGTAATCCCAGTAAAGTTCACTTCCCGTTGCATGGTAGCTTATACACATGTAAGGTCTGTTTTTCCTTGTCCAGTCTGCAATAGTCTTAGTTTCCAATTCACTTTCGGGATACTCTCCTCTATATCCCATAAATGATTTTTCATTAAAATCATAATTATCTTCCCATTTATAGCCAAAGTTCCTGTTCAAGTCAACACATCTCGCATTAGACTTCCATATTTCATGATTTATTTTATTTTCCATAATGACTTTTAAAATACTATTATATAAATTTTTATCGTTAATTATTTCTGCGCCATTAATTGAAATATCCACCCCATCGGGATTAGCCATAGGAACCAGACAAATTTTTATGTTATCTAATACGTCACAAACTCTAATTCCCATATATTTAGATGTATAATAATTTTTACACAAAAACTCAATTTGTCTCATTACAAGCATTGAAGTCATATATTCCCTTCCGTGCATGGAAGCTTGAATAAATAAAGTATACTTAGCATTTTTATTTCCAAGGGTCAATAAATAAATATTTCTATTATCATAACTTTTGCCTAAAATTTCATAGTTCAAAATATCTTTATATGTACTGCAAAGTTTATTTATATCATTATCAAGTATCTCATATGAATATTTATTATGGGATATATCTATAATGTTAAGATTTTTATCCTTTATATTTGTATTAATTTCTTTATCTAAAACATTTATCTTAATAATATAATCAAAAATCTTTTTATTTATAGTAAATAACTTTAAATATGTACTACCCTTTTTCAAAGCCCTAATCATATATTTATTATCTAAATTAATTATTTCAGGATCATCTATATCCCATTTTTTATTTTCTTCAAAATTGATTTTTAATTTTTTTAAAATATCACAACTATCCCCAACCTTTAATACAATTTTAAATTTTTTTATGTGCTTATCTAAATTATCCATAAATTATATCTCCGATTTAAAATAAAATTTTTATCTTTTAAATATATGATGATAAATCAATAGTGTATTACCTTTTATACCATTTAAAATAAAGATTTTATATTAAATAAAATTTCTTAATAACAATTAACATAAATATGGTTCAAATTACCTCTAAAAACAAAAAAATACTTTTAAATCCTTTATTTTTGGTGTATAATTCCATAAGAGAAAACGGAGGGGCAATATGTTAGATAAATTAAAATCTATTGAAAAAAGATTTAATGAAGTTAATGAAGATATCTCTAATCCGGATATTATAAATAATCAAGAATTATATACCGAACTTATAAAAGAACATTCTCATCTTGAACCAATCGTAATCGCATATAAAAAATATGCAGACGTAATGGAACAGCTTGAGTCAAATAAAGAAATGCTAAACGATAGCGATGACGATGACTTTAAGGAAATGATACTTGAAGATATTTCATCATTGAACGAACAAAAAGAAGAATTGGAACAGGAAATCAAAATACTTCTTATACCAAAAGACCCTAATGATGATAAAAACGTTATAGTTGAAATCCGTGCGGGAGTTGGCGGAGATGAAGCTGCTTTATTTGCGGGAGATTTACTTAGAATGTATACCCGATATGCAGAAAGAAACAGATGGAAAGTGGAAATGCTTTCTACAAACGAAATCGGTATTGGAGGATATAAAGAAGCAGTATTCTCGATACAGGGTAAAGGTGCTTATTCCAGACTTAAATACGAAAGCGGAACACATAGAGTTCAAAGAATTCCAGATACAGAATCAAGCGGAAGAATTCATACATCGGCAATTACGGTAGCTGTCCTCCCCGAAGCGGAAGATGTCGAAGTAAATATCGACCCTAACGATTTAAGGGTTGATGTTTATCGTTCAAGCGGTAACGGGGGGCAAAGTGTAAACACTACAGACTCTGCGGTTAGAATTACACATATACCTTCGGGATTGGTCGTTGCATGTCAGGACGAAAAATCACAGCTTAAAAATAAAGATAAAGCATTAAAAATATTAAAAGCCAGATTATTTGAAATCGAACAGAGAAAACAACAGGAAGCTATCGCCAGCAACAGGAAAAGTCAGATAGGAAGCGGTGATAGATCAGAAAGAATAAGAACTTATAATTTCCCGCAAGGAAGAGTTACAGACCATAGAGTAGGTCTTACACTATATAAATTAAATGACGTTCTTGACGGTGATATTGATGAATTTATTGATACATTAATCGTCCAAGACCAGTCTGAACAAATGGGGATTGATGAGTAAAGCCTAGGGCTCCGCCCTATAACCCGCCAATTTTTGCTTGTCCAAAAATTGGATTTAACGACCCCGCTAAGCGCGGTGCTTAAAACGCTTTTCGATTTTCAATAAAACGCTACCCGCGTTTTATGAAAGAAAAGCTACCCTACCCCATTCAAGCAAATAAATTAAAATAAAAAAGAGTAACTTTTTGTTACTCTTTTTTATTATCATTGTAAATATGAGGAAGGACAGCAACTGTTTCAAAAATTTCGGGCAGAAAATTTTAGAAAATCCAGTTGCGTAAAAAGGCATCACGCCGTTTGAGTGAAGCCCTTTCATCCAATGTTTGGGCGAGCAAATATTGGTGGGTTTTAGGGTGAAACCCTATATGTCGTCTATTGATACCCACTAATAAGCCCTCCCATTAATGCATCCATTAACTTCGTATCTACTTTTAAATCATAACTGTAATTTTCATTTTTAGTCAAATTTATATTTATACTTTTAGTTATCTTTTTCTTACTTTTACTTGCAGAAGAAATTTCTTTAGCTAAAATATCCAAACATTTTTTATTTAACTTTTTCTTATTGAGCTTTCCCGAATATAGATTTGATATCATGTAATCGTAAGATTTATCCTCATAATTATCAAAAACCTTTTTAAAACTAACGTTTGTAATGTCAGCTTTAACAACTGCACCTGTTTCATTTTCCGTAATAGAGATTATTTTGAAAGACAAGTTTTTAAATAAATTCTTATAAATCCCGTCAAGTGTCTTTTTATCTCCGGTACTGTTAAGAAGCAAATTTACGTATTTATTATTTGTATATCCTATTAAAACATCTTCATTTTTAGTCTTAACGGCATTTAAAAACTCAGATACCTTATCTTCAGGTTTTACAAAGCTGCAGCCAAATATACTTATACTCATCAAACCTATTAATAATATAGATAATAATTTTTTCATTATTTCTCCTCTTTTCATGTTCATATATATTTTATATATATTTAGGTATACTTTCAAGTTAATACAGTATATTATATAAAATTTTGACATTTTACACAAAAATAAGTACAATTAAATAAATTACTTGACATCAAATACGACAATAAAATAAAAAAAGATTGTAAGGTAGGTAATCATGAATACTACTAAAAAGAAGATAAAAGTAAAAAAAACATTAAAAGTAAAGAAGAAAAAAGTTAATTCTTTGGAAAGTGAAATTTTCAATGAACATAAAACTGTCAATTTAAATGAAGATATAAATGACAATATCAATTTAATCAATATAGAAAACACAACTGAAGATAATGAAAATCTTAAAAATAACTTGGAAAAAGATGAAATCAATATAATTGAAACGACGGAAGAAAATCCTTTAGAATCATTACTCCAGGAACTTGAAGAAGCAAATAATAATAATATTAAAGATAAAAAAGAAGCTGATCCTCTGGAAAAGACATTGACAGAAATAGATAAATTGGAGCATTTGGTAAATGAAACCATAGATGACATAAAATTAAAAGAAATATCAGAAAACAGTAATGAAATTGAAAAAGATGAAGAAATTATTTCAGACGTTGATGAAATAAAAAAAGAGTTAAATGAATTAGAAAATGAATTAAAAGAAGATATCCCTAAGCTAAAGAAAAAAACAAAAAAAAGGAATATAATCATTGCAATTTGTTCGGTGCTTATTATCGCTATAATATCTTCAACCGGAGGATATTATATAATAAAAGCCAAAGCAGAAGAGAAAGAAGCTTTAAAAATTGCTAACATTGCAAAAACAGCAAAAGAAGTCAATGTTGCAAATGCGCTTAGAAAGCATACTGCTAAAAAAGTAAAAAAACAAAAAAATATACCAAGCTATTCATTATCCGAAATCCATAAGCTTGATATGAGTAAACCGAGCGGGGTAACCGCAGCTGATTTAAAACTCATAACAAGTCAGGGACTCGTAGGTCTTGAACAAGCATTTGTAAATGCAGAAAAAAAATATAAAGTCAACGCTTTATTCTTAGTAGCAATAGCATCGCTGGAAAGTGCAAACGGAACTATATGCTTTAAACCAAATAACATGTTTGGTTATGGTTCTAAGGGATATCCTTCAAAAGAAGCAAATATATATGACGTAGCAGACGGTATAGGAAACGGATATCTTAAACCGGGTTCGGGACTTTACAGCGGGAAAACAATAAGTGATGTAAATAAAAGATATGCTTCAAGCTCTACATGGGATACAAAAGTAGCAAATAATATGCATAAATACTATTCTGTAATAAGTGCAAGAAGAAAATCCGCATTAAAGAAATTATAAAAAAAACCTATTTAGGTTCTTTTTTATTACTTATTTGATATCATATCTTTAATAGTTGTATTTTGCATATTAACTTTTAAAAACTTTTCTATTTCATTATAAAACCTATCAATATAGCACTTATAAATAAATTGTTTAGTTTCTCTTGGATGATTAATATCATCTAAAATATTAATACTTCCTTCAAACAGTATGACTAAATCATATATACTGATTTCCTCTGCATCTTTTAAAATATAATACATTAAATTATTTTTTCCCAGTACCTTTGCTTCAACAAGTATATTAATAACACTTAATAGAAAGCTCTTTCTTGTTGGGATAACTCTATGTATCTCTTCAAAGGTTTTGTTTTCTTGTTCAATTAATAAATACATTATTATCTTTATTGCTGAATCAGTCATATTATCAAATTTCATAAAGGTTCCTCGTTATTAAAATATTTTATTTTGTTACTTTATTCTTACAATTTGTAACAATAATGATATATTTAAAATATAAATAATTTTTACTAATTTTGATATATTATTTCTATATTTTATTACATATAATAATACAGTTGTAATATTTACATGTGTTACTATATTTAAACTTTTTTTGACAGATTTTAAATAAATATTCTGTTCGCTTTCAATCAGGGGCGCGGAATCTGCGCAGCAGGCGTAGTGCCCCGTACTTCAAACACTAAAAAAGAACTAATCTAAGTCCTTTTTATTTATATAATAACTTCCAAGTATTCTTACCTACAATACCGTCAGCCGTAAGTCCCGATTTATTTTGAAATTTCTTTACCGCATTTTGTGTCGATGAACCAAAAATACCATCCGCCGATATTTTATATCCCTTTTTTACCAATCTATTTTGAGCTTTTTTAACATACGCTCCCCTGCTTCCCCTTGAAATAACAGGATAATAAGAAGGGTTACCTCCAAAAGTTCTTACAGAGCGATAATAATTAGTATAATAATAGAAAAACTTTGAAGGTCTGGAATCTATATGAACAAAATTCGCGTTCGGATAACAGCCTATTCCTTTTAATCCTATAGCTTCTGCATATTTTGCTATAGTTTTTACATCAACTCCACTGATATATATATCAAAAGCTCTTCCCTTTGTATGATAGCTTCCACTTGCTCCTCCTATTTTTCTGTTATAATCTACAGTCCTGTAACCTGAATTTATATGGACGGCTTTTTTAAAATGTACTCTTATTTTTTCTAACTTTTTAATAAGATCTATATCAATAAATATCTTATCGGTTCCGTCATGGCAGGCAAATTCCTTGATTTTAAAATGAGTAGCACCGGGAACTTCATTCTCACCGTCTTTTGATTTGTAATATGTAATCACATTCATTATTTTTCCTCCTACACAGGAATATTACTTCTATTTATAGTATGAAAAAACAATTAATTGTGTTCAAAATAAAAAAGCACCCTAAGGTGCTGAATTTAAGTCAAAGAAAACTATAATTATTTATTCTTCTTCTTTTTTAATATATGCTATGCCTATAGCTCCTGGACCTGAGTAAGTACCCACAGTAGGTCCTATTGAAACAGTTACTTTATCTTTTATATCAACATGCTCCAGCATAAAACTTTCAAAATCTTTTATTGCCTTATGAGCATGAGCATGACCGAAAGAAACCGGATATGAAGTATCTATATCGTCTTTTACTTTCTCTAACATGAATTTATAAGAAAGTTTTTTACCTCTTACTTTTCCTGACTGAACGAGTTCTCCGTCGACAGCCTCTAAAATAGGGTTGATATTAAGCATAGTACCTACAACTCCGGTTGCCTTGGAAATCCTTCCTCCATAAACCAAATACTTAAGTGTATTTAAGCAAACATAAAGCTTTAAATTTTTTATCATATGCTCTATTTTAATAACGATTTCAGAAGCACTTTTCCCCTCATCTCTCAACTTACATGCTTCACTAATTAATAAATAAGTCCCAAAACTGGCAATCCTTGAATCGACTAAATAAATTTTATCTTCGCTGACTTCCATTTTTGCATTGAATGCAGACTGTAGTGTTCCGCTTAATTTGGATGATACAAGGATAGCAACGACATCGTCACCCTTATCCACATATTCCTTAAATACTTTTTCAAAACTCTTTGGACTCGGCTGAGAAGTTGTAGGCATATCATCCCCTGCCAATATGAGTTTTTCATAAAATTCTTCATTATTTATCGTAACACTATCCAAATATTCATCATCGTCAAACCTTACACTCAAAGGCACCACCGTTATATTCAGCCTTTCGATTTGCTCCTTACTTAAATCACATGTACTGTCAACAACAATCTTTACCATTTAATCTACCTTCTTTCTGCTTTTAAAGAATTTTTCCAATTCAACAACAGCTTCCATTAATATTTTTCTCTTTTCCTCAGGAAAAAAATCAAGCATCTCTTTGACCATATTTTCATGAAATTTTGCATGGTTTTCTTCAACTTGTTTACCTGCTTTAGTAGTATAAATATTTATTACTCTCTTATCATGTATATCCCTCTCTCTTAATAAATATCCTTTTTTCTCTAAACTATTTACGCTTATAGTAAGGGTTCCGGGAGTTATATCCAAAGTTTTTGCAATATTTGAAGAAGTATTGTTTCCTTTTTTTTCGTTTTTTACAACAGCTTCGATAACATGCATTTCTCTGATTGAAAGATTTTTAAATTTTCCTTTTTTTAAAGCTCCCTCTTCTACTTTTAAAATTTCATTGAAACTTTCTACCAAAAATTCATTTAATATACGTTCCTCTTTATTCATGTTCGCTCCTAGCTACTTTGACTATCAAATTACTTAAATTATACTCTGTTTTCATATTAAAATCAAATAAAGTATTTTTTGATAAAATTCTTTTTAATTTGTTTTTAATGTTTAATTAATTCATATCTTATCTTATACCTATACTATATAACATATAATAAGACAAAATAATAATTGGAGGACGTTATGAACGAAAAAAAGCTTTACAAAAGCAGAGAAGACAAATATATCGGAGGTGTATGCGGGGGGATCGGTGAATATTTTGAAATCGACTCAACTATTATCAGACTCGCAACGATCCTTTTATCATTTGCAACAAGCGGAGTATTAATTCTTATTTACATTTTACTATGTTTTTTAATCCCTTATGAACCTATAACTCCATATAACACAAATGAAAAACAATCCGCGAATTCATCTTACAATCAAAATTACCAAACAAAAAAAGATAACAATTATGAAAACCCGGTAAAAGAAAACAAGAGACAATATAATCTGGGTATTTTTCTTGTTATAATCGGTGTCGTTCTATTCTTAAGTAAGATTCTTCCGGAATTTATATCAAGATTTATAGTTCCTATAGGATTTTTAATAGCAGGTATTTTACTTATAACCTCAGCTGCACCTGCAAAAAAGAAAAAAGCTGATGATTTCAATACAAAACAAAAAGAAAATTATACTCAAGAAACTTCTGACTCAAAAGAAGACACAAATCAAAATGAAGGAATCAAATCAGAAGAAAACAAAGATGAAGAAGTAAAACTTATAGAAACTTCCGATGAAATCATATTTATGGGTACGAGTGAAGAAAACTCGGAAGACAAAAAAAATGAAGACAATGAGGACTTACAAGGAGAATTTACCAAAGAAGAATTAATCAAAATGAAAGAAGAAGGTGATGATAATGAATAAAAATTTAAAAATCATCTTAGGAGTATTATTTATATTAATCGGTGCCGGATATATACTAGATTTACTTAATATACACATTATTTCATTTAATGGTTTTTTTAGATCTTTAGAATTTATATGGCCTTTATTCCTTGTTGTTATAGGTGTATATCTGCTCACATCCAGCAAAAAAGTAAGAACTATATTTATAAGTATATTTTTAGCTCTGCTTATAGCGGGAACATGTTATTTTACAGTTTCTTCTTACCGCAATATATTTCATAACGATTCTACATTTAACTTTAACGATAATTACAATCACGATACGTTCAATTTCTTTGATTATTAATATAAAGACCTCTTTGAGGTCTTTTTTACTATAGACTAAAATTATAAAATACTTTATAATAGGGATTAACAATATAAAAAAGGAGTTTATTATGTTATTTGAATTTGACCTTAGGACCGACAGTGAAAATTTCCACAATATTACTTCCAAAGTGAGAGAAGCTGTAGAAAAAAGTAAAGTTAAAAATGGTATATGTACGATCTACTGTCCTCACACAACTGCGGGAATAACCATAAACGAAGCAGCAGACCCCGATGTCGTAAGGGATATGATATTTGCACTCGATAAGTTTTTCCCTGATATGAGGGAATTCAGACATTATGAGGGAAACAGCACTGCTCATATAAAATCAAGCATAATAGGAACGAGTGAAAATATAATAATAAAAGACGGACAGTTGGTTCTCGGGACATGGCAGGGAATATATTTTACGGAGTTTGACGGACCGAGGCACAGAAGATTTTTTGTAAATGTAATAAATAGTAATGATGAAACAAAATTATAAAAAGAGCAGATAATCTGCTCTTTTATTTATATATTTAATTTAAAAATTTAAAAATAAATATCCTATTATTTTTTACTCTATTTCTCTCTTATGATTTCAATATCATATCCATCGGGATCGGTCACAAAGAAAAAACTTGACTTATTTCCCCCAAGACCTGAAAAATCAGTAACCTTATACCCTTTTTCCTTAAGTTCTTTATGTGCAGCTTCCAAATCTTTTACATAAAATCCAAGATGTGCAAACCCATTCCCAACTTCATATGGCTTTTCGGGGTCATAATTATAAGTAAGCTCCACTTCACAGGTATCAGCCGCATCTTTCAAGAACACCAAACAAAAGTCTCCCGGATAATCTTTTCTCCTCGTTTCTTTCATTCCGAGAGCTCCAACATAAAAATCCAAACTTTTTTCAAGATCATATACCCTAAGAGAAGTATGTCCAAATCTAAAATCCATAATATCGTCCTCCTTTATTATTATAAAATTATATCACAATTAAATATTTTTAACAATTTAAAATATTACTCATATATAATATTATATACGCTACATTCATATTGACATATTTCGAACGAAAGAGTAATATTCTTATTAAGAAAACAAGGGCTTGAAGCCTTTAAATTTTACATACAGGTTAGTTAAAACTAACTTAAAAGGAGGAGATTATGAATACATTTATTGGAATAATGATACCATTTCTGGGAACAACACTTGGTGCGGCAATGGTTTATCTTATGAGAGGAGATATAAAAGCTTCTGTACAAAAAGCTCTCTTGGGATTTGCGGCAGGAGTTATGATAGCAGCTTCGGTATGGTCGCTTTTGATACCTTCAATGGATATGTCGGCTGATATGAATAAACTGGCTTTTATCCCCGCAGCTGTGGGTTTTGCACTCGGGATAATATTTCTACTTAGTTTAGACAAAATAATCCCGCATATGCATCTTGACAATGAAGTCGAAGGAGTAAGCAGTAAACTTAAAAAAACAACTATGCTGATTTTAGCCGTTACACTTCATAATATCCCCGAAGGAATGGCAGTAGGCGTGGTATTTGCGGGGTTTATGACGGGAAACACAGATATAACTTTTCTCGGAGCGCTCTCTCTTTCAATAGGTATAGCAATTCAAAATTTTCCGGAAGGGGCTATAATATCTATGCCTTTAAAGAATGAAGGCATAAGCAAAACAAAATCTTTCATATATGGAACTTTATCTGGAATAGTGGAACCGATAGCTGCTTTTTTAACGATATTATTATCATCTGTTATAATCCCCTTCCTGCCCTACTTATTATCCTTTGCCGCAGGAGCAATGATATATGTCGTAGTAGAGGAATTGATCCCTGAAGCAAGCGAAGGCGAACATTCAAATATAGCTACGATCGGATTTGCCGTAGGATTTCTTATAATGATGATTTTAGATGTTGCACTTGGATAATATCAACCACATATTAAATAAGAAAATAAATTAAAATATCTACTAATTAAAACGGAAAAATCGCAGTGATTGAATAAAACTTATTTACCGAGTAAAAAATTGTATATTTTATAAATAACGAAAAAATGATGTAATAAATAAAAAATATATTATGAGAATAAGAATATGATTTTAATATTAATTATATTCACTGCCTAAGAAGAATAGTTCATGATTATAATGTTATATTATTTAATATAGTATAAATTTCATGTTATAAAAAAATCAAAAATTTAAGTAATAAAAAATGATAAAATATTTGATGAGCCATAACAATACCCAGCAAGCAAAATATTACATATATAACCAGCTGATATACATATACGTACATTTGATATTCTTCCGCCAAAAGTAAATGAAAATGATGAAAAAAATCCTATATATCATAATGGTATAGAGAAATAACCAAAATTAACTTTCAAAACATAAATAAAAGTCTGTAAGCTACTCTATATTAGGAGTAATTCCATATTACGAATAAGTATAAAGAAAGATATAATAGAGGATACAAGAGTCCTCATAGCCGCTCACGGAAATTAGATAAGAAATTTTATAATGTAGATATAAATATTCCGTCGGGAATATCATTGGTATTTGAGTTTGATGAAAATAATAATACAACAAACCATCATTATTTAGGAGATGAAAGTATAATAAAAAAATAAATAAAGTCATAAATCGAGGATAAATAAAAGCATAAACTATTGTTTCCTTAATATATTCTCTGATAAAATGTAATTATATAACTTAAAGAGGTACAATAATGAAAAAAATATTTATAGTAAATATCAATAATGTAGGAGATTTAAGTTTAAAAACCTTAAATAAAATAGAAAATGCAGAAATCATATATGTAGAAAAAAATAATAAAAAGATTATATTCCCTTTTAAAAAAAGTATAGAATATATCGATATAAATAATTATGAAGAGCTGATAAATAAATTTTCAAATAAAGAAAATATTTGTTTGATATTTGATACTCTTAATAAGAATGATTTACTGGATAGTCTTATTGAGAATAAAAATATTGAAATAAATATAGACGATAACATAACAAATATATTATATAATGACTTGGACAGCTATAAAGTAATAAATGCAAATAACCCCTCTTTAGACATACCTGACTATGGAAGCATAAATATATTTATAAATATAAATGATAAAAAAGATTTAAATAGAGTAAAAGAGCATTTAATCAAATATTTTAGTAAAAAAATTGAAATTTATGTAATAAGAAAAGAAAAACTCGACAAAATAAGGTTAAAGGACTTAAATGACGGGGATGAAGCCTTATTCCCAATAACTTTAATAATCAAAAAGCAAGATTTTCTTTTAATCAAGGGAAGCCTGAATTCATTTATGGATTTAATAGCTTATCTAAGAAGCGACAAAGGCTGTCCGTGGGACAGAAAACAAACACATGAAAGCCTTAAAAAACATCTCTTGGAAGAAACGTATGAAGTAATAGATGCCATTGACAGAAATAATATAGAAGACTTAAAAGAAGAACTGGGAGATTTACTTCTCCAAATAGCGCTTCACTGTCAGATAGAGATAGAAAACAGTTCATTCGATGAAAGAGATGTTATAGACAGTATAAGTTCAAAAATAATAAGAAGACATCCTTATGTATTCGATAATACAATCTTGGAAGGCGAAGACACAAGTAAAGTATGGAATGAAGTAAAAAAAGAAGAAAAATCTTATACTAACTTTTCACAGACTATGGAAAGTGTTCCAAAAGTATTCCCCGCTTTATTATATGCAAATAAAATTCAGTCAAGAGCAAAAAATACAAACTTCGATTTTGAAGATTACAACCAAGCACTAGATAAAATTCATGAAGAAATCAATGAATTTGAAAATGAAATAAATAATGATGAAGATAACTTATTTATGGAAGCAGGAGACTTATTATTCAGTGTTGTAAATACATTACGACTGCTGGACATAAACAGCGAAGAAGCATTAAAAGCATCAACAAATAAGTTTATTTTAAGGTTTTCGATGATGGAAAAGCTGATTGAAGGCGATAATAACGATATTACGGGTTTAAAAGCTGAAATTTTGGAAAAATATTGGGAAAAGGCTAAATTACTATTGAAATAAATATATTTTTTGGTAAAATATAATCTAGAGTTGGAAAGTTGTTAAGTCAACAAATATAAATTTGGAGGAATTATAATGAATAAATCAGAATTAGTAAGCGCTTTAAGCGAAAAAACTGGTCTTACAAAGAAAGAATGTGATAACTGTCTAGGAGCATTTATTGAAACTATTACAGAAACACTTAAAAAAGAAGACAAAGTATCTCTAGTAGGATTTGGTACTTTCGAAGTTAGAGAAAGAGCAGAAAGAAAAGGTATCAACCCTCAAACTAAAGAACAAATCACTATCCCAGCCAGCAAAGCACCAGTTTTCAAAGCAGGCAAAGCTTTAAAAGATTCTTTAAACTAATATTAAATTTATAATTTATGAAGAAAAAAAGATACCTTTATGAAGGTATTTTTTTATTGCCCTTTGTGATATAATAATTAAGTTAATGAACCGGGAGTGATATAATGCAAAAATATGATGCTATTATACTAAATTCAGACGGCAGTAAGAAATTCTTTGAAATAGGTTCCTTTTCTGCTTTTATAGAAAACGATATAACTTTTGAGGCTATCTGTGCTGGAGGGTTCGGCGTTATTAATGCGTCATTTTTAGCTATGCAGGATATTGATAATATGGTTAAATTCTGGACAATGGCTATAAATACCGATTTGTTCAAAGTAACAGAATTGATTGCAAATATATATGAAGCCAACTGGTCAACATTAAATGACAGACAGTTCATAAAAGAATTTACAAAGTTTTTAGCTACAGACGAAAAACTCAATGACTTAAAATTTTCTCTTAAAAAATATATAAAAGAAGATAAAGTACGAAAATCAAATACAAATTTATTTTTAAACAGCATTAATCTAAGTACACTTGATTATGAAGTAATAAATATAAATGAAATACCTTTGGGGCAGTTCCATTCATACCTGTTGCTTTTGATTTGTTTTCCTGAAATTTCAAGGTTTATTAAAAAAAACAATTTATTTACCAATTCAAATACTGATTTAATAAATATTTTGGTAGATAACGGATATCAAAAAATTCTCTCAAGCGAAGAAACTATAGAACCTTTAAGTTTCAGAAATGTAAATGTAATAAAAAGCAGTGACTTTCTGGAAATAGAGAACAGTTATAATAGTGCTAAGATGAAAAAGCATATAAACACAGGATACTTGGATACATTAAAAGCAATAAATAAAGTAAGCGGGAAAATATATTATATTGATTATGTAAATGATATAGAATTTAATAAATTTACTTCACATCTCGGAGAAAAGTTGAGCGAGAGTAAAAATTATCTTCTTAAAATATTGCTTGAAACTAATCATTTAAATAAAAAAATAATATTAGAAAAATTAGATGATTTAATAAAATACTCGGAATTCAGAAAAGAAAAAAATCTGGAATTATCTTTGATAGAAAACCTCGGGAATATACTCGGAATAGAAAAAAATAAAAAGTATACTTTTACCGAATTTAAAAACTTAATAGAAGATATAGTTAAGAGAGAAACAGCTATACAAATAAAAAAGGTTCAGGATAAAGAAGTATTATCAAGGCTGATAAAAAGAAATGAAGATTTGGTGAATATAGACAAAGAGACTTTTATTGAATATTTCTTGATTTTAATCAGTGCAAAGCCGCAGACATATTCTAAGTTAACGCTTGTTTTTAATAAGATCAATAATAAAATGCTGCTTGGAATAGTAACTTTAATATATTTATTCAACTAAAAAAGCAAGGTGGGTACCCCTTGCTTTTATTTATTTCTTATTTGCTTAAAAAAATCTTTTAAAATCACAGAACATCTTTCTTCTTCAATGCCTCCGTAAACATCAATGCCTTTAGCTTTATTATCCTCTAATAGATTATATCTGCTCCCACAAGCACCGTAATCCATATCCATCGCACCAAATACTACTTTATCTATTTTAGCGTTTATAATGGCTCCTGTACACATAGGACACGGCTCAAGAGTTACATATATACTGCATCCGCTTAAATTATGACTGCCAAGAATTCCCGAGGCTTCTCTTATTGCTAATATTTCGGCATGAGCTGTGGGGTCATTATCTTCTATAACCCTGTTATGAGCCTTTGATATGATTTTATCATCCTTAACTATAACAGCCCCAACGGGGACATCCTCCCCGCTTTTTAAAGCTTCTTTGACTGCTAAAAGCATATATGTATTCATTAATCCGAAAGTAAGCTCCTCAATTTTTGATTTTTTTCTATCAATAATAATAACGGAAGCCCAACAACATAAAGACTTACCGCTTGTCCTATTGATACACTTATAAATCCGGCAACAAAAGGGATCGAAGCCATTTTATACAAGATAAAGCCTACAAATAATCCATTGAATAAAATACTCGGTATTCCAACCAAATACTTATTCTTTATCTTACTTGCGGTAAAAGCCGCTAAAAGAGTAGCAATAGAACCAAAAGCTATATCTATTATCCCAAAAGGACTGGATAAGTTCGCGAGTATGCACCCTACGAATAATCCAGGGATTGCGGAAGGCGTAAAATACACCAATACATTAAGCGCTTCCGAAATTCTCACTTGGTTTTCTCCGAAAGCTATCGGAGAAATAAGCATTGTGCTCACAATGTATAAAGCCGCTATTATCGCAGCTTTAGTCAAAAATTTTACTTTACTGTTTGTCATCACATCTCCTATCCACCGCAAAAAAACTCTTTAAAATAAAGAGACTGCAGCTTGTTATTTTATATGATAATAACAGTATGACAGCCTTAGGTACCCCTAAAGGGTATATGAAATACCATGAGACACGACGTTTCATATACCAGTAAAACCAAGAGAAAAATTCTCTTGGTTTTGCCTCCCATACAAATTGTTATTATTAACTTATTTATTCAACGGTAACTGATTTTGCCAAGTTTCTTGGTTTATCAACGTCACAGTTTCTTGCAACAGCAAGGTAATATGCCAATGTTTGCAGATAAACTACTGTCGGTACGACAGTTAAGTCATCAATTACATTATCAATATACATTACCTTATTCGCTTCTTTTTCGATATTTGTATTATGTTCCTTAGCGAAGCCTACTATATATGCTCCCCTAGCAACAACTTCTTTTATATTGCTCAGCATTTTTTCAAATAGAGCATCCTGAGTACAAATAGCGATAATCAAAGTTCCTTCTTCCACTAAGGCTATAGGACCATGTTTAAGTTCACCTGCCTGATACGCTTCCGAATGAACATATGAAATTTCTTTCATCTTTAGAGAACCTTCCAAAGATAAGAAATAATCAAGTCCCCTACCTAAGAAAAATACATCATGAACTTTAAAGTGATCGTAAGCTATTTTCTTTATTTCTTCTTCTTTTGCAAGTACATTTTCAACATTCTTATCAATTTCCATCAATCCTTTGGCTACTTCTTCAAAATGTTCGTCGCTTAGATTTCCGGTCAGTTTACCAAATAGCAATGCAATCAAATACATACTTACAACCTGAGTAGAATACGCTTTTGTCGAAGCAACGGCAATTTCCGGACCTGCCCATGTATAAAGAACATCACTTGCTTCTCTCGAAACAGTACTTCCTACCACATTTGTAACGGCTAAAACTCTTGCACCTTGCTTACTTGCAAGTCTCATTGCGGCTAGAGTATCCGCAGTTTCACCTGACTGTGATATTGAAATAAGAAGTGTATGTTCATCAATAATAGGATTACGATATCTGAATTCGCTTGCGATATCAACTTCTACAGGAATTCTTGCATATTTTTCTATTACATTTTTACCAACGTTACCTGCATAATAAGCGGTACCGCATGCAACTATATAAATCTTGTTGATTTTATCCAAATCTTCTTTTGTAATAGTTATATCATCGAGTTTTACTTCATGTTTTTCTGCATCTAATCTTCCTCTTAAAGTATCTCTGATAGCTCTTGGCTGTTCATGAATTTCTTTAAGCATGAAATGTTCATATCCGCCTTTTTCGGCTCCCGCAGCATCCCAGTTTACTTTAAGTATCTGTTTGCCGACCTTTTTGCCTTCTTCATCGTATATTGTAACGCTATCCTTTGTAATAACAGCAATTTCATCATCGTCAAGCAGATAAATGTCTCTTGTGTGTTTAAGTACCGCAGGGATATCGCTTGCTATGAAGTTTTCACCTTCACCTTTACCGATTATCAAAGGACTGTCTTTTCTGACAGCTATAAGTTCATCTGGATTATCTTTACACATTACTGCAAGAGCATAAGAACCTGAGAGTTTTTTAGTTGCTTCCTTCACTGTTGAAAGCAAATCCCCGTCATATAGCTCTTCTATTAAATGAGCTGCAACCTCAGTATCAGTATCAGAAATAAATCTATACCCTTTTTCTACCAATTCTTCTTTTAAATCTATATAGTTTTCAATTATACCGTTATGAACTATAACGATTTTACCGTTATGACTTGCATGCGGATGAGAATTTATATCAGACGGTTCTCCGTGAGTAGCCCATCTAGTATGTCCTATACCTACATGCCCTTCAACATCGTTCTTTTTAAGGCTTTCTTTTAAATTATCAAGTCTGCCTTTATGTTTTCTTATATTGATCTTTCCGTCCTCGAATACTGCAATCCCGGCTGAATCATAGCCTCTGTATTCTAATTTCGCAAGTCCGTCAACCAAAATATCGCTCGCTTTTTTATCTCCTATATAACCTACTATTCCGCACATATTATATTTTCTCCTTAAGTTTTTAATTTCTTAAAGTTTAAGCTTAATTTTGTCCCAAGGATTACTCCAAGGTTTTTTTAAGCTTTAAGGAACACTTTTATCCCAAAGGGCATCCGCCGAAAACTCGATAAACCCTTTTCCTCGTCAACCTTTTAATATATATTTAGGAATTCGGTTCGGGCGCTTTAATTATAAATTCCTATTCATTAACCTCCTCATTCTAATACATTATATCAAAAGTAAAAGAAAAGTGGAACTAAATTAATCATTTTCTAATTTTCAGAAAATTACTTTAATTTATAATAAAAAACTTTACTTTTCGTAACATAATATTTACATATTGTGACATCACTTTAAGCCTTAAAAATATTACAAAAATCATTGAAATAAGTAATGTATACTGTAAAAATAGCATAAAACATTATATAAAATTAAATATATATAATAATACCATATATGTTACAAAAAGTAAGCATATTGTAACATCATACTGTTAACAGACTTTATTTAATATCTTCAATATTAAAAAATCATTGAAATCTTAAATCTAAAATGAACAAAAGGAGATTTCTAATGAAAAAAAACTTACTTTCTTTTTTACTATTTATTATTTTTCTGCTAAGTACACAAACAAGTATATTTGCAGCAGAAAATAATTATTTGAATAAAAGCAAATCCGCCGAAGAACTAAAAAACGATAAAACAACTATAACTTTATCATTGAAAGCAAATGAAGTAAAAACTTACAGTGATGTCGTATTTGTACTTGACAAATCCACGAGTACAAATGTGAAAAACGAAGCATTAAAAATGCTGCAAGAACTAAACAAAAATGCTCAAAATCACAAGATAAAAGTAGGAATAATTATTTTTAACAAACAAGCACATAATATTTTAGAATTAACAGAATTAAATAATGATAATTTAAAAACAATCGAAAAGGCAATTAATACAAAAATTTCAAGCGGCACTAATTTAGAAGCAGGAATAAGAGCTGGCAGAAAAATGCTTGATAGTGACAATAAAGTTGAAAACAAAAATAAGCATCTTGTTATTGTCAGTGACGGCGTTACATATCTATGGTCAGATGAACCTAAAACGGTTTTTAATGAAAATAATAATACGGGTGAAGAAAATATTTATTGCGGTCCGGATATAGGTCAATTAAAGAAAAATCATAAAGATATAGAATCGTATCTAGATGAGCTAAAAGACTGTAAATCATGGATGAATAAATATAAAGAAAGTTATGAAACAACAATTAAAACTTATACAGATATATATGACGGACAAACTTTATACAGCTATAACCCAGATGAAGATTATAGTAAAAAATACGTTCCGGCAGATAATAGAGAAAATAACGGTTATAGTACGGATATTGCTATGTATACAGCAGCCAAAGAGTACGAAAAGGCAGTAAATAATGGTTATGACTGTTTTTCATATGGAAGTACAGACCAATTATCAGATCATCCATATGGACTAAACTTCATGCTTGGATTATCAAGCTTAGGTGGTATTTCAAAAAAATATGATGATAATGCAAGCGGCGTTGAAGGTATGTTTGACAATGTTAAAAGTGATATACTATATACTATTGAAAAAGGTAAAATCACAGATTTGATCGGTAAAGATTTTGATTTAATATCAAATAGCTTTAAACTATATATCGGAAATAAAGAATTAAAAAGCACTATAAACGACAAACAAGAAATATGTTTTGGTGATAAAGACAAAGATGGTATATACCCTTATGTAATTGAATATATAAACAAACCGGAAAAGTTTATATTAAGTATAAATACCCCAGTTAAAAAAACTGAAAAACTGGAACTTAAATATCAAGTAAAACTTATAAACAAATCAGATAAAGAGGGAGAACATATTGCATATACAAATGAGGAGGCTTATATAGATTATACATCTACTGACGGAAAAGAAAAACAAGAATATTTTAATAAACCGCATATTAAATATATAGTAAATAAAACAAATCCTAAAAACATTGAAAATCAAAAGAAAGAGATCATAAATAAAGAAAAAACTACTAAAACACCTCAAACGGGAGATACAAATGATAATTACATTTATTCGATCATAATGCTTATAAGTTTAGCTGGTTTAGGTAGTATTTTATACAAATTAAAAAAGAGCTTCTAAGATAAAAAAATAGCACTTAAAATAAGTGCTATTTTTTTATATGATCAATTAATATGTTAATAATAACGTATTACAAGGTACCTTAATATTTTTCTTGACAAATCAATAAGGTACCTATATAATCTAAATATAGAAAGGTACCTTTTAAAAATTGGTACCTGATTTTAGGAGGTAATACAATGAATAGAAATCTATATGAACAATTTTCTAAAATACAATGGTTAATGCACAGATACTACCATAAAAACATGAACAGATTTTCAGCAGTATCAGACCCTCACAGAGGACAAGGAAGAGTTTTAAAAATGCTTCAATTAAAACCTGACATATCCCAGAAGGAATTGTCATATTTACTTGATATAAGGTCACAATCCCTCGGAGAGTTATTATCAAAACTGGAAAAAGGCGGATTTATTGAAAGGACCCCGTCAGAAGAAGATAAAAGAGTTATGTTAATTCACTTAACGGAAAAAGGAAAAGAAGCGGGAGAAAATCAATTTGAAATAAATGAAATATTTTCAGATTTGAGCGAAGAAGAACAAAACAATCTGGAAGACTACCTCGACAGAATAATCAAAAGAATGGAGGCATATATAAATTATGACGAAAACGATCAAAGATCAGAAAGAAACAGAAGACACTTTGAACGTCATTTTGAAAGAAGAACAAGAAGAAACGACAGAGAAAAATAACATAACCAGAACTAATGAGGCTATTAAAACCGGTGTTATTGGCATAATCGGGAATTTGATATTATTTATATTAAAACTTGGCACATCATTTTTAAGCGGAAGCATAGCAATATTATCGGAAGGAATTGATAATTTAATCGACTGCATAAGTTCAATTACCGCGGTAATAGGCTTTTATGCTTCGGATGTGGAAGGTGAAAAGACTCACCCATACGGTCACGGGAGAATGGAGTATATAAGCGGACTTTTTATTTCAATAATAATCATGTCAACAGGGATACTATTAATGAAAAAATCCATAACAAATTTAATCGAGCCCGTAAAGCCGGATATAATCCCACTTCTGTTTATAGTAAGTATTATATCAATAATAATAAAACTCGGATTGGTATTATATACAAAAAACAAAAATAAAAGCATTGAATCATCTGCTCTAAACGCAAATATAAAAAATTATTCTTCGGACATACTAGCTACATCGGCAACTCTAATATCATTTATAATCTCCCCTTTTACAACTCTTCCCGTAGACGGGATTTTAGGGCTAATTATAAGCATAATAATATTCTACAGCGGTATTCCTGCTTTCAGTGAAAATATAATATTACTGATTGGTAAAGGAGCAAATGAAGAAGATGAGAAAAAAATAGAGAGTATAATAATGAAATATCCTATTTTCGATAAACTCAAAGATTTTGAAGTCCACGATTATGGTCCGGAACATAAAATTGCTATTATTCAAATTTCATTAAAAGAAAGTTTTGATAATAAAGAATTGAAAGACGATATAAATAAAATCAAAAATGAAATTAAGTATAAGTTTAAATTTGAACCCTATATTTATGTAGATGTAGATGAAATTATAAAAATCAAAGAAAAAACATATTTAATTTAAAGAGGAAGACATGAGAAATTCTGCATGCAGATATTTGCAAAGTATTTATAAACTTAGAATAAAAAGTAATAATGTACATGCTATAGATATCGCAAAATACATGAACTATTCAAAAGCAAGTGTAAGCCGTGCAGTTAAGAACTTAAAGAAAGATGAATATATTAAAGTTGATAAAGACGGAAAAATAAACCTGACTTCTAAAGGATATGAGAAGGCAAAATCAATAGAAGATAAATATTCATTTTTCTACAATAAACTTATCGGCATGGGACTTGATACAAATACCGCTGATAGCGACGCTTCAAGTTTTGCTTATAACATCAGCTGTACGACTTTCAATAAACTAAAAAAAAATTTTTAAAAGCGATAAAAATTTCGCTTTTATTTTTTTAGTGATATAATTATTATAATATTGTTAATTATTAAATCATTGGAGAAAAAAATGGATAATAAGGAATATGAAACAATGAAAATAGAAAATATTCTTGAAAGGTTATCTAAATCAAAGTTCAGGACAAGTTTTCATTTAAAAAATAAAGATATGGATTATATTGATAAAAAAGGATTAGATGTAATAAATGATCATGCAAGAGACTTTATATATAAAAGATTATCCCCTGCCATTATACCAAATGACGGGAAACAAACCCCGACAAAAAATCATCCTGTCTTCATTGCTCAGCATGCCACTGCCACATGCTGCAGAAAATGTTTATATAAATGGCATAAAATAGAGATGAATAAAGAACTGCCAAAAGAAGAACAAGAGTATATTGTTAAAATCATAATGACGTGGATAGAAAGAGAATATAATCATTAAAAAATCATACTAAGTATCTTTATGAAACTTAATATGATTGAGTATGATATGAATATAAATAAATTATTTAAATTCTTAAATAGTTTTAATAAAATATATGGATATAAACATGGTAATAAACTCAGATAATGGAACTGCCAGCCAAACACCGTTTACGCCAAATA
The DNA here is from genome assembly GCF_938029165.1 of uncultured Anaerofustis sp. Lineage (NCBI taxonomy): Bacteria > Bacillati > Bacillota > Clostridia > Eubacteriales > Eubacteriaceae > Anaerofustis > uncultured Anaerofustis sp. The sequence continues at coordinate 145,139 of NZ_CALHFB010000039.1, forward strand.
GTATGGGAAGAGTAAGTAACCCTATCGTTATAAAACAAAACGTTCTTAAGAAAGAAATCATAGCAGAAACTTTCCCATTGGATAAAGCAGTAAAGAGTGCGGAAGAAAAAATATTGAACCCGCAAAATAAAAAGCTAATTGGAAAAATAAAAAATCCATTTCTTGCAATATCATATACTTCACTTCCAGCTGGAGAAAATACACTTACCAGACGATATCCAAAAAACATAGATATCATGAAAACCAATATAGATATAAAACCAATGAAAGTAATACTGTTTTTAATCAAAGTTTTTAATCTATTATGATTTTTACTCCCGTAATTAAAACTCATAATCGGAGAAACACCCATAGAAAATCCGATAAATAAAGTGGAAAGCATAAACTGTGAATAAATAATTATAGTAATGGCAGCAACTCCATTCTCTCCGAGAAGTTTCATCATTACCAAATTAAAAAGAAACGTAGTAATGGCAGTTGCAAGCTGACTTACCATTTCCGATGAACCGTTATACAAACTTTTAAATATCATATTTATATCAAATTTAGGTTTTTTAAAATATAACATACCCTTTGAAGTCAGAAAAAATATAATTCCTATTACGGACGGGAGCACATATCCTATACCCGTTCCAAGGGCTGAACCTTTTATCCCCATATTAAAAATCACAATGAATATATAATCCAGTATCATATTCATCATTCCTGCACTGATTGATAAAATCATACCAAATCCGGGATGCCCGGCAGTAACAATTAGAGATTGGAACAAGACTTGAAGGATACCGGCAGGGGTAAATATTAGGATTATCAATAAATAATCTTTACAGTAACTATATAAAATTTCACTTGCCCCTAAGCTCCAAATTATTTTATCTATGAAGATTATCCCTAATATGGAAATAATTATTCCTATAGTAATTCCAAAAATCACAATAAGAGAAAGGTTTTCTCTCGCTTCTTTATAATCCCCCTCCCCCATCTTCGAAGCAATGATTGCACTCGAACCTGTAGCAATCATAGTCCCTATCCCTACTACAATATTTATTATGGGACAAACTATATTTATTGAACTAAGAGCATTGGTATTTACAAACCTTGAAACAAATATAGTATCTATAATCGTATATAACCCCATAAAAATCATCATTATTATAGTAGGAAAAGCAAATTTCAAAAGAGAAGATAAATTAAAATCACGAGAAAGGATATTTTCACGAGAATTGGTCATATTTTCATTACTCATAAAAGTTCCTCAAACCCTTTTCTCTTAAGTATCATTTTTTGGGTGGGATAACCAAATTCCGTCAACAAGTCACTCTCTATAAACCCTAAAGTCAACAATAACTCCCTATAACCTCTGTCCGCTTTATCACCTTCTCTAAAAGTTGTAATACTTATCATTTCTCTATTTGAACTTAAGTCATTAAATATTTTGCTGATAAATGTTATTAATATCTCTCTTTTATTATATTTAGGATGAACTGCAAGAAAATCTATATTTCCTTTTTGTATACTATAAAACATTACTGCAATAGCATTATCATTATATTTAATAATAAAAGCTTCTTTATTTTGGATGTGTTCGATAAGACTTTCCATATACTGCGCTTGCTCAAATCCCGGAAACCCGTCTACCACAAGCTTTACAAGATCCATACATTTTTCAATATCATCTTTACTTACAATGTCGATATCTTCCGGCGTAAATATCTCATATTTTAAATTTATAAAATCTTTTCCAATGAAAAACCTTAGCTGAAGAGGATAGAATGATTTTCTTTCTCTGAACTTTTTTGGAGATATTTTATACATATCTTTAAAAGCATTGGAGAAAGCCTGCTGACTTTCATACCCTGAGTTCAATGCAATTTCTATTATCGGTTTATCAGTAAACACCAGAAATTCTGCAGACTCTGTCAAACGTCTTCTGTTAATATAATCATGAATAGTTACGCCTACGATATTTGAAAATAAACGATGGAGATGATATTTAGAGTAATTCATTACTTTTGATATATCATCAATACTCAAATTTTCGTATAAGTGATTTTCAATATAATCGATGATTTCATTAATTATCTTTATTTTATTGATCATGCTCTGCCTCCTTTCTTATAAAATTTTATCAAAAATAATAATCGTAGTTTTAATGGATCTTGCTGTTTTTATAAATTTTAAATCATTCATTAGTTTAAATATTCTTTAAATAATGATTTTAGCATATTTTTATTAAACAAATAAAAAAACACCGACCTGCGGTGTTTTTATTATTCTTCGATGTCTAAAACAACTCTCTTTTCTTCTTTGGTTGCAGCAGCTTTTAATACGCTTCTTATAGCTTTTGCAATTCTGCCTTGTTTACCGATAACTTTGCCCATATCGTCTTTTGACACTTTGAGCTTGATGACTGTAAGATTTTCCTTTTCAACTTGTCTTACTTCAACTTCGTCGGGATTATCTACCAAAGCCTTTGCAATCGTTTCTATTAATTCAACCATATCGGTCTCCTAACTATTTTGTGATACCATTTTGTTTGAAAAGTTTAGCAACAGTATCTGTAGGTTTAGCACCTTTGTTTAACCATTCTTTTGCTTTTTCAGCATCGATTTCTACACTTTTTTCACCTACAGGTTTATAGTGTCCAAGTAAAGCAATGCTCTTGCCGTCTCTTGCTGTTCTTTCGTCTGCTACTACTATTCTGTAGTAAGGTTGTTTTTTTGCACCCATTCTTTTTAATCTGATTTTTACTGCCATGTTTTTTCTCCTTTTATTTGTACTATTATGTTTTTATATATAAAGAAATTAAATTTCTTTTTGACTGTTTTACATAAACGGAAGTTTCATTCCCGGAAATTTCATCTTACCGGAATTCAACTGCTTCATCATCTTCTTGCTTTGTTCAAAACCTGTAAGAAGTTTATTTACATCGCTTACCTTTGTTCCGCTTCCGGCTGCTATCCTCTTTCTTCTGCTTGCATTTATTATATTGGGATTTTGTCTTTCTTTAATCGTCATAGACTGGATAATAGCTTTTTGTTTAATCAAGTCTTTTTCACTTATTGCCATACCTTTAAGCTTTCCCGCTCCTGGAAGCATTGATAACAAGCCTTCTATCCCGCCCATTTTGTTCATGCTTTCCATTTGATCCAAGAAATCTTCCAAAGTGAAAGAATTCTTTCTCATTTTTTCTTCCATTTTTTTAGCTTCTTTTTCATCATAAATGGTTTCTGCTTTTTCTATCAGAGATAAGACATCTCCCATTCCGAGTATTCTCGAAGCTACTCTATCAGGATGGAAAGGTTCAAAATCTTCCATTTTTTCACCAAATGCAGAAAACTTTATAGGTTTCTTGGTTATATAAGTAACACTAAGGGCTGCTCCGCCTCTTGCGTCGGAATCGAGTTTAGAAAGGATAAATCCTGTTATTTCCAGACTTTCATCAAATGCTTTTGCTGCGTCAACCGCCTGCTGACCCATCAATGAATCTATAACAAATAATGTTTCGTTTGGATTTATAGCCTTTTTGACTTTTACTGCTTCTTCCATCATTTCGCTGTCCACATGCTGTCTTCCGGCTGTATCGACGATGATTATATCCGCACCGATTTTTTTTCCGTACTCAACACCCTTTTTAGCTATCTTACCCGCATCTTTTTTATCAAGTGTAAATACTTCTATGTCGAGTCCTTCACCGAGAACTTTTAACTGGTCGACAGCTGCGGCTCTATGGATATCACATGCAACAAATACTACTTTTTTATTCTTCTTATTTTTAAAGAAGTTACCCATTTTACCGATACTTGTAGTTTTACCGCTGCCCTGAACCCCTACAACCATTATTACCGTAGGTCCGTTATCGGCAAAGGTTATATCTCTGCTTTCGCCTCCGAGCAAAGTTATAAGTTCGTTATTGACTATCTTTATTACTTGCTGTCCGGGAGTTAAAGACTTTAAGACCTCTTCTCCCATACATTTTTCTTTTAAATTATTTGCAAATGTCTTAACTACTTTGTAGTTTACATCCGCTTCCAAAAGCGACATCCTGATTTCTCTTAAAGCCGCATCTATATCTTTCTCGGTAAGCTTACCTTTTCCTCTAAGTTTCTTAAAGGTTGCTTGCAGTTTATCTCCTAAAGCTTCAAACAAGGTCTATACCTCCTTATAGGTTTTCTCTTATCTCTTTTATTAATGATAAGGACTCTTTGTCTTTACTCAATTCTTCCAATCTATTTAACAGTTCAATATTTTCTTCATATTTTTTTAGTAAATTTAATTTTTCATCGTATTCCAATATTATCTTTTCAGCTCTCTTCAAAGTATCATGAACACCTTGACGAGAAATATTTAACATACTCGCAATCTCACTGAGTGAAATATCATCATCGTAATAATATTCCAATACCTTTAATTGCTTATGTGTAAGCAGAGATGAATAAATATCTATTAAATATGACATTTTAAAATACTTTTCCATACTTCTCTCCTTATACTGACTAAGAGATTATAACAAAAGAAAAACATATTGTCAAGGGTTTTTACTTGACAATATGTTTTTTAACTTTCTAAATCATTTATCGTTTTTTTATTTTTTGTCCTCCACTCAGTTCTTCCATTTGCATTTCTTCCCATAACAATAGCCGCAGCAAGAGAAGGACTTGTAAACAAATAATCTTTTGTGAATTTATAATCTACAATTACTTTTTCTTCAATAAGCTTATTTCTTAAATTTAACAGTGAATAAGAGATGCTTTTAGTTGTATCACTAGCAATTTGTGAATCTTTAAAAACTACAAAACCATCACTCGTAAGCATACCCATTGCATCTGCCCCTCTAATAGCCTTTATATACATCATACTTTCATTATTAATCGTTGTTATTTCATCAGCTATATGTTCAAATACCTTTTTTCCTAGCAAACTTATTAACAACAAAGAATTATCAAAAAATTCTTTTAGCATAGACTCATCATACTCTGAAACAGATGATTTGGTTGGTACTGTATTATTAATAAGTTTTGCCCTGTCTTCGTCTTTTGCCTTTTTATAAAATGAATGCTCCAAATATTTAACATGAGCTTTATTTAAGTAATTGTCTTTACTTAATAAGACAATTACTTCTGTCCAATAGTCTTTATCTTTTAAATGTTGATTTATTCTATTTGAAATTTGCTCAGCTTCTCCAACATATACAGTATCATTATTCATATCATCTTTTCCAAACAAAAAATAAACACCAGTATATTCAGAATCATCCCTTTTTAAAAATTCCTTTAAGTGTGTTCTTGAGAATTTATATACACGACCATTCCAATTAGATAATTCACACATAACTATCCCTTTTGGATTGCCATCGAACATTAATATATTAACACTTTTATTAAACATACATACTCCCTAACTCATAATAAAAATTTCTATATTAATATTACCAAAATTTATCATAAAACAAAACCCCCGACTTTCGTCGGGGGTTAATTTTTTAATTATAATATTTAGAGGTAAACATATTTTATATTCAATTAAACGCTTATTTCTTCATATCGAATAAGTCTTCTTTTTCACCGCATCCCCAGTCATCCAAAGCAATTTGTAGATCCGGTTTATCTTTAGCATATTCTCTAAGCGGAATTCCTGCCATTGCTCCGTCAATAGATTGTCTAAGAGCTCTAGCACCAGCTGTAGCACCATTTCTATGTCCGTGAACAGCACCGCCGGCAGCGATCATAACGTCTGTACCTACTTCGTAAATAGTATCAGGAACTACACCTTGATACATTCCGCCGCTTGGTGCAGGTAAACAATCTTTTATATTATGGAACTTCATCTTAAGATCTCTGCATGTTCTTAAGTAAGAGTCTCTAAGTACAGGAATCTTTCCATAATAGTTTGTTGTAATAGCCATATCAGCACCTGCTAATCTTGCTAATTTACCCCAAAGCAGTGCTACTGCAACACCTGTGTCAGGAGAGTAAGACTGTGCAGCAGCATAGTCAGGGTGAGACATAACTGGAATCTGAATGTTTGGATCTTCAGCTAATTGTCTAAGAGCAGAGAAACCTGCTGTGTATGTATTAATCATTAACGCATTTGCTCCTGCGTCAATTGCTCTGTAAGCTAAATCTTTGATTTTAAAACTATCTTCTGTTAAATTAACTGTATAAAGTTTCTTTTCACCTGTTTGTTCAAAAGCTCTTTTACCTGCATCTGTAATAGCTTGAACTCTTTTTTCAATAGGACACCATGCTGGGTCAGCAACAAGAAGTTCATCATCTTTGATTACATCGATACCGCCTAAGTATGCATCATATGCCATTATTCCACCTTGTTCAGGAGTCCATCCTGTATCAGGTTTGATCATAGCACATGTAAGAGGTCTTTCAGGAATATCAAGGATATCTCTTACACCTTGGATACCAAATTTAGGACCTTGGAAATGGTCTGTATATTCTTTAGGAAATTCAAGATCTAATAATTTAAGTCTTGCAGCTGAAATATTACCTATAGCTGTTGTAAAAATCATTGGGAAGTTAGTACCGATGTTTTCCCATGGGAAAGCAAGTCTAACTATCATATCTCTGTATTGAATTCCATCAGGAAGTTCCCTGTCGTAAGCAGGTGTTTCATATATACCTATAACTTTTGCAGCATGTCTTTCAACAATATCATCTGTTTCAAAAGGAACATCTATCCATGTACCTGTAGCTTGCTCTGCAGCGATTGATTCTGCAAACTTAGCAAGGTCAAGTTCCATAGGATTTGTACCTTTACCTCTCATATAATATGTAGCTACGATATGTTTACTCATATCTAAACTTTCACTACATTGGAACATCATAGGGTTATACTTTTGTTTCATTTTAAAAATCCTCCTCAAAACTTAATAATGTTTAACCATCTACCCTTATTGCAAAGACGTTGTATTCGTAAAACATAATCCTGTCTTTACGCTTATATGATAACATGGTAATTATGTTTTGTCAACTAAATAATTTATATTTATCATAAATATGTGAAATATTTATCATTGCTTCATGATTTTAACATAAAAATTAAAATTTCATTAATATTATAAGAAACTGGTTTTAATTGGCAAAAATAGTGGTATTATAGCTAAAGGAAATAATTTTAATATAAATCAACAATATAAAAATATTAGACCATTTTATTACATATATTAAATAGTAAGAGATTATTAAAGAGAGGAATAAATACATTGGCTAAAAACAAAAATAAACATAATGATGAATTCTCAAATAGGGATAAAAAACTTAAATTTTTTATAAAAAATAACAGATATTATTTAATAATAATAGTACTTGTAATAGGAATTATAAGTATCGTGGCATTTAACGTAAAGCATTTTAGCAAATCTACAAACACGGAAAATAATATAGCATCAAAAGATAAAATAGAAGATAAAAGTATAGATTATAAAAAAGTAAAGCCAAATGAAGCCGGAGATATCATGGTAATCATGTATCATAGTATTGATAATAAAGCAAAACACTTCCCATGGCATAGAAATAAACAAGAATTTAAAGAAGACCTTGAATATATGTATAAAAACGGATATGTTTTAATATCTATGAAAGAATACTTAAGTAATGATATAAATATCCCCGCAGGTAAAACACCTATTCTCCTCACATTTGATGACGGATTAAAAAGCTGCTTTTCACTTGTGAAAAATAAAGAAGGCAAACTGGTCGTTAATAAAGATACGTTAGTCGGTATATTGGAAGAATTTAAATCAGAACACCCTGACTTCGGTTCGGGAGGTGTACTATACGTAACGGAAAATCCATTTGACTATGATGCTTACTATAATAATAAAACAGAAGGTAATTATCAGGATAAATTCAGAGTACTCACCGACTTGGGATATGAAATAGGAAACCATACTTATCATCATTATAATATGAATAACTTGAACAAAAGTGAAATAATGGAAGAAATAGGCAAAGTAAATAATTTAGTATATAAAAATAATAATAAAATACCTACGTCCTATCTCGCATACCCATATGGAGATAAGCCAAAAGAAGAAAATTTAAAAGCTGTTAAAAACGGAGAATATAAGGGAATAAAATATAATATACAAAGTGCGGTCCTAGCAGCTCCTGAACCGCCATATTTTACAAATCCCATAAACAAAAACTTTGACCCTTACTATATAAGCAGAGCAATAGCAAACAAAGGTCAGCACATGGATATGTACTGGTATTTTAATTATTATAAAAAACACCCAGAAAAGAAATATATATCTGACGGAGATAATACGATTTTATCGATCCCCGCTGATTACAAAAAAAATATAAACAATGAAAAAACAAAGAGTTTTAAAACAGTTTATTATGATAAAAAAACATATAAAACCGTCGAATAATACCTAGTTTATTTACAGTAAAAATTTATTAAAAAAATACCAAATATTACTTGACATAAACCTTTTGTTATTATATAATAAATCAGCACTGTAAGTGGTCGCATAGCTCAGCTGGGAGAGCACCTGCCTTACAAGCAGGGGGTCATAGGTTCGAGCCCTATTGCGACCACCATTTAAAATTTAATAACAATGCGGCTCGGTAGTTCAGCTGGTTAGAATGCTAGCCTGTCACGCTAGAGGTCGAGGGTTCGAGTCCCTTCCGAGTCGCCATTTTATGCCCAGGTAGCTCAGTAGGTAGAGCAGCGGACTGAAAATCCGCGTGTCGGTGGTTCGATCCCGCCCTTGGGCACCATCTATGCGAAAGTGGCTCAGTGGTAGAGCATCGCCTTGCCAAGGCGAGGGTCGCGAGTTCGAATCTCGTCTTTCGCTCCAATAATATAAACATAAATCAATCTGAAATATGATTGATTTTTTTATTGCTAAAATCATATATCCCCAAATATAATAAACATATTTTGAATTCAATCAAAGTCATAAATGATATTTGCCTTTTATATTATAATTTCAAACAAATTATCTTAAATTAAATATTTTCTAATATCAAATAAGACTTATGATTGTTTACTCGGTTATATATTAATATTATTAAATTATACTAATAATTTTTATTTTAATTAATACAATAATCGTTTTATTTATAAAAATTTAGATAAAACTAATAAAATAAAAATTTATCTTAGTAACCCCATACTCCCGGTCAGTTTATTTATAAGTTTCTTATTACCGTAGAGCGCTAAGCCAAAGTAAGTCATCTCACTTGAATTTACTTTTCTTATTTTTTCTATATATTCATCGTAAATATTACAAGACTGAGCAATATCTGAAAAATTAGCAACCACAATATCTTTATATTTTTCATCACTTAGTTTATTTATCAAATCGCTTAATACATCTTTATTCCCCTTTAAAATTGGGATAGGTATGCTTATGATACCCATATGCTCATTTCCATCTTTATCTGTCACATCTACTCCTACTAAATCGGGATAATGACTTCCAAGAGTATTACCGAGTATAGCCGCAGTATTGGCAATGAAACCCAGAGGTAATGTTTCATCAATAACCATTACGCATTTTTTTTCTTCATTCATTTTTATGTCCTTTCCAAACAATTTAATTAAGAAAAAGTATACATTAAAAAAATTTAAATACTATATTGATAATATTTTTAAATTTTATACTCTTCCCTTTTTTCATAATCTACAAAAGATAATATCATTTTATGAAATTTATTTATTGTACAAAATTGATAATAAAAAAAATCTTACATACATTATCAAAAAGTCATATAATAATATTGATATATAGAAGCTGAATCAAGGAAAATCATGTATAATTCAAATCATAAAACACATTCTTAGATTAGTATTAAACCATAGGTTTAAATAAAATAAAAAACACATGGTCATATTAAACCGATGTGTTTTTTATTTTATCAATTCATATTTTATCATATAATCCATTTATGTATCTTCATATCAACATGCTCATCATCTTTGAATGTTACGCCTTCATTTTTAAGCAGTTCTTTTTGAGAATGGAAATTAGGTGCAAGCCTTCCATTATGATTAACGACTCTATGACAGGGATATTCACCGTAGTATTCAGACATGGAAAGTATCTTCCCAACCAATCTGGAATTCTTTGGTATGTCTGCCAAACCTGCGATTTGCCCGTAAGTCGCAACTCTTCCTTTTGGGATTTCTTCAACTATTGAAAGAACAAGAAATATCAAATCATCATCCAATACTTTTCCCATTACAATGCAGTACCTTTCTTTGGGATAAATAAATTTGACATATCAACATCTTCAAGTTCCAATAGTTTTATCTTTTTTTCTATCCCCCCGGCATATCCGGTAAGACTCCCGTTAGAACCGACTACTCTGTGGCAAGGGATGATTATGGATATCGGATTATGGGATACTGCACCGCCCACTGCCTGTGCAGACATAGTCTCTATCCCTTTTTCTCTGGCTATTTCTTTTGCGATATCATTATATGTAATAACTTTTCCGTAAGGTATTTTACAAAGTATTTTCCATACGCTTTTCCTAAAGTCACTTCCTGCCGGTTCTAATTCCAATTCATTTATTTCGGGTCTTTCCTTAAAAAAGTATCGATCTAACCAATTCTTAGTTTTATTTAGAATTTTAATGTTATCATTTTCCGTAATTTCTTCTTTTAATCCGGCTAAATAATATTTTTGATTTTCTATCCATAATCCAATCAGTTTATCATTCTTTGATGCAATCAGTATATCGCCTATGGGAGATCTATAATGTGTAGTATAAATCATTTGGTTCACTTCCTTATTGAAAATTAACTTTATATCACATAAAATTTTAGGTCATTTTTATTATATCTCTTTATTTAAATCAATTATAACATTATATAACCATAAATTATATTTAATATTTATATTTCATATTAACTTATAACAATAAATGTCTAATCGGCTTATATAGTACCTCCTCAATATAATATTTTTTTACTTTTTTTTGACAAACTATTGTAAATTTGGAAACATTTGATATAATAAGCTAGTAACTGATCATTTTAGTTCCAAGGTATTATTTAAGATAATATCACACCATGCCGAAGTGGCGGAACTGGCAGACGCACAGGACTTAAAATCCTGCGATCCTTACCGATCGTACCGGTTCGATTCCGGTCTTCGGCACCATCCTTTTATGTTAAGACCTTTAGGTCTTTTTTTATTATTTTTATCACACTAAATCCCTCATTACTATTATATTTCTAAAATTACATACAGTAATAATTTTCTCATTTTCTAACAAACTTCTAACAAGCACACAAAAACTCAAATAGAGCTATTTTAAATGAATACTAAAAGAAATATACATTTTCATAAAGCACATTTAAGTTTTTTATTTCTCCTTTATAAATCAATCAAAAAAAGAGTATATAAACTCTCTCCCCTATTTTATATCGAATTAATTTATTCTCTAATTATCAGAATATAAGAATAATTATAAGTCATAAATATAACTTAAAATGCATCAATTATAAAACAATTTTATGACTTAAAACGCTACTAAAACTATAAATAAAGTAACAAAAGTATAAAAACAAAATAATTTGTCATTTTATTTAATATATTTTAAAAATTTGTAATATAAATATAAAAACAATAGCTATATTTTACTTATATTTAATATACCATAAGTGTCGCAAAATGTATACATTTTGCGACATTATATAGTTATAACCATAAAAATAAAACTATATTTACAATTCTAAAATTATTGTTAAATAACAATAAAAGCGTTTTTTAATTTACTATTATAATTTTGCTAAGGGGGATTAAAATGAAAAAAACAGTAAAAAAATCTTTGATTGTGTTACTCATATTCTCGTTATGTTTTTATTTTGGTTTATCAAGTATATTTGCTCAGACTATAAATGAAAATAATAATGAAAATGTATCAGTCACAACAACTCAAAGTGAAGATGATGTCGGGGAAAATACAATAACTAAGTTCGGGGACTTAGATGTAAAAGAAATCATTCTAAAAGAAAAGATACCTATTGAAAATTTAGATTTACCGGACGTAGTGGATGTTTATCTTAATAATGGGAGTAATCCAACCTCACTGGATGTATCATGGGAATGTCCGGAATATGACAAAGAAAACACTTCTTACATATTAAAACCGATTTTTGAAGATAAGTATATATTATCTAAAGAAATAAAAGAAGAAGATATCCCAACCATAGAAGTTAAAATAAATGAAGACGTAAAAAAAGAAGAAAGCAAAAATACAAAAAATACATCTGAAAAATCAAAAAAAGTACGAAGTGCAGATAACGAATATAAAATAGGTACAAGCGGAGATTATAAAGATTTCACAGAAGCTTTAAATGCTCTTCCGGATGATAATGCAGGTGATGTTATATTCAACGTCACGGATGCTTTGTATACCGGTTATGATTATAAGACGGTGGAAATCCCAACAAATAAAGGAATAACTTCTTTAACCATAAAAACGGATCTGCCGTCAGTAAAAGTCGATGAATACGATAGAGTAAGCATATTTTTAAATGGGATCAAATTTACACTTGACAGCAATATAGATATGGGATCTACCATATACGGAGGCGGTAACGGAAAAGATATATCTTCAAACGCAGATGTAACGATTAATGAAAATTCTGCCGTTACAAATATATATGGCGGAAGTAAAAATGCAGACCTAACGGGAAATACAAATATAAAAGTAAAAGGCAGAGTATATACTAATTTAGTCGGAGGATGTTTATCTTCCGCAAACGCTGACAATACCGATATAACTGCGAATATGCACGGTTCAGCAAAGATAACTATCGAGGAAACCGGTCAGGCAAGATATATTTACGGAGGAAGCATGGCGACGGTCCCTAATAGCGGAGATGTAAAACTAACAAGCACAAGCAGTGTATCGGGTTCTGTGGATATATTGATAAAAGGACTATCTGAAGAAGTATACGGAGGTGGACATGCAGGACCTTCTTCATATGTATATAAAACAACCAACACTACATGTACCAACAGCGTCGGAGGCAATATTTCTATAATATTTACCGGAAGCGCAAAAGGTGCAAATGACAATGAAATGGAATTATATGGCGGCGGAAGAGCAATGGGAACACAATCTGACACCAATCATGCAACGCTTACGGTAAAAGGTAATATCAATATTGAAGCTATTGAAGATAATTATGCCTCAGTCTCACAGGAAAACAACCAAGCGTTTAATAGATTTTTTGGAGGCGGACAAGCACTATATTCTAACGCTGTATTAAATGTTGAAGGAAATGTAACTATAAAAAGTGCCAGGGCATGCTGGGAAAGCAGCATGGGTCTCACCGGAGGCGGATATGCCTTATGGGGAGGAACCGCAAATGTAGAGGGAAAGATAAAGCTGGATTTATACAAGATAGATAATCAAATAGCTAAATACGAAAACGTAAACCTGATAATAGGAGGAGGTTTATGTGAATATACACCGGAAGGTTCCAAATCAGAGGCTACCGTAGGAAGCACTGATATTACTATACACGAAGGAACAACATTAATAAGCGGCAGCACTACCGGTCTGAATATCATTGGAGGAGGATATACAGAACAGCCTAATGCAAATGTTGATGTAAAAGGAAGTACCAGTATAAAATTGGAAGATAACCTAAATTTCCAAAGAGGTATATGTGCTGGCGGAGTATTAAGAACATCAAACTGTAAAAATTCTTCTGCAAATGTAGAAAGCACAAACCTAGAATTCGGAGATAATATAAACTTAGATTCAGGGAACATAATTGGAGGAGGATATATTAATGAAGCTATAAATGCCAGTACAGATGTTAAAGAAAGTATTAATATTAAATATGGCAAAAATAATAACTTTGACGGAAAATGGTTATACGGCGGAAGCTTTATAAATGCAGGTTCGGGAAAAGCTAATATTGGAAACAATAATTCAAAAGACGCAATAGTTATAACTGCTGAAGACGGACTTAAGGCAAATCAATTTATATGTGGTGGATATATTCAAAATAATATGAATAAAAGTGAAATTAAAATAACGGGAAATATAAATACGAATTTAAAAGGAGGAAATATAAATTATTTCTTGGGAGGAGGAAGACTTTACGCTTCCAACGGTAATGTAAATATTGATGGCAATATAACTCATAATTTATCTAATTTAGATATCAAAGGTGTATATCCGGGAAGTGCTTCTTATTCCTACAATGAAAGCGACCCGGGAAAAGCAAATATATCAGGTAATGTAGATACAACCATAAAAAACTCGCAAGTAAATGAAGGCATATATACCGGAGGTGTTAATTACTGCGATATAGAAAAAAATGCTAGACTAAACATAAAAGATAGTACTATTAACGCAAATATTTATGCTTTGGGTTCAAATCATAGCTCAATAAAAAATGATTCGATTATATCTCTTCTTGGTTCAACAACAAACAGTAAATATATATTCTCATACCAAAACGGCACAACATGTTCGGCAGGAAGAGTATTGGTTGAAGCAGGAAATGAAATAGAAACCAAAACCAGTACATACACAACCGGAATTTACTCTACCGATAACACAAAACAAACTGATGTAAAAATAAATAATAACGCAGAATTAACACTTACTTATACAGGCACAGACTCTCCGTACCACTTAATGAATATAAATGATATAGATATTGAAAAAGAAGGTAGTTTAATTACAAAATCTGTTCAAAATACTCCTATAAAAGGCAATTTAACAGGAAATGGAACAATAACCATACCTAGCGGAGGAAAAATAACAGGCAGTGGAAAACTAGACGGAAACTTAACATTAAACACTACAGGAACACTGGATAAAGATATAGAGTTTTTTGAATTCGATAAATCCAGTACGGGAAAAGTTAATTTCACCGACCCGAATTATAAATACTATCTCAAAAAAGAAGTCGGAACCGATAAAGCTGTATGGATATTAAAAGAAGGAATCATAATAAATACCAACACTCCAAACAATGGAACCATAACTCCCGGCGGAAAAACAATGATAGGTAAAGGTGAACCGACGGACTTCACTTTTACTCCGGATTACGGATATCAAATAGATGATGTTAAAGTAGGCGGAGTCAGTGTCAAAAATGATATAAAAAAACATGATGACTTAAGAAGCAGTATATATTCATTAACTATGGATATCAACACATCAATAGAAGTATCATTTAAACCTTTGGATAAGGACACAATGGAGGATATAATAAATAATCTACCTAAAGTAGAGGAAACAACACCTCCAAAAGATGAGGAAATTGACAAGATACTTGATGCAAAACTGGATTATGAAGCGCTAAGTGAAGAAGAAAAGAAAAAAGTAGATGTAAACAGTACAGATAATCTTCATGAGAGTTTATCAAAGATCCCTCAAATAGAAGTTGAACTTGCGATCAAGATACAAACAGGAGGAAACGATATAGTAAATATAGATGAAGAGCAAAAGAAACGTTTCCTATACTCTTTAGATGAAAATGATATAAAGGAAGTAAAAGAAAATAATACGCAGCTATTAAAAATCGTCATTGAAATCAATGATATCGAAAAACCTAAAGACGAAGAACAAGAAAAAATCAATAATGTATTATCGGATTATAATATAGGAAAACATTTTATTGTAGATGTAACAAAAGAAAAATATCAAAATAAAGACGACAGTACCCCTATTGCAACAGAGAAAATTACAAAAATGCCTCAAAGTGTAGATTTAACTTTTAAAATACCTGATGAATTAAAACCAAAAGATAATTTAATCTACACATATGCTATGATACATACACATTTTGAAAATGGTACCTATAGTTCTATATTATTAAGTGATAAAGATAATATCAATGAAACCGTAACAATATCCACAAATAAATTTTCAACTTACACAATGGTATACAAAGTAAGCGGTACAAAACCTATCGTATCATATACCGTAAAATTCGATACTATGGGCGGAAGCTTTATCGAACCACAGGAAGTAGAAGAAAATGGAGTAGTTACGGTACCTAAAGATCCCAATAAAAAGAACTATAAATTTAAAGGTTGGTACATAGATAAACAATGTAGTAGATTATGGGACTTTGAAAAAGATAAGGTAACAAAAAATATAACTCTATATGCCGGCTGGAAATCATTAAGTGATAACAATCAGATAACAACAAAACCAAATGATAATAGTACAGGTACATCGGAAAACAGAAAAAACAATAATAAAAATAATATTACAACGGTAAATACAAATGATACCAATCATTTAGGTATTTGGATAGTCTTATCTATTTTTACATTGACAGGCTTGATAATATTGATACAAAAAGCAAAAAAATATAATTAATTAAAAAGACCTCTGATTTAGAGGTCTTTTTTTATGCAGTAAAAATTATTTAATCATTCACCTTTAAAATCGGCTTTTCGTTTTTCTATAAATGCACATACACCTTCTTTAAAATCTTCGGAGGCTATACATTCTCTCTGAGTAGGAACCTCGCCGTCTTTTAAATATTTTTCATAATCTGTATAGTTTGCTTCAAAAAATTGTTTTTTGAGGTTTTTATAAGCAATCAAAGGTCCCTCGGTAATTTTCTTAGCCAAAGCCATTGTAGTTTCTTCAAGCTCATCTTTAGAACATACCTTGTTTACAATTCCAAGTTCCATAGCTTCTACAGCTCCCAAAGGCTTTCCGGTAGCACAAAGCCCAAATGCTTTTGCTATACCAATAGATTTACTTAATAAATAAGTCCCTCCGGTATCAGGCACCAAACCCAGATTAATGAAAGCCTGTATGAACTTAACATTATCCGCACAAACGACAAAATCTCCAGATAATGCAAGGTTTGCTCCTGCACCTGCTGCAGCACCGATAACAGATGTAATTACTATCTTGCTCATTTTCTTTATATTCAAGGATACATATCCGGCTCTCTCAATCAAATCGTCCATATTTATATCTCCGCCGGCTTTGATATTTTTATAGAAATATCCTATATCCCCTCCCGCTGAAAATGCTTTTCCTCCGCTTTTCAAAATAACAACTTTTACACTTGGATCATTTTCACATTTGTCCAGTATATCAAGAAGTTCTTCTGCCATATCCATATCTATTGCATTTAAATTATCGGGATAATTCATTGTAATGGTAGCAATACCATCTTCCACTGTATAAATATTTTTCTTATATTCCATATTTTTTCTCGCTTTCAAATTGTTTAATAGTATATACTAATTATTAAACACGTTTATTAGTTCTGTTCCAGATATGCATTTCGTCAGCTTCTTTAATAAGTTCGTCTCTAAGGTCAGGATGAGAAACCGAAATAATTTTTTCTGCTCTTTCCCATGTTGAAGCTCCTTTGAGATTGACTAATCCGTATTCAGTAACAAGATACTGAGTATTGGCTCTTGTAGCCGTAATTATACCTCCTTCGGTAATGCAAGGTTTTATTCTGCTCTTAAGTGAACCGTCTTTTGTAGGAACAGTGGAAGAACAGCAAATAAAGCTCTTACCGCCTTTAGATTTATATGCACCGAGAACAAAGTCGAGCTGTCCTCCGGCACCGCTTATATGACGAGTCCCCCCTGTTTCGGAAGCAACCTGTCCGAACAAGTCTACTTCAACAGTATTATTAATAGATATAAAATTATCTAAACCTGCAATCACATTGATATCATTTACATAATCTACAGGCGCCGCCATAATGCTCGGATTAGCATCCACAAAATCATAAAGCTTTTGTGTTCCTGCTCCGAAAGTAAACACCTGACGTCCTTTGTCTATACTTTTTCTCTTACCTGTTATCTTTCCTGCCATAGTTATATCAACAAATGAGTCAACATACATTTCTGTATGAACGCCAAGATCCTTTAAATCAGATTTTGCAATCAAAGAACCTACTGCATTAGGCATACCCCCTATACCAAGCTGCAAACATGCTCCGTCAGGTATCTCGGGAACAATCAATTCGGCAACGGCTTCATCTATTTCGCTTGTTTTACCTGAAGGCATTTCTGCCATAGGTCTGTTCGAACTTTCAACTACCATATCGACATTGTCAATATGTACTCCTACTTCAAAACCTCCCAGACAAACCGGCATATTTTCATTAACCTCAACAACAACGGTATCGGAAATCTCACAAAGTGCAGCCAAATGAGAGGCAGAAAGACCAAAGTTAAAGAAACCATGCTTATCCATAGGTGCGACTTGAATAAAAGCTACGTCGACATGCTTGATATTTTCCCTGTAATAACGAGGTACTTCGGAATAACGAATAGGTACATAATAACAAATTCCGGAATTAATAAGTTTCCTTTCGATCCCCGTCGTATGTATGGAATTCCAAATAAGTCTTCCGGGTGCATCTTCAAGCTTTGTTACCTCTGGCTGCCATAATGCTATCCCACCTCTGAATTTTAAATCTCTTAGAGAACTATCTTCCTTCATTCTCTCAGCCAATGCTTTATCCAAGTCTACAGGATGATTCGCACAAAAGCTGTAATCTACCCAGTCCCCCGATTTTACTACCTTTACCGCCTCTTTTGCAGTAGTAAGCTTTTCCTTATATTTAGCTTGATAATCCATAATATACACTTCCTTTCATTAGTCGATTATCCGTTCAAAAAACATTATATTTATACTTATATATTACCTTAGAAAACGTTTTCTGTCAATGTTAAAAACAAGTCACAATATTGTCATTTATACTAAATTATTTTAAATTGTTATATCAAAATATACATTTATTATTATAAATAATAAGCTATGCATTACTTGCTATATACTACTTTATATGATAAAATCAAATAAAAATATAGTTTCATTCAGGAGGGGAAATCATGAAATTAAAAAAAATCATAGCAGTACTTTTAATCGGTCTTATGGCGGTTTCTTTTGTTGCCTGCGGCGGCAGTAATACAGATAGTGAACAGCCTAAGGAAAATCCAATCACAGCAGAGGAATTCAAGACAGAAATAGCAAATTTAGGAATTAAAGCAACAGAGGAAGAAACAATGTTTGAACTTGTAGGTGCAAAATCGGGATATAAATTATCTGCAGACGGTAAAACACTTGAATTATATGCGTTTGACAAAGACAGTGATCAATATAAAAACGCAGAAAAAGACGGGAAACTTACAATGGAATCACTTGGAAGCGATATAACAGAAAATGTTAAGGTTGCAAACGGATATGCAATAATCTTACCTAGTGATTTTCCTCAGTATGAAAAAGTTTTAGCACTTTTTGAAAGACTGGAATAAAATAATATCTATTTAAAAAGACCTCAACGCCGAGGTCTTTTTTTGCAAGTTGTAACAATTTTAATTATTTATTATATTTTATCCGAAGAATCTATCTTGTAATTTTCTAAGCTGAACTATCAAAGAATTATCGTCTAATGATACCATGTCATATGTAATAGTCTGTCCCTTCTTAACGTCTTTAACAAGTTTTGTATTCTTAGTAATAACGCCTAATGGAACTGCATTATCATTAAGCATATTCTGATGAGTATCAACTGTTCCGTAAACAGTATATCCACCGATACCGTCTAACATTTCGCCTGCTTTTAAATCTTTTTTAGCAACAGCAACGGTTTCGCAAACAAGTCCGCCGTCCATAGGAACCAATGTAGAAATGTTATCTAAAACAGCTTTAGCAACTGTTAATGGAGTTTCCAAAGAACATAAATGATATGGTCTATAAAGTACCCAGTTAGGACCTTCTCCCATGCTTAAGTAATTCATTTCATGTTTAACGAACGGAAGATCACTTGAAATGATTACAAATACACCAGGTGCTATCCCGTTGACCCATTCAACTTTTCCATATCCGTTTTCAAGGATACCGCCTTCACTTGTAGGTCTGAATAAGTTCGGTAAATCTTTTACTTCTGCTTCAGGACCGTGTCCGCCCCTTATATCAGGTATAAAGCCTGTGGAGTTAGCCATAGCCGTAAGTTCTACCATTGTCTTTGTACCGTCTGTAAATGCAGTCTGCATCTTAGGACTAACGCCTCTCTTAGCTGCATATTCTGCTAAAGAAGTAGGGTTTGCATCTAAATCTATAGCATTATTTTTACCTTTACCTATAACTCTTACATCAAAACCTGCTGCAGTTGCGAAATCATATAATTCCTTTACTGCACCCGGTTCATCCCCTGCACTTCCGGTATAAATAACGCCGGCATTATCAGCTAATTTTTTAAGCATAGGACCGATAACTACATCGGTTTCAACGTTGAGCATACAGATATGTTTGCCTTCATTTATAGAGTCGATAGCGACTTTTGCACCTACTTCAGGAACTCCCGTCGCGTCTACTGCGGCAGCAATAAGATTAGCTTTTGCACCAATTTCAGAATTTTCCGTAGCAATATACTTTCCTTTTTCCAAGTAAGTATTGGCTTCACTCAATTTATTTGTTATAATATAGTCATCTTTGGTTAATCCAGAGTTTTCAAATGCGGCAACGACATTATCGATATTAATGTCGGCTACTACAGCGGGTTTCATACCTTTCATCCTGATCATTTGACTGGTCATGCCCCTGCCCATTTGTCCCGCTCCTATTATACTGGTCATAATAGGAGCATTTTTTTCTTCCAGTTCAGCTAGCTTATAATTCATTCTTAACATATCTATTTATGTCCTCCTAAAAATTTTATTTGAATATAATCTCCCTGTTTTAACTCAGGAAGTTTTTCACCTTTTAATTGAATTTGTCCCGGAAGTTCAACCTCATCTTTACCGCCGAACACCAAACAGCAATGTCCAAGCATCTTAAATGTATCGTTCGCTTCAGCTCCTACAGCTGTGACAACATAATCATCGTCTCCCAAAGACATAAAATCCCCAACCTTTATTTCACTGTCAAGTTCCTTTTTTTCATGAAGAACAGATAATTCTGCAAGTTCCAATGGTGCATCTTCATTAAATAAGATAAGCATTTTTTCTTCCAAAAAATCCAACGCGATATCGCCAAATCCAATTATTTTTGATTTATAATCCATACCCTAACTTTCCTTATGTAAATTTTTTTATGATTTCAAATTATTAATATAGTCCAAATGAGAATAAGTATGCAATTACTACTGCAAGAGGACCTGTTATAAGTCTTGAGAATAGCATTGCAGGTACCCCGATTTCAACTGTTGAAGGTTCTGCTTCCCCAAGTGATAAACCAACCGGTACAAAGTCTGCACCAACTTGAGCATCTATTGCAAATAATGCAGGAAGTGCATAACTTGGAGGGATATTTCCTTTTGCTATTTCAGCACCGACTAAAACACCGACTACCTGAGCAATAACAGCGCCCGGTCCGAGAACTGGTGATAAGAATGGGATTGCACAAATAACGGATAGTAAGATCATTCCAGGTAATGAACCAGCCAGTGGACTGATTGCCTTAGCAATAATATCACCGATACCCGATGCTGTGATGATACCAAGAAGCATACTAACGAATGCCATGAATGGTAAAATATTTCTTATTGTCGTGTCAATAGCATCTCTACCTGCTGCAAAGAATTTATTTACAACTCCGCCAACCGCTTTACCTATTTTAGAAACTACTCCGATAAATCCCTTTTGTCCGCCTGTAGCATCTTCTTTTGCAGATGATTCTGAACTATCAGCTGTTACTTCAGGTTCAGGAGTGTCTACTTTTACTTCTCCGTCATATAACGAAACTTCTTTTTCGCTTACGTCCGAAACGTAATTATCTTCATGTATGTACTGAGCAAGAGGTCCGGTTGCTCCGCCCGGTTCCAAGTTAACGGTCAATACGCCTTTTCTAGGATATACTCCGCATCTTGCAGTACCGCCGCAGTCTACTACAACAACTGCCATTTCATCATCAGGTACCCCTGTTGAAAATGCATCTATTGCTTCTGCGCCTGTTAAATCGGCTATATACTGTGCAACGGGATGTATACCACCGCCTGTAACACTGGCTATCTTATTTTTCTTTTCTGTTGGTTGTATAACTAACGGTCCACCCCAACCCTGTGATCCTTTTTCAATTATAACGGCTTTAAATTTACTCACTTTTATTTCTCCTTTCTATGCGTTTACGCTTTTCTTGTTCATGATTGCGTAAATTCTTTCTGTTACAACGCCTCTGATTAAGATTACAACAACACCAACCAAGAAATATCGTAGTGCCAAAGGTGTAGTACTAAGATTTAACTTAGTTAGACCGTTCGCAATACCCAAGAAAACGAAAAGTTCACCGGCATTTGCATGTGGGAATAATCCTGTTATCGGATGGCAGAATGAAACCGTAGAATCATAGAATGCAACCTTGTGTTCTTCTTTTAAGAAACGACCGAAAGAATATGCCATTGGGTTACATAAGAAGAACATAGCAAGTATAGGCATCAAAGTATATCTTGTGATAAAACTTTTTGATAGTACCTTCATGAACTTATCAACTCTTTCTTCACCGATTATTTTAATAAGAGCGTTAATAGCTGTTATCAAAACAATAAGTGTAGGGATAATTCCGGTTACCCAGCCGATAAATTGCTCTCCTCCTGCATTAAATAATCCGATAAAACCTTCTGCAAGTTTTGTTAAGAATTCCATTAAAATTCTCCTTTCTATTATTTTTTATATTCTATGAAAGACTTTTGTCTTAACATACAAAATATATCTATGCATTTTCCGCTACCGTATCACCTCCTATTAGCTTTTCTTCTCATACTTCTTCTGCTTTACTTTTTTCCAAAACTCCTATAAGCCCATTGACTGCCTGAAGTAAAGCACTTCCTTTTTCTCTTCTTTTTTTACTTCTAAAAGTTTTAACTTTTAATTGCTCTTCTGTTTTTATTTCATAAATAGATCTGCCAACCAAATCATTAAATGGTTTAAATCTTGCAAACACACTAAATCCATTCATCATTTGTCCTTTGGTAACAAGTCCGTTATTATCGCATGCAAGTATAACAATGACCCCATATACGAAATACTGTTTATCTTTTCCTACACTGACATTTCCGTACTTATGTACTTCATTAAATGAAACGCTGAAATTCTTAGCCTGTTTATATGTAAGTAAAGAATTAAAAATCATAAGTACAAATGCAGCTAAAAATATTTTCCACATATTATTTATTATCCTTTCAAATCTATTTATCGAGTAATAACTTTGCAGTTTCTGCATTGGTTACCAAAACATTTATAAGTTTTCCGTTTATAGCCCCGTAAATCGCATCTAACTTTTCTCTACCGGAACTTATTCCTACCACTCTTTTGATTTTTCTCAAATTATCGATCTTAAATCCAAAAACATATTTATTATAAGAATAGTTTGTATCTCCGTTTATATCATACATCTGAAGGCATATATCACCTACTATGCCCATATTTCTCATTTCATCTATATCTTCATTATTATAATATCCGGTCTCCATCATAGTAGAACCTTCAACCGCCGTTCCTATACCAACAACCGCTGTAGTCATATTATCCATTAAATCGAGGACCTGCTTAATGTGTATATCGTTTTTAAGGCTATCCATTAAATTTTTATCAAGTATCATAGCCGGAGCATGAAGAAGATGATATTCCCCTCCAAATGCTCTCGAAAAATCAATTACGACTTGATTACAGTGATACTCTATACCTACTTGCCCCATACCTCCAAGGAGAGGTATGAAAGAGATATTTCTAGGTTTTTCTTGTCTAATGTGAGGAGCAATTGTTTTTATCGTTTTACCCATGGAAAGTCCGACGACCTCGCCGTCCTTTAACGCTCTTTGAAGGTATGAGGCACAAGCTTTTCCTAAATAATCCTGTTCATAAGCTACATCAACGGCATCGGAAGCTATAATAACTTCATGAAGTCCGAACTTTTCTTCCAAGGCTTTTTCCAGCTTATAATAATTATTTTTCAGTGGATTAATAACTTCAATTTTTACAATCCCTTCGTTCTTAGCATTTTTAAGAATCCTTGAAATTGTAGCTCTGGAAATTTCAAGTTTTTGTGCAATCTCTTCTTGTCTCATATCGTTGTTGTAATAAAGGTCACATACTTTTACCATTAATCGTGTGTCATCGAAAACTTTTTTCATGAAATTTCCTCCTATTTTGCTTATTGAAATTTATTTCTATATATTTTATTTTTACATTTGTTCAGTATTTGAAATATTGTTCTTATTACGCTTTTATAATAATCCAATTAGAGTAAAAAGTCAACTGTTATTTAATAAATAAATCAAAAAAATTCTTTCAAAAATAATCAAATATCTTCATGATTTTTATGACTAAAACAAACAAATAGAATTATATAATTTTTAAATAATATACTTGCTCATATTTCGCGGTGGAACAAATAAAAAAGACATGCATTAAGCATGTCCTTTAATTATTAATTATTTACTCCATGATGAGGAGCATAAGATTTTTCATCTATGGCTTTAAATATATAGCCTCTTTTCTTATATTTTTTAATTATCTTTGGAAGAGATTTTACTGTTGTATCTTTTGCGTCCGTATCGTGAAAAAGAATATTTATATTTTTCTCTTTACACATCGTCGCATTTTTTACTAACGTGCCTACAGCAACTTCATTACCGGAAGCATCTGTTGAATCACAGTTCCAATCATAATACTGATATCCTCTGTTTACGACTTCCTTTGTGAGCTTTGACATAATGCCTTTTTTATAAGCCCTGCTCACGGTATTTGAAGAACCTCCGGGAAAACGAATATATTTAGGAGAATATCCGATTATACCTTTTATCATATTTTCAAGTTTATTTAAATCCTCAAAATATGCTTTTTCTGATTTATAGACTTTTTTATAATTATGAGTATATGTATGAAGAGCAATGGTATGTCCTTTATCGTGTGCGACTTTGATTAAATTATTATATTTTTTACCGTTACCCGTAACAAAAAATGTTGCTTTTACATTATACTTATCTAAAATATCTAATATTTCCTTTGTATTTGCGGAAGGTCCGTCATCAAATGTCAGGTATACTATTTTTTTCTTGCTTTCCTTTGTAGTCCCTATTTTTTTTACTACATTTACTGTTCTTTCTTTTAAATCAATATTACCGGATCTGTCAGTAACTTTATATATTACTTTATAACTACCGGCTTTTTTTATATCTACATTATTTTCATTTATAATTAACTTAGGAGCAGGATCGTAATCATCTTTTACACTCACTCCTTTTTTTAAATTCAAAGCTCCGCTCTCAACTACATTAATAGGTTCGATATTAGAGATGACGGGAGGGGTTTCATCTTTAACTACATATATTTTAGTATATTTAACAGTCTCATTTCCGCATTCATCTGTTACAGCTACGCCTACTTTGTATTCACCCTTATCTTCAAATGTATATTCTTTATCAAATTTAATAGTAGTTTTAGTAGCATCCTTTATATTTTTAACCAAACTTTTCGGCGATATTTTTACTCCGGATTCTATTTTTAAAGGAACCGTTTCAAACTGAGGAGCCACGGTATCCACCACATTTACCTTTATAGGATACTCTTTTCCCCGATATTTATATATCAGAGTATATGTGCCTATCTTATTTGTATCTACTTCGCTGTCATCGATCAAAACTGCATCTTTAGAACCAAAAAAGGTTATCTTTATATTATCCTTTGCATTAAGCTTACTGTTTATCTCTAAATCCATAGAACCACTTGCAAAAATGATCGGAGAAAGAATAATCTTAATCACTAAGAAAAGCGATACTAATACAATTCCAGCTATAATATATTTTTTCTGATTTAATTTTTCTAAATTCATGTCTTTTATCCTCTTAATATATCAATGTAATGATGAGATTATAACAAATTTCGACAATCATAGCAATGAAGATAAAGTAAATCAAATATTAAGTTTTTATTAAGTTACAAAAAAAGCATACAGATTGATTCCACATGCTTTTTGTAACTTTTTAATTTTATTTTTTAGGAATTGTAATGACAACTTCTATCCTGTCATCAAAGTCTTTTTCTTTGTAATCACATTCAAGTCCGGTGTTAAAAATACTCTTATATGCTTGTTTTATAGTATTTGTATAAATTTTATAATTAAAAATATTTTTAACATTGGTTTTAGAAGAATTAATAACAACTTCCTGCTTTAATCTTTCAACTAAAAGCTCTGAGTTCTTTACATTTAAATCTTTCTTCGCAATTTCCTTTGCAGCTTTTAATCTCATATTACTGTCAGGCAGAGAAAGCAAACATCTGGCATGACGCTGAGTAAGATTATTTTCAATGATTATCTGAAGGACCTCCTCATCGAGATTTAAAAGTCTAACTAAATTAGAAATAGTAGATTGCTTTTTACCTATCCTCCCTGCAAGTTCTTCCTGACTCATTCCATATTCGCTCATTATTTTCTTATAACTTAAAGCTTCTTCATAAAAGTTTAAATTTTCTCTTTGTATATTTTCTATTAAAGCTATCAAATCATTTTCTTCGCTGTTGATAGAAACTATGATACAAGGAATTTTACTTAGTCCGGCAAGTCTGCTTGCCCTCAGTCGTCTTTCGCCGCTGACTACTTCATAAGCATTAAATCCTTTTTGTCTAACTGTAATTGGCTGAATTATCCCGAGACTTTTTATAGACTCTGAAAGCTCTTTAATACTTTCTTCATCGAAATATTTCCTTGGTTGATCTTTGTTTGCTGAAATCAGTGATATATCTAGTTCTTTAACTTTTTTTACGTTTGTCACTTCTATCCCCCTACTATTTATTCTTTGCAAGTTCTATTAAAAGTACATTTATATCTGATGGAGAAACTCCGGATATCCTCGAAGCCTGTCCTAAATTTTTCGGCCTTATATCTTCAAGTTTTTGCCTTGCTTCCAATCTCAAATTCTTTATTTCATTATAATTTATATCCTCGGGAAGTACTTTCTTCTCCATGGACTTAAACTTATCAATGCTTGCTTGCTGCTTTAAAATATAATCATGATATTTTATTTGAATTTCAACTTGCTGCTTAACTCGCCTTGAAAGCTCAGCCCTGTTTTCATCAAATATTTCTGTATCATCATAGCTTATTTTAGGTCTTTTTATAAGGTCATATACTGTTATGGTGTTTCTTAAAGGTGTCGTTCCTATTTCAGTCAATTTCTGATTATTTTCATTACTTGGAGTGATTTTTACTTCTTTAAGTCTTGCCTTTTCTTTATTCACAGTTTCTTCATATTTCAAAAGATTTTCATATCTTTCCTTACTTATCAGCCCCTGTTCATAACCATAAGGAGTAAGTCTTAAGTCCGCATTATCCTGTCTTAAAAGAAGTCTGTATTCGACCCTTGAAGTAAACATCCTATAAGGTTCTTTCGTTCCTTTTGTTGTAATATCGTCAATAAGAACTCCAATATAACTGCTCGCCCTGTCTAAAATAAGAGGTTCTTTATTTTGAACATAGTTACTTGCATTGATACCTGCAATAAGTCCCTGTGCTGCAGCCTCCTCATACCCACTGGTCCCGTTTATTTGTCCGGCAGTAAATAATCCTTTAACTACTTTACTTTCAAGGGATAACGCTATTTGAGTCGGTTCTACGGCATCATATTCAATGGCATAAGCTACTCTCATTATTTCCACATTTTCAAGACCTTTAATGGTTCTTAAGAACTTGACCTGAACATCTTCGGGAAGAGATGAACTCATCCCCTGAAGATACATTTCATTCGTATTGAGACCTTCAGGTTCAACAAATAGCTGATGTCTTTCCTTATCTGCAAATCTAACTATTTTATCTTCTATACTGGGACAATATCTCGGTCCTATACCTGTGATATTTCCGCTGTATAGAGGTGAACGATGCAGATTATCTTTAATAACTTCATGTGTCTTTTCATTGGTATAAGCAAGATAACATGGCTGCTCATCATAGTCTAAATCTTTATCCTCATTTTCAAAAGAAAAAGGAGTTATTTCCTTATCTCCAAACTGAACTTCCATTTTTGAAAAATCTATACTTCTTTTATTTACCCTTGCAGGAGTCCCCGTCTTTAGTCTTAATAGTTTAAATCCCAGTTTTTTTAAACTGTCGCTTAACTTATTCGCAGGGAAAATACCATTCGGACCTCCGGAATAGCTTACATCACCTATTATAATCCTGCCTTTCAAATATGTTCCCGAACAAATAACTATAGCTTTGGTCTTATACACTGCTCCGGTATGAGTGATGACACCGCTTACTTTTTCGTCTTCAGTAAGTATTTCCACTGCCTCCTGCTGTTTCAAATCCAGATTATCGGTGTTTTCAATTACAAATTTCATCTCTTCCTGATACTTTTTCTTATCAGCTTGTGCTCTAAGAGACTGAACCGCAACACCTTTAGCAGTATTAA
Source organism: uncultured Anaerofustis sp. (assembly GCF_938029165.1). Lineage (NCBI taxonomy): Bacteria > Bacillati > Bacillota > Clostridia > Eubacteriales > Eubacteriaceae > Anaerofustis > uncultured Anaerofustis sp. The sequence goes on from NZ_CALHFB010000039.1 coordinate 173,486, forward strand.
GAGTCTTTGTTTGAATAAAAGTCTTATCTATGTTTTTACCCATTTCTCCGCCAAGTGCATCTATTTCTCTGACCAAATGTCCCTTTCCCGTCCCTCCTATTGAAGGGTTACAAGGCATCATCGCAAGAGCATCTAAATTAAGTGTTAAAAGAAGAGTACGGCTTCCTTTTCTTGCACTTGCAAGTGCCGCTTCACATCCCGCATGTCCGGCACCTATTACTATAACATCATATTCACCAGCTAAAAAACTCATTATATCCTCTACTTTCCTAAACAGAAATTTTTAAATATTTCATCTATTATATCTTCGCTTGTTGTCTCTCCAGTGATACCCCCGAGCTTGTCTAAAGCCGAATTTATATCTATCTCTGCAAGATCCACCTCAAGCCCTTCATTTATCATTTTAATAGCATTATCAAAATCTTCTCTTGCCCCAATCAAAAGATTTTTATGTCTTACATTACTTACCAGTGTATTTCCTACTTCATCATCTTCAGTTAATCCGGCAAGTTCATATATCTTATTTTCTATTTTTTCTATCCCCTCTTTTTTAAGAGCAGAAATTTCAACTGTTTTATAATTCTCAAATGCTTTGATCGTATCCATATTTGTATTCAAATCCATTTTATTGAGCACAACCAATATTTCCTTATCATCAGGAAGCATTTTTATTATATCCATATCTTCAGTGTCAAGAGCTCTTGATGTATCTATACAAAATAAAATAATATTACTTTCTTCAAGCATTTCAATTGATTTATCTATGCCGATTTTTTCAACTTTACTGTCCGCATTTCTAATTCCCGCAGTGTCTATAAATTTAATAGGAACACCTTTTATATTTACTACTTCGTCCACAATGTCCCTTGTAGTACCGGCTTCTTCGGTCACAATAGCTTTATTTTCATTTATAAGTGCATTTAAAAGCTGAGATTTTCCAACATTTGGTTTTCCTATTATAGCGACATTTATTCCGTCTTTTAAAATCTCTCCTTTTTCAAAAGTAGCAATAATTTTATTAAGTTTAGATTTCATGGAATTTATTAATTCCACTATTTCATTATTTGTTAAATCTTCTTCATCATATTCCGGATATTGAATAGTGACTTCCAGTCTCGCAAGCATATTAGTAATATCAGCTTTTATATCATCTATACGCTTAGATAAATCTCCTTTAAGAGAGCTCATTGCGCTCTTTGCAAAATTAGATGTTTTAGCTGTGATAATATCGCTTATCGCTTCTGCCTGAACCAAATCTATCCTACCGTTTAAAAAAGCTCTTTTAGTGAATTCCCCCGCTTCGGCAAGCCTTGCTCCTTTTTTGAGTACCAAGTTAAGTATATCTTTTGTAACACTCATTCCTCCGTGGCAGTTGATTTCAATGACATCTTCCGCAGTAAATGAATGAGGTTCGCACATTTTTGAAACGAGGACTTCATCTATTATTTCATTTGTATCTTTATCTACGACATGACCGTAGTTTATAGTATTTTTAGGAACATCAAAAATAGAACCTTTTTTCATTTTAAAGACTCTATCACAAACTTTAAATGCTTCACTTCCGCTGATCCTAATAATAGAAATACCGCCATACCCTGAGGGTGTAGCTATTGCAGCGATTGTATCTTCTTTAAACATTTTTTTCTCCTAAAATAAATATTTCCTAAAATTTATAAATATTTCCCGATTAACTTTTAAATTATATCATAATGAATATTAAATTGCTATATTCTATGTAAAGAAAATGCTTGTCAATATTTATAAAAATTTGATACTTAAAATCAATTATTAAAACAATAAATATTTTTATGGGGCACTACGCCTGCCTTCGGCAGATTCCGCGCCCCTAATTTAGAACTTATTATTTATTTTAAATGTTTTTTAATAAGAAAACAGAATAAAAGTAGGCTATAGTATTATTAAATCAAATATTGGGAGAACAAATATGATTTTAGATAATAATAAATATGATGAAGTTTAGAATAAAGTGTATAAAGAATTGGGCTTTATACCAAATATTGATTTAAGCGTGAGACCATTTACAATCAAACTATACAATATATAATATAAATAAATACATGAAGGATATTTTAGAAATAAAGATGATGATATGATTACGAAGGTTTTTGAAATTGTACAAAAGAACGAAGACCTATTATATGCGCTGGATTTACGACACGAATGTTTTAAACTTAATCCAAGAAATAAGGAAGAAATTATAAGAGAATAATCCATAGAACGCGTTTCCCTCTTATCCAAATGAAGATTACTCATTCTTTATAAATTGCAATTTTAGATTTGGATATTTTGCTCATTTCTGGCATTTAAATATTTGGATATTATAAATTAAATTATTTAGAAAATTTTATAAGATAAATAATAAGCTTGGGTGGATTACACGCCTTTAAAGTATTATATAGTTAAAGGAGTGTAAAATCCCGTAAAGCCAGGTGACATTTCCCATAAAAGACAAAATAAAAAGACTGCATAGCAGTCTTTATTTTTTACGTTTGCCTCTTTTTTTCTTGTTTGGTGTCGGTGCATAAGCATATGCAGATTTACCCTTTTCTTTTCCGACATTAAGTCTTGAGATCCTATTTATTTCGTCCTTATCGTCATAATCTATAAACATTATTTGCGTAGCATTTAAAAACCCTGACTTAGGTTTATATTTTACGATAAGACCTTTATGTTTTTTTCTTTGTTCGATTTCATAAGAATCCATATTATCATATGTAAGTGCACCGGTCATTGTTCGAACTCCCCACTCGTACATACCTCTGCCGCCTAAAACGCACATGAACAGCGAATATGTAGCAAATCCAAAATAGACACCTATAATTCCTATCAAATAGAAAAATAAGGTCTCATTTAAAAAATGCAAGAAATCCAAAATCAATATACCTGCTATGATTAAAATCAAATATAATAATTGTTGTTTAAAATCAGTGTTTTCAAGCCCCTTTGGAGCCTCATAAACCATTTTCCCCAGCTTCTTATTATTTTTAATATAACCTCCAAGCTTAATTGCCAGCATTCCGAAATATCCAATCATGAATACTACTAAAAGTGCACTCATTTGTACAGTCATAATTAATCTTCCTCCTTATTATCAAGTGTATAGTGATAAATATTTCTGTTATCAAGCATTCTTACTCTGCTTGAAAATTCATTTTCATTTGTGTTATTAAATGCGGTTTCCATTTGGTTCATCCTTGAATCCAGAATATCTAAGTAATGTAGTATTTCAGCTTCGGGTATCATAGGATATTTCGGAGAACCGAATTCCGGATGATAGTGATGAGACAGAATCATATGCTTTAATAAAGAAGGAACTTCACTGTTTATACTCAATGTCCTGCTTACATTGTCTATCTCACATACACACTGAATTATATGTCCAAGCAACTGTCCGTCAGTGCTGTATGACTCGACAACACCGATATCATTACACTCCATTTCTTCAGTCTTACATATATCATGTAAGATAACTCCGGCAAATACCAAATCCTTATTTAAAAATTTATATGTATCGGTGAGTTTCTTTGCATTCGTAAGCATAGTATATGTATGATACATAAGCCCGCTCTTCATAGCGTGATGAAAAGATTTTGCTGCGGGATAACTCTTAAATTTATCTTTATATTTTTCCGTAAGCGTTTTGGTAATTATTTTAATATCTTCATTTTTTATATTCTCTATTGTATCGATTATATCGTCATACATTTTATCAGAATTCAAAGGAGCTGTTTCAACGAGCTTAGCCATATCTTCATCATTTAGCTCTACCTTCTCGATACTCTCGATTTTAACCTGTGGATTAGAACCAAAACTGTCTACTTCTCCTCCGACTTTAACCGTATCTCCTACCGAAAAAACGTCTTTCATAGTAGGATCTACATTCCATAGCTTTGCAGGGATCTCTCCGCTTTTATCTTTTAATATTATATCCAAATAGTCTTTTCCGTTTCTAGTCTTACGTAGAGTGACGCCTTTCAATAAGAAATTGTCAAAGACCTTATCGGAAACTTTAAGTTCATTAATCATTTTCTACCTCATAAAAATAAAATACAATAACAATATATATTCTACACTAAAGTTACAAAATATGCTATAATTGTTTTACTTTATTTTGGAGAAATTTTAATGAATAGATTTGAACTTGTAAATAATAATGATGATATCGGAGTAACAATAGTAGAGAATATGTTTATCAATCACTTTATGCCTATGGCAAGGGGGGATTATGTCAAAGTATATCTTTACGGACTAAAGTGTACTCAAAATTCTATTGAGGATATGCCTTCAAACAGAAAAATAGCAAATACTTTGGGAATGAGCGAAGCCGATGTCGTAAAAGCATTTAGATACTGGCACGAAAAACAAGTTATCACATTTATGCATACTGATAAAAGAAATTATGTGATACAATACAAAAATATTTCCACAATGATATTTACTCCGGAAAAATTCAAAAAAAATGGTTCATACTCCGAAACTATAGAATATAATGCTAAAAAACAAAATCTTTTCGAAGATTTAAGTCAGGAATTTGAAGCTCCAATGGAAGAAGGAGGACTTGGAAGACCCATTTCACATCAGGAAATGGAAATGTTTTCCGACTGGATGGAAGAATACTCTTTCAGTGCCGAAACGGTTAAATTAATAGTAAATACATGTTTGATAAAAAGAAAAATAAAACAGAGAAAATACTGGAATGCAGTCGCTATGGATTTTTATTCAAAGGGAATTAAAACCTTTGATGAAGCTGCAACAGAATTTAGTAAAAGCGATAAAAGATATCAGGAATATCAGCAAATATTTAAATATCTTGGTCTTAATACCAGAGGTTCTTTTATTACAAAGCCGGAAGAAGCTTTGGTTGACAAATGGTTTGATGAATATAAATTAAACATGGAACAGATTTTAAAAGCCTGCGACGAAACAATCTCAACAAATCGTCCAAGCTTTAAATATGTAGATAAAATAATCTATAATATGTACATAAATACAGATAAAGATACAAAACCTAAACAAAATAAATATGCAAAAACACAAAATAACAGTAAAAAAGAAACTATTCAAAGTGACCTTGATTATGAATATTACAGCGAAGAAGATATTGAAAGAATGATGAGCGGAGAATAATCATGGAAGATAAAGAAATCAGTATAAGTAATTTCAATAATAAGAGAAAAGTAAAAGAAAAAGAATTAAGTAATAAAATAGATATAATGTGTAAAAATTATCCGTCAATAAAAGCTATCATTGATGAAATAAATGCTTACGGACTTTATGCATGTATGAATGATATATCAAATGAAATTTTTGAAAAGAGAAATAAAGAATTAAACAATAAGCTAAAAACAGAACTTGAAAAATTAGGCTTTGATAAAAATTATTTAAGTATCAAATATGACTGCGAAAAATGTAAAGACAGCGGTTATGTTAATAATGAAATGTGTACTTGCCTAAAAGAATATCTTAAAAAAAGAAAAAACAAAAACAGTATTTTATTCAGAGACGGAAGTTTCGATAATTTTGATGAAAACTTATTTGACAATGACAAAAGAAAATATCAAATAACGCCGAGAGAAAATATAATAAAAAACAAAGAACAATCTCTTAAATTTATTAATACATTTGAAGATGAAAAAAATATTCTTGGATTATTAATGTCAGGTAAAGTAGGAAGCGGAAAAACATTTTTGGCAGCAGCTACGGGAAAAATTCTGTTAAATAAAGGTTACAGTGTAATTTGCCTAACGGCAAAAGAGTTTGAAGATATAATTAAAAGTTTTAACGATCCCGATTTGGAAAAAAAGAAAAAAGAAATTCTCGATGTGGATCTGCTTATTTTAGATGACCTTGGCATTGAAACGCAGAGTGATTATGTGAATAACGAAATACTTAAGTTAATAGACTATAAAATGACTTATAATAAAAAAATGATTATGACAACTAATCTTACCTTAAATGAAATAAGAGAAAAATACAAATCAAGAATATATTCAAGAATAGTAAGCAATTTTAAATATTTAAAATTTTTTGGTCCTGATATAAGGGTAACAAGCAAAATGAAAAAAAATCAGTAAAATTTTACTGATTTTCCACCTATAAACTATTGACCGAAAATGCTTATAAATGATAAAATATATTTACATTTTAATAATTGAAAGGATGTTAGTATGGATTTTAAACAAGAATATGGACAAAAATTAGTTACCGCAGCTGAGGCGGTAAAAGCAGTAAAATCAGGAGATTGGATTGACTACGGATGGACAACGACTACTCCCGTAGCATTTGATAAGGAACTTGCAAAAATAATGCCAAACCTAAAAGACTTAAATATTAGGGGTGGTATTTTAATGTGGGAACCTGAAATTTTTAAAGTAGATAATGCAAAAGAACATTTTACATGGAACTCATGGCATATGGGAGGAATAGAAAGAAAAGCTATAGCAAAAGGATTCTCATTCTATGCACCTATTCGTTACTCCGAACTTCCAAGATACTACAGAGACGGAAATACTCCCGGAGCAGATATTGCGGTTATGCAAGTTGCACCGATGGATAACCACGGATATTTTAGTTTCGGACCAAGTGCCTCACATCTAATGGCAGCATGTGAAAATGCAAAAAAAGTCATTGTTGAAGTAAATGAAAATGTACCTAGATGTCTTGGCGGTTACGAAGAAGCAATTCATATTTCCAAAGTTGACATGATAATTGAAGGAGACAATCCTCCGATGGCAGAAATGGGCGGCGGCGGTGCCGCAACGGAAGTTGATAAGACAGTGGCAAAACTTATCGTTGAAGAAATACCAAACGGAGCTTGTTTACAGCTTGGTATAGGTGGCATGCCAAATGCCGTAGGTTCTTTGATTGCTGAATCAGATTTAAAAGATTTAGGTGTTCATACAGAAATGTTTGTTGACGGTTTTGTCGATATTGCAAATGCAGGAAAAATTAACGGTTCAAAGAAAAACTTAAACAGATTCCGTCAAACATACGCTTTTGGTGCGGGAACTAATAAATTATATGATTACTTAGACAACAATCCTGAATGTATGTCTGCTCCCGTTGATTATACAAATGATGTAAGAATCATCTCTGCTCACGATAATTTCATATCTATAAATAATGCTGTAGATATTGATTTATTCGGACAAGTCAGCTCTGAAACATCAGGAACAAAACAAATAAGCGGTGCAGGCGGACAACTTGACTTCGTTCTTGGCGCTTATCTGTCAAAAGGCGGAAAGAGCTTTATCTGTTTATCTTCAACATTTAAAAATAAACAAGGCGAACTAAAATCTCGTATTCTTCCTACACTACATCCTGGTTCAGTAGTTACCGATACAAGAGCCAATACTCATTATGTAGTAACTGAATATGGTAAAGTCAACTTAAAGGGTCTTTCTACATGGCAAAAAGCAGAAGCACTCATAAGTATTGCACATCCTGATTTTAGAGATGAACTTATAAAAGACGCTGAAAACATGAACATTTGGAGAAGAAGTAATAAGTAGGTAAATAAATGAAAGAAGCAAGATTTAAAAAGACCTATTCACAAGGAACAATGACTGTAACTGAAATTTGGGTAGACAGAAATACCGGTGTGAATTATTTATATCATGTAAATGGTTATTCCGGAGGACTGACACCTTTACTTGACAGAGAAGGAAAACCAATAATAACAACAGTTTATGACGAATAAAAAGAACCCATAAGGGTTCTTTTTATTTATTTTCTTCTTCTTTTAATTTAAGATATGCCTTATAATAAATATCTTTTAAAACTAAGGTTGCATCTTCCAATGAATAATTATATTTTTTCATCGCTTCTTTAATCAAATCACTAAAGAGATCAAAATAATGATTTATATCTATCTCTTTTTCATATTTATTTAAAATAGGATAAAGTTTAGACCAGTCTACTTCATATCCATTTGATGTCTGCTTCATTTCAGGAACTTTATTTTCCTCTGCTTCACCATTCAATAAGTAATCTATACTGACATTTAAAGTATCAGATAGAAGCTTAAGCTTACCTGCTTCAGGATAAGCAATATCCGATTCCCATTTGGAAATAGTTTGCCTTGAAACATCAAGGACTTCCGCCAGCTGATCCTGCGTTAAGTTGATATTTTTCCTCGATTTTGCTATTTTTTCTCCTGTTTTCATATTAGCACCTCCGTTACTATTTAATTATAACATCCTTACATTTCATTTGAACCAACTTGACGTTTCTAAATGCAACTTGTAAGTGCTTTAAATATATAAAAATCAAAAAATATAATTATACTCTATGCATTAATTTTAATTCGCTCAAGTCCTTTTTTTACCGCAGGCACGGATATGATTATAACAGTCAAAAGAGCTTCCGCACCGATATATATACCATTATACACTAAAGAATATGGTAAAGCTGCCCAACCTTCCCATGCATATTCAAAAAAGAAAATCAATCCCGAAATCACCGCAAATATATATCTGCACAAAACTCCGATCAAATAACCCTTTAATAGTCCGTTTTTAGATTTATAAAACAGTCCCGACAAACCAAGAGAGCCAAAAGCAAATAAGTAATCCACCAATACCTGAAGGGGAAAAACTATATAAGGCTGGACTATAAATTGTAAGATACCATATGCACTTGCCGTTAAAACACCTGTGGCGGGTCCGTAAAAATAACCTGCCAAACATACAAACAGCGTACTGCATAAAGTAACAGTACCTCCAAATGGGAATTCATATACTTTTAAGAATGATGCAACGGTCCCAAGAGCGATTATCATCGCACAGTATACTAACTCTTTTGTATTTTTTCTTTTTTGTTCTCTCTTCTTTGATAAAAATGTAGCTATACATAAAACCGATAAAAATAAAATGACTAAAGCTATATATCCCGCAGAGTTAAGAACATATCCATTATCAGTAGAAGTTATAAAAAAAGACATAAAAAATCCCCCTTATTTTATATAAACAGGAGGGGTTTAACAAATTCTTTAGCTTCCTTACGCCGGTATTACCCGGATCAAGTAGTAAGGGTGAACAAATTGTTTTCTCAGCCTAATGGCTCCCCTAGCTTGTTTATTTAATTACTCTGATACTCTAACATTTAATAAAACAAAAGTCAAATGGGATTAATTGCTATTTATCTTTAAAATCCCACCATTTTTTATTTTCTTTGTCTTTTCCGTCATTTGCATAATACACTGCACATCTATATACATAAAGCTGACATCTGTCTATCTGAAAACCTCTTCTTTCACAGTCCCTTAAGTATATTTCTTCGGGATCTTCACCTTTTAAAGAGTTTATCGTTCTATACCCAAGTTCTATTAAATCCTTTTCCGTTTTAGCTCCAACTCCGGGAATTTTTCTAAGCTCACTCATATCTTTACCTATTATCTTTTAAAGAATTTATTACTTTAATATTTTTACTTTCTATTTTATTTATAATACTATTATCATTAGGATTTATGGCATTTCTTATGATTTTAACATTATATCCTCTATTCTTTGCTCCGACAGCTGTTTTTAATACACAAGCTCTCGCATCCTGACCGGAGATATAAATATCCCCAATATCATTATTTACAAGAAAAGAAGATAACTCTTTATTGGTAAATGCATCCTGATTATGTTTAATAAATATATTTTCACTCTTTATATTTAGTTTATCAGCAAATTCGGTATCACCGCTTCCTTTTAAAAATCCACCGCCCATGGTGAATAAAGAAAATAGTATGTCATAATATTCAAATACATTTTTGATATAAATGATATTATAATCCAAATCCTTTGCAATTTTAATTTCCTTATTGACTCTCTTTATAAAATCATTCTTATTTTTGGAATTACACTTTTGTAAATCCAAAACGAACAAAGCACTTTCTTTTCCAACTATAGAAGTATCATTTCCTTTTGTCGGAAGTACAAATATTATTAATCTTAATAGTAAATACATTATGAACACCCAAGTAAGCCATATAGGTGCATATATTAAAAGTATCAAGAATACACATAAAGAAATCAGTTTTAAAAGCATATATTTATCCATTTTTATACCCCCGAATCATAACTAAACATATTATATCACAATATAATAAAAAAACCGATAAACTCGGCTTTATATTATAACTTAATATCTTCTAATTCTCGTTTACTTTTAATAATATATGTTTTTATATTCTTATCAATAAAACTAACATCTGCACAAGCAGAATTACAGCCGCATACGATTAAACAAATATCGACATCATTATCGTAATCATAAGTAAACTCAATATCTTTATATTTTCTTTTGAAATTATCTAACTCTCTTACCCTGTCATACCTCGGATTACATCCCCCGCAATATTTTATAAATACTTTCATAAATACCCTTAATGTTTTAAAATCTTTTTAGCAAAATCCAACAGTTCTTCACTTACTTCTTCAATTAAAATAACATCTTTTACTTCGGGGATTTCTTCCATGACGCTGCTTTTAATCAAATCCTCGTTAGTGGTTTTTGCAGCAGGGCATCCCGAACAACTTCCTATCAACTGAATTCTAAGTATATTATCTTCATAACTCTTTATTACTACATCTCCCCCATGACTGTTAAGAGAAGGTCTGACTTTTTCATTAAGTACTTTTTCAATTTTATCGATCATAATACTGCCTCCGTGATAATATAACCACATTATATATTCATATCAAAATAATATCAAGTAAAAAAAGATAAAACATCATTATGACTTTTATTACCAATATTATAACAAAAATACAGTTGCATTATTGCAACAAAGGAGTTAAAATGAAACAGAGGTAAAAAAATGGGAAAGAATGACACAAATAACTTTAGTATTTTTAATAATTTGCAGGAAGCAAATGACAGGTTAGATGCTATTATAGAAAATTCATTTGACGGAATATATATAACGGACGGAAATGCAAATACAATAAAAGCGAATAAATCTTATGAGATGATAACAGGACTAAAAAAAGAAGAAGTCATCGGAAAAAATATGCTTGATTTAGTAAAAAATAATGTTATTTCCGTTTCAGGTTCATTGCTTGCCATGCAAAAAAAGAAACCTATAACACTTCAGCAGGAATTTAAAACAGGGAAAAAAGCCTTGATAACAAGCTCTCCGGTCATAGATGATAACGGAGACATAATCATGGTAGTAACCAATGTACGAGATTTAACCGAAATATATAATTTAAAAGAAGAAATCGGAAGAAAACAAATAATAGACACAAATAGAGAACACAAATTAAGTCCGATAAGTAATAATCCGACTATAGTTGACGATATCATCTGCGTTGATAAAAAATCCATAGAAGCATTAAACATTGCCGATAAAGTAGCAGGACTAGATGCAACGGTGATGTTGCTTGGAGACACAGGAGTAGGAAAAGAACTGTTTGCAAATCATATATATAAAAACAGCAACAGAAAAGATAAACCTTTTATAAAAATCAACTGCGGTGCGATATCTCCAAACCTTGTTGAAAGCGAACTTTTCGGATATGAAAAAGGTGCTTTTACGGGAGCAAATAAAAACGGAAAAGCGGGACTGTTCGAAGTCGCGGATAAAGGAACGATATTCTTGGATGAAATCGGCGAACTCCCTCTTAATATGCAAGTGAAACTTTTAAGAGTTTTGCAGGAGCAGGAAATAGAGAGAATAGGCGGAACAAAACCAATTAAAATAGATGTAAGGATAATTGCAGCAACAAATGCAGATATGGAAGATATGGTCGATAAAAAATTATTCAGAAAAGATCTTTATTACAGACTTATGGTATTCCCTATATATATCCCCTCTCTAAGAGAAAGAAAAGAAGATATAATCCCACTAACAAACTTATTTATAAATAATTTTAATGATAAATACGGATTTAACAAGAAGTTCAGCGAAAGTGCATTGGATAAATTAAAAAATTATGACTGGCCAGGAAATATCAGAGAACTCAGAAACATCGTTGAAAGAGGGCTGATTATTTGCAGTAAAGAAAAAGTAAATGCAAAGGATCTACCTTTAAATATATCACCTAAAAGTAACCCTTTTGAAAATATTGAACTTAATGAAACTAAAGATTTAAAAAAGTTAGTTGAAAGTATAGAACTTAAATATATAAATGAAGCATATAAAAAATATAAGAATGTAAGAGATGCAGCGGCAAGTTTGAACATGGATCCGTCTACTTTTGTAAGAAAGAGAAAGAGATATACAAAATAGGGCGAGATATCTGTCTTAGCAGTCATAGTGTCATACTACAAAATAAATACTATTAATATTATGCAGGTTTAATACCTGCTTTTTTATTTAAAATTATTTTTATTTTGTTGCATTATTGCAATGAAATATGACAACAAAACAAGATATTTCCACACTAAAACTTTTCAAAACCTTTTATTTACCTTAAATGTTTACTTGGCACGAGTTTTGCTGTATATATTTATAGAAAAATAAAACCAACCTACCCCAAATAAAAAAGAAAGAAGGTAAATATTATGCCACTAATGACAGGAAAAGAATATATAGAAAGTATAAGGAAATTAAATTTACAAGTTTATATGTTCGGTAAAAAAGTTGAAAACCCGGTAGACAATCCAATACTCAGACCATCACTTAACTCTGTAAGAGCTACATATGACTTAGCATTAATGCCTGAATATGAAGACTTAATGACAGTTACTTTAGATGACGGAAGAAAGATAAACAGATTTACAAATATACATAGAAGTGCCGACGACCTAGTTAAAAAGGTAAAAATGCAGCGTCTATGCGGACAAAAGACTGCATCTTGTTTTCAAAGATGTGTAGGAATGGACGCTTTTAATGCTGTCTACAGTACGACTTATGAAACAGATGAAGCATACGGAACACATTATCATGAAAACTTTAAAAAGTTTATGAAATACTGTCAGGATGAAGACCTAGTAATTGACGGAGCTATGACAGACCCTAAAGGAGACAGAGGATTGGCACCTTCGGCACAGGAAGATCCTGATTTATATTTAAGAGTAGTAGAAAGAAGAGAAGACGGGATTGTTGTAAGGGGAGCAAAAGCACATCAAACAGGGATTATAAATTCGCATGAAGTACTTGTAATGCCGACAGTAAGCATGGGAGAAAATGATAAAGATTATGCGGTTTCTTTCGCAGTACCTACAGATACAAAGGGTATTTTAATGGTAATAGGAAGACAATCTTGCGATACAAGAAAACTGGAAGATTCAGATATAGATGTCGGTAATGTAGAATACGGCGGAATGGAAGCGCTTGTAATATTTGATGATGTATTTGTTCCAAATGACAGGATATTCATGAACGGTGAATATGACTTTTCAGGAATGCTTGTAGAAAGATTTGCAGGATATCACAGACAATCTTACGGCGGATGTAAAGTTGGTGTTGGCGATGTATTGATCGGTGCATCTGCACTTGTAGCAGAGTATAACGGAGCCGCAAGAGCATCACACATCAAAGATAAATTAATAGAAATGACTCATCTTAATGAAACACTTTATTGCTGCGGTATTGCTTGCTCATCCGAAGGACAGGAAACAAAATCGGGAAATTACATCATAGATTTACTTCTTGCAAATGTATGTAAACAAAACGTAACGAGGTTCCCTTACGAAATCGCAAGACTTGCAGAAGATATTGCCGGCGGCATCATGGTTACAGCGCCTTCAGAAAAAGATCTAAAATCTCCTGAAGTAGGAAAATATGTTGAAAAATACTTCAAGGGCGTATCAAGTGTATCTACAGAAAACAGACTAAGAATATTAAGATTAATCGAAAACTTAACATTAGGAACAGCAGCAGTCGGATACAGAACAGAATCGCTTCATGGTGCAGGTTCACCTCAGGCTCAGAGAATAATGATTGCAAGACAGGGCAATATGAATATGAAAAAAGAACTTGCAAAAGATATAGCAGGAATTAAGGAATAAAGCTAACTTTTCTTTAAATGGGCACTGCTTTGATTTATTTAACCTCAATATCTTATGTCAAAGCAGTGCAATATTTTTATTAAGGAGAGAAAAATGGATTTAAAACAAATATATAACTCTAAAATCAAAAGCGGAGATGAAGCTGTTAAATTTATAAAATCCGGAAATAGAGTAGTGATTGCCCATGCAGTCGGAGAGCCTGTTTACGTAGTAGATAAAATGGTTGAACATCACAAAGATTATAAAGACGTAGAGATCGTTCAGCTGGTTCCTATGGGACATTCTCTATATGCAAAGGAAGAAATGAAAGAACACTTCAGACTAAATGCATTTTTTCTAGGTGGAAATACAAGAAATGCAGTATATGAAGGAAGAGGAGATTTTACTCCATGCTTCTTTTATCAAATACCTCAGTTATTTAGAACAAGCTTACCTATTGATGTAGCCTTGGTTACGGTATCGCCTCCCGATGAAAACGGATTTTGCAGTTTTGGAACTTCATGTGACTATACAAAACCGGCAGCAGAAGCTGCCAAACTTGTAATTGCACAAGTAAATAAAAAAATGCCGAGAACTCTTGGAGACGGATTTATACATATAAATGACATTGATGTAATAGTCGAACACGATGAACAAGTTCCCGAACTTCCAAATCCTAAAATTACGGATGTGGAAATGAAAATCGGTGAGAACTGTGCTAAACTTATTAATGACGGTGATACACTTCAGCTCGGTATAGGGGCAATACCGGATGCAGTACTAAAATTTCTTACTCATAAAAAAGACCTCGGAATTCATTCGGAAATGATTTCTGACGGAGTCATGGAACTATATGAAATGGGAGTAATAAACTGTAAAAAGAAAAATTTACATAAAGGAAAAATGGTCGTTGCATTTTTAATGGGAACACAAAAACTATACGAATTTGTCCATGACAATCCGGCCATAAGCATGATGGATATCGAATATGTAAATAATCCTATAGTAATAGGTCAAAATGATAATATGGTTTCTGTTAACTCTGCTCTTCAAGTAGATTTAATGGGACAAGTCTGTGCGGAAGCAATGGGACTTAAACAATTCAGCGGTATAGGCGGACAAGTAGACTTCATAAGAGGTGCAGCTTTTTCAAAAGGCGGGAAATCAATACTGGCATTCCCTTCTACTGCCAAAAAAGGGACTATATCCAAAATAGTTCCATTCCTTACAGAAGGAAGTGCGGTAACGACCTCAAGAACAGATGTCGATTATATCGTTACAGAACATGGTATAGCACATTTAAAAGGACAAACATTAAAAGAAAGAGCAAGAAGACTTATAAATATCGCAGACCCTAATTTTAGGGATGAATTAATAATTGAATTTGCAAAAAGATTTAAAGAAAACTTCTAATATTATATAAAATAAAGTACCGACGTAAAGTAGGTGCTTTATTTTATTGACAAATTACATTGGAAGGAATTCAATTACATTAATAATACCAAATATTATTTACTTCTATAATAATTTTTAAGTATATATAAAACTATAACAAAAATTATAATTTATCCATATTATATTAATAAATGGATAAAAAGGTAAGGTAATTATCAATGATACGATTTATTATATTCGTTATTTTAATACTATCAGGTATAGTATTTATAAAAAATTACGCAATAAAACTTACATCAGAATGTACTGATAACAAGTATGAGATGATAAAAAAAGTAGAAGTAAAAGATAAAAATAAAAATAATTATAAATACGAAAGGCTTATTAAAATTAAAAGTATATCTTGCAGAAATGATGCAATTAGACTCGAAAATAAATTTAATGAAATGGATGGTATATGGGCTAAGGTGAATCTTTATAATAATTCAATAGATATCTTAATGAAAGAAGAGATTGACGAACCAATTATAAAAAAAATTATAACCGATGAAGGATACATAGTAACAAAAATTATATAAATATAAAAAGGAAGTAATATTTTATTAATTTACTTCCTTTTATTCTCTCCTATTATATGAAGTTGGGATATTTAATTCTTTCCTATATTTACTTACAGTCCTTCTGGAAATAGTTATATTTTTGTTATTTAATATATTAACGATCTCATCATCACTGTAAGGCTTTTTCTTATTTTCCTCATATATTATCTCTTTTATCTTCTGTTTTACATCCTCTGAAGTTAGGTCAATATTCCCACCATAAGAATTATAAGAAGAAAACAAATTTCTCATGTTTACAATCCCAATAGGAGTACTTATATACTTGTTTTTCACAGCTCTGCTCACAGTTGAAACATTCATATCAATTTCATCCGCAATTTCACTTAAAGTCATCGACATGATTTTCCCATTTCCTCGGAAATATTTTTCTTGTCTGCTTATTACGACTTTTGTAATATTTAAAATCGTATTCCTTCTCTGCTCTATACAATTTAAAATAAATCTGCATTTAGATAATTTTTCTTTAAAATACTCTTTTAATTCTTTATCTTCACTGATATCAATAAGCTTTAAATAATAATCACTGATATAATAATTATTTATCCAGTTATCGTTTAATTCTATATTCCAATTATTATTTTCATAAGTTATTATAATATCAGGATTTATATAATCAGGTTTTGAAAGTTTTATATTCATAAGCGGTTTTGGATTTAAACACTTTATCGCATAAATATATTTTCTGACTTCCAATCTGCTAAGTTTTAGTTCTTTGGAAATTTTACTTACATTATCCACAGACACTTCATTCAAATAATTACTAATAATTGTTTCTACATTTTTGTCATATATATTATTTTTCTTTACCTGAACAAGTAAACATTCTTTTAAATCCCTGGAAAATATTCCATAAGGCTCTAATTCTTTTAAAATATTAAAACATTTATTTATTTCATCAACTTTATATCCGGAAATTACAGCTATCTCTTTTAAATCGTAATTAAAATATCCGTTATCATCAAGACAATCGATTAAAAATTCCATAATTTTTAATTCTCTTTTAGAATAATCATTAAAGTTCAATTGATATAATATCAAATGTTTAATATCAATTTCATCAGTGTTTTCAGTTTCCAGATAATTTATATTTTCTTTGGAATGCTGCCTGGTACTGGGGATATCCATATTTTTTATATCAAAAGTGATATCATCATTATTCTCACTTTTAGTCTCAAGAAGAGGATTTTCAAGATATTCCTTATATAAAAATTCACTCAACTCCAAATTATCCATACTTAAAAGACTTAGTGACATTACCTGAGCCTGAGATAATACCTGTACCTGAGATATATTATGTTCTTGTTTTATATCCATATATCCTCCATTATGAAAAAGGAGCATCCTAAGATACCCCTCTTTTCCTGAAAAGTATTTCTACTTTTCATTATATGATTTTATGATTATATTAAGCGTTTTTAATAGCTTCTGTTAATAATGGAACTATTTTATTTAAATCGCCAACTACACCATAATCAGCAAAGCTGAAAATAGGAGCAGATTCATCTTTATTTATCGCAATGATAAGATCAGATTCTTCCATACCTGCAGCATGTTGAATAGCACCTGAAATACCGATAGCAAAGTAAACGTTAGGTCTAACTGTTTTACCTGTTTGACCTACTTGGATATCTTTAGCTACCCAACCTGCGTCAACACAAGCTCTTGAAGCAGAAACTTCACCGCCGATAGCTTCAGCTAAATCTTCCAATAACTTGAAGTTTTCAGCACTGCCAACACCACGTCCGCCTGATACTAAAATCTTAGCTTCAGAAATATCAACTTTATCTTTTACAGCTTTAACAACTTCTAATACTTCTACGCATTTGTTGTTTTTAGCAAAGTCAACTTTTACTTCTTCTACGTTAGCTTTTACATCTTTTGGTTCGATTTTTTGCATAACGCCAGGTCTTACTGTAGCCATTTGTGGTTTGTTATCAGGACAAACGATTGTTGCCATTAAGTTACCACCGAATGCAGGTCTTGTAGCGTTTAAGAAAAGTTTACCTTCGTAACCTTTGTTTACGTTACCTAGTGCATTTTTAAATTCATCGATTTCAAGAACTGTACAGTCAGCTGTTAAGCCTGTAGCAACTCTTGCAGATACTCTAGGAGCTAAATCTCTACCGATTGCTGTAGCACCGTAAAGTACGATGTCAGGTTTGTAATTTTTAATTATTTCATCCATAGCGTGTGCATATGGTTCAGTTGTATATGTTTCTAAAGCAGGATCATCTACTACTAATACTTTATCTGCACCATATTTAGCTAATTCGTCAGCTAATCCTTTTACGTCTTTACCTAAAAGAACAGCTGTAACGTCTGTTTTTAAAGCAGCAGCAAGCTTTGTAGCTTCACTTGTTAATTCTAAAGCAACATTGTTGATTACACCATCAACTTGTTGCGCGAAGACAAATACGCCTTTATATTCTTCAAAACTCATTATTTCAATTTCCTTTCCTAATTAATTAGATAATATGTTTTTCCTTTAATTTTCCTACAAGGTATTCAGAAGCTGCATCAGCATCTAATTCAACCTTTTCACCTGCAGCTTTAACAGCTTTAGGGAATGATTTAGCAACGTTTGTAGGAGAACCGGCTTTACCGATTTTTTCATCTTCAATATCAACATCTTTTCTTGTAATGATTTGGATGTCTTTCTTGAATGCATCAAAAATTCCGCCCGGTGTCATATATCTTGCTTTGTTTAAATCGCCAAGAGCTGTGATTAGGCAAGGCATTTGAGCTTTTTCTACATGATAACCGTCATCGTATTGTCTTTCAACTGTGATGCTGTCATCTGTTACTTCAACAACTTTTTGAACATAAGAAATGTTAGGGATATCTAAATGTTCCGCAATTTGTGGTCCAACCTGAGCTGTATCACCGTCGATAGCTTGTCTACCGGCAATGATTAAATCGTAATCCAATGTTTTGATAGCAGCAGCTAATGTATTTGATGTTGCAAGAGTATCAGCTCCACCGAATGGTCTGTCTGTTACTAATACACCTTTATCAGCTCCCATAGCAAAAGCTTCTCTTAAGATTTCTTCTGCAGCAGGAAGACCCATTGTAATAACAGTTACTTCTGCGCCAGTTTTATCTTTGATTTGAAGTGCAGCTTCAAGACCGGCTTTATCGTCTGGGTTCATGATAGCAGGAACGCCTTCTCTGATTAGAGTACCTGTTTTTTGATCAATTCTAACTTCATTTGTATCTGGAACTTGCTTAGCGCAAACTACAATTTTCACTATACTTCTCTCCTTTTCCTCTTATTATAATAAGCTTCCTGAGATTACCATTCTTTGTACTTCTGAAGTACCTTCATAGATTTCAGTAATCTTAGCGTCTCTCATCATACGTTCAACGTCATATTCTCTTGTGTAACCATATCCACCGTGAAGTTGAACAGCTTTAGTAGTAACATCCATAGCAACTTCAGCAGCATATAATTTAGCCATAGCAGCTTCAACAGAGAATCTCTTTTGAGTATCCTTAGCAATAGCAGCTTTGTATACTAACATTCTAGCAGCTTCTACTTGTGTTGCCATATCAGCAATTTGGAATTGTGTATTTTGGAATTTAGCGATAGGTCTTCCGAATTGTTTTCTTTCTTTAACGAATTCGATTGTAGCATCTAAAGCACCTTGAGCTAAACCAAGAGCCTGACATGCAATACCGATTCTACCGCCATCAAGAGTTTGCATAGCAATACCAAATCCTCTACCTTCTTGACCAAGAAGGTTTTCTTTAGGAATTCTGCAATCTGTAAAGATTAATTCATATGTAGAAGAACCTCTGATACCCATTTTCTTTTCTTTTGTACCAAAAGTGAAACCAGGTGTTCCCTTTTCTACGATAAATGCAGAGATACCTTTTGTACCTTTAGACTTATCAGTCATTGCAAATATTACATATGTATCAGCTTCTTTACCGTTTGTGATAAAGATTTTTGATCCGTTAAGTACATATTCATCTCCGTCTAAAACGGCTTTTGTTTGTTGCCCTGATGCGTCTGTACCTGCGTTTGGTTCAGTTAAACCGAATGCACCAAGTTTTTCGCCACTGATAAGTGGTCTTAAATATTTTTCTTTTTGTTCCGGTGTACCAAATTTTTCGATCGGACCAGCACCTAATGATGTATGTGCTGAAACGATAACGCCTGTAGTACCGCATACTCTTGATAATTCTTCAACACATATAGCATATGTTAGAGAGTCACAGCCTTGTCCGCCGTATTCTTTAGGCATAGGAATTCCAAGGAATCCTAATTTTTGCATTTTTGCAACAGTTTCACTAGGGAAAACTTCTGTTTCATCTACCTCTTGAGCTAGAGGTTTTACTTCTGTTTCAGCGAATTCTCTGAAAAGAGTTCTCGCCATTTCATGCTCTTTACTTAATGTAAAATCCATTTGTTTTGAATCCTCCTATTTATAATCATAAAATCCTTTGCCAGATTTTTGACCTAATTGACCGCCACGTACCATTTTCTTAAGTAATGTGTGTGGACGATATTTAGGGTCACCAGTTTCAGTGAAAAGTACATTCATAATTGCTAAGCAAATATCAAGGCCAATCATATCACCTAATGCTAAAGGTCCCATTGGATGGTTAGCACCAAGTTTCATAGCCGCGTCAATACCTTCTACACTGGCAACGCCTTCAGCGTAAATACCGATAGCTTCATTAATCATAGGAATTAAGATTCTGTTTACTACAAAGCCAGGAGCTTCAGCAACTTCTACCGGAGTTTTACCGATTTCTTCAGAAATTTTCTTAATTTTATCCACTGTTTCAGCCGGAGTATTTAAACCTGCGATAACTTCTACCAATTTCATTACAGGAGCTGGATTGAAGAAGTGCATACCGATGATTGGTCTGTTTACACCTGCTCCAATTTCTGTAACAGAAAGTGATGAAGTGTTTGTAGCGAAGATACAATCTTCTTTACAAATTTTATCTAATTCTTTGAATGTGTCTTGTTTGATAGACATAACTTCAAGTACAGCTTCTACGATCAAATCGCAGTCACCGCAAATATCTTTAACACCTGTTGTGATTTTTCCTAAGATTTCGTCAGCTTTGGCTTGTTCCATCTTGCCTCTTGCTACTCTTTTGTTTAAACCTGTTTCGATTCTTTTTTTACCGTTTGCTGCAAATTCTTCATTAATATCACATAAGCAAACTTCATAACCTTCTGTTTGTGCGAATGCTTGAGCAATACCTGAACCCATTGCGCCAGCACCAATAATACCTACTTTCATTCTTATCCTCCGTATTAATTATTATTTATAGTCTAGGAATGATCCTAGACTATTTTTACTTATTTATAAACTATTTGTTTTGGAATTCTGCTTTACCTTTTTCAAGGAATGCTTTCATACCGGCTTTTTGATCTTCACTGTTGAAGCAATCGCCGAATAATTTTTCTTCAACTACTATAGCTTGATCCATATCTACTTGTAGACCGTCGTTCATAGCCTTTTTACAGTTTCTTACTGCAATAGGAGCTTGTTTTGCGATCTTTCCTGCTAATTTCATAGCTGCAGGCATCAATTCTTCAGGTGAGTAAACAGCGTTTACTAAACCTACTTCTAAAGCTTTATCAGCTTTGATGTTATATCCCGCATATACTAATTCTTTAGCCATACCGATACCGATTATTCTGCCGAGTCTTTGTGTTCCGCCAAATCCCGGTGTGATACCAAGACCTACTTCAGGCTGACCGAATACAGCTTTATCAGAACAAATTCTTATATCGCAGCTCATTGCCAATTCATTTCCGCCGCCAAGTGCAAAACCGTTGATTGCTGCAATAACCGGAAGTGGGAATGTTTCAATCTTTCTAAAAATATCATTACCGAATTTACCGAAAGCTTCGCCTTCTTCCGCTGTCATTGTGCTCATAGCTCCAATATCAGCGCCTGCAACAAATGATTTACCTGCACCTGTTACAACTACTGCTCTTGTAGTATCTAAATCAATAGCGTCAAATGCAGCTTCCAAATCTTTTAATACTTCTTCATTTAAAGCATTTAAAGCTTTTGGACGATCAATAGTAACGATACCTACAAAACCTTCTTGTTCATACTTAACAAAACCCATTATTTAATATCTCCTTAAAATTAATTACTAATTTAAATTAGTCTCTTTCAACGATAGTAGCACAACCCATACCACCACCGATACAAAGTGTAGCTAAACCTTTTTTAGCATCTTGTTTTTGCATTTCATGTAATAATGTTACAAGGATACGACAACCTGAAGCACCAACAGGATGACCAAGAGCTATAGCTCCGCCGTTAACATTTAATTTAGATAAATCAAATCCTAAATCTTTACCAACAGCAACTGATTGAGCAGCAAAAGCTTCGTTAGCTTCGATTAAATCGAAGTCTTCAACTTTCATGCCGGTTTTAGCTAAAACTTTCTTTGTTGCAGCAACAGGTCCGATACCCATGATTGTTGGGTCAACACCTGCAAGTGCACCTGCAGTCCATGTAGCCATAGGTGTAACACCTAATTCTTTAGCTTTTTCTTCGCTCATAACAACTATTGCAGCTGCTCCGTCATTAATACCTGAAGCGTTACCTGCTGTAACTTTTCCGTCTTTATTGATTGGTCTAAGTTTAGCTAATGTTTCAGGAGTTGTTCCGGGACGAGGTCCTTCATCTTTATTAAATATGATTGTTTCTTTTCTCTTTTTAACTTCTACAGGAACGATTTCATCATCGAATTTTCCTGCTTCTTGTGCTGCAACTGCTTTTTGTTGACTAGCTGCTGCAAATTCATCTAATTCTTCTCTTGAAAGATTCCATCTTTCATCAACACAAATATTATCTGCTGTTTGAATCATGTGATATCCGTTGAATGCATCCCATAATGCATCATTAACCATTGTATCAACTAATGTTGCATTATTCATTCTATGTCCGTAACGACCGTTCATATCAGCATATGGAGCCATTGACATGTTTTCCATACCGCCGGCTACTACGATATCAGCATCACCTGCATTAATCATTTGAGCAGCCATGTTTACACAGTTAAGACCTGAACCGCAAACTACATTGATTGTAACAGCAGGTACTTCGATAGGTAAACCTGCATCGATAGACGCTTGTCTTGCTACGTTTTGACCTAAACCAGCTTGGATTACGCAACCCATATATACTTGATCAACTTGGTCAGCCGGTACATTCGCTCTTTTTAAAGCTTCTTTGATTACGATTGAACCTAATTTTCTGGCAGGAGTCGTACTTAAAGTCCCACCCATTGTACCAATTGCAGTACGGCAAGCGCCTGCTAAAACTACTTTTTTTGCCATATTTTTTCCTCCTAAAATAAAACCTTTTTTTATCATAGCAAAGGCAAGGCTATGAACTTATATATATAAGCCGGTGTATTACCAAACTTTTATAAACAATAAATTACCAAACCCTTTATAAATAAAGGATTTTATTTGGTATTATATATAATAATTATATAATAATACCTAAAACATTACAATGAATATTTAATAATTAATCAATTTAAAAATAATATTGATTATTATTCTTTTTCATTTTTCATCTTTTCTCTAAGATGCATCGATAAAAATGCAAGTGAAGCCGCAGTATTCTCATGCTGGACGAGGATATTATCAGGAACCACCAAATGACAAGGTGCAAAATTCCAAATAGCCAATATCCCGCACTCTACGAGCTTATCACAAGCTTCCTGTGCGTTTTCTGCCGAAACGGTTATAATCCCTATATGTATATTATTTTTCTTACATACTCTATCAAGCATATCGATATGATAAATAGGCTTCCCTTTAAATTTCTTACCGACCACTGCATCATCAACATCGAATGCCGCGACGATTTCAAGCCCATAATCTTCATAACCGTTATAAGATAGAAGCGCTCTTCCCAGCTGCCCCGCACCGATCAGCACTGCCTTATCGGTTTCATCATAACCGAGAAATACTTTGATATCTGAAATAAGAGTATCAACATTATATCCAAGTCTTGGTTTACCGCCGGTAGAACTTATTGCTGCCAAATCTTTTCTTACCTGAACTTCATTGAGCTTTAAGTCGCTTGCAATAGTAGGAGAAGATATATTTTTAACATTTTCTCTTTTTGCCCAGTTCAGATAGTTTAAATAAGAAGGTAATCTCTGTAATGCCTGTTTTGATATAGAGTATTTTTTCATTTTATGTATAGGCTCCCTTCTTATATATCAGTATTTTTTTATCAGTATAATTATACTGATTTATTCAAACTATGTCAACAAAAATAAACTTTATTTTAAAAATAAAAATGGCAAAAAAATGAAATAAAATAGAGGCTTTCACAGGTTATTATTTAGTGAAAACCTCTAAATCGGGAACTTTAAATTCATATCCGAAAACATTTAAAACTTTATCCGTTTCATTATTATTTTCTACAAGCAAATTGGAATTTGTATTTTCATAAGTATCATAGTACATATCGGTTAAATCATACACCAAATATCCGGCAAAAGTGATTATCATAATCAGTAAACAAATCATAATAGGTAAAGATATATTTCTTCTTCTATGCATTATTTACCTTTCATATCTTTTTTTATTACTTCACCGATAACTCGTCCCATAAGTTTAGCAGTATTTTTCGAATCCTGCAGATTATTAAGATTACTGCCTACTTCAAAAAGTATACTATTGCTGCTTAACCACTGGTTGTACCTATAAGGTTCCCTTTTGGTAACCCCGAGACAAATCGAAGGGTACATTTTGTCAAACTGATTATTTACTTTATCGGCAAATTTTAAATTCTTGCCGGAATTTTTATGATCCATACCTAACACTATCATCACCTTAGCAACATTTGTGCTTCCTACTTTTGCTTTATATTTCATATTATTATTTGAAGATGGAAGACCATCTCTATGTATATCAAAGACGTATTTTATACTCGGATTATCTTTTAATATTTTCTCCGCACTCTTTAAAGAATTATCATAAGCGGCGTTATAACTCGGGTAATCATGCTGAGATGTATCGTGAATACTTTCTATACCATATTCATTTTTAAGTACGTCAACCATTTCCTTACCGACCGCAACCATATTTTCATTATTATTCCTTGAACGATACGTCCCTTTATTCGTTTTATCTTTAAAAGATTCAGTGGCATGGGTGTGATATATCAAAACAAGCGGCTTATTTGTCGCTTTATTGTCGGTAGCTGTGCTGTCATTCATCTTCTTCTTGGCTGCTACCAGTTTAGATGTATCATCCTTTGTATCGTTTGTCGTATCCTTTTTTATTTTAACTTCTTCATAGCCTGTCTCATTTAAATGTAAAAAAGGGAGTGCAGATACAAGTATGTTTTTTGTAAAGCCATAAGAACTTCCTTTTTTTTCTTCTTTTGCCGCATTATCATTCATCACCGCAACACTTTGTTTTAAAATATCTTTATATATAGCTGCATTTTTAGTTTTTTCATCTATATGGTTTTTTATACTTATTGGAATAGAAAAATTAAATATAAGTAAACACGCTAAAATAAACGCTTTATTTTTAAAAATTCCACTTAACACTTCGTCACCTTATTTCCTTTTATAGAATAATAAAGCTTTTCCATAAAAAACTTTGTTTATCTGTGTCATGTTATTTTTTTTAATAAAATTTTAATATAATTAATACATAAAAAATAAATTTATATCTATTCCCTATAATAATGCTAAGAAATATATTGTATGCAGAGGTTTGTATATGTTATAATAATATAAACAAAAATAGTGAGGTATATAAATATGACTAAACAAAGAAGGCTTATTTATAGTATCATTACAAATTCCAAAGAACATTTATCAGCAGAAGAAATATATGAATCGGCAAAAAGAGAAATGCCCAATATCGCTATTGGAACGATATATAGAAATTTAAATCTAATGGTCAGAGACGGCGAAATAAGAAAAGTTGAAATACATAACGCTCCGGACAGATTTGATAAAAATATAAATAATCACGACCATCTTATTTGTGATGAATGCGGTAAATTAAAAGATATCGTTATAAAAGATTTTGATAAAATAATAGAAGAGCACTCGGTAGATAACATAACATCATATGACTTAAATATTCATTATGTCTGCCCTGAATGTAACACAAAACAAGAATAAAAAAGACCGATAATCGGTCTTTTTATTCTTTTACAAAACTATATCGAGTATACCAAGCGGCGTATCCGTAATATGAGTAGGGTTACACTTATCGATTTCATCTTTGGAGCCGTATCCGTAAGTAACACCTATAGTATCGAGTCCGTTTTCTACTCCGCCTTCAAGGTCATTATATCTGTCCCCTACCATTACTGCTTCTTTTTTATCTTCTACACCCATATGTTCAAGTGTCATTCTGATAAAGTCGCCTTTTGTACCTCTCGTTTGAGTATAATCATTACCGATAATGATTTCAAAATACTGAGCTAAATCAAAATGTTCAAGCTGTAAAATAGAAGGTTCTTCGGGCTTATTAGTAGCTATCGCCATTTTGATACCATTCTCTTTAAGAGTCTTTAAAAGCTTTGGAATACCTTTGTAAATTTTACATTCATATATTCCCTTTTCTTTGAGTCTCTTCATATGTATTTTCATTGCAGCAGCCCCTTCTTCTTCACTTAAACCATATTTTGTAATAATGGTTCTTGAAAGGGGAGGTCCTAAAAGTTTTCTTATATTATTAATACTTTCATCAATACCGGCTGATTTAAGTGCTTGCTGAAAGCATATACATATTCCTTCATGTGAGTCTAATATTGTTCCGTCTAAATCAAATACTATATATTTATATCCCATAATATCTACCTATCCTAATACAATATCGGCAATATCCAAAGGAGTTTTAGCGATATGAGTAGGATTACATCCTTCGATTTCCTCTACTGATCCATATCCGTAAGTAACACCTATGGTATCAAGTCCATTTTCAACTCCGCCTTCAAGGTCATTATATCTGTCCCCTACCATTACTGCTTCTTTTTTATCCTCTACACCTATAGCGTCCATTGCCATTTTAATAAATTCTGCTTTTGTTCCTCTATTTTGTGCTTCATTATTTCCGACAATAAAATCAAAATAGTCTTTCAATTTTAAATGTTCTAATTGTTTTATGGATATTTCTTCGGGTTTATTGGTTGCTATCGCAATTTTTATACCATTTTCCTTTAACTTATCCAGCATTTCAAACATCCCATCGTAATACTCAGCGTCAAATATACCTTTGGTTTTCAAATATTCAAAATGAAGTTTCATAGCTGCTTTTCCGTCTTCTTCACTAAAACCGTATTTTGTAATGATAGTCTTTGAAAGAGGAGGTCCCAGCAATTTTTTAATGTTTTCCAAGCTTTCTTCCACGCCGTACGCTTTAAGTGCCCCTTGAAATCCCTTGCAGCTTCCAAGCTGTGAATCAACGATTGTTCCGTCCAGATCGAATATTACATATTTGTATCCCATATTCTTGCTCCTTTTATTATTTTATATTTTGTTTTAAATATTTTATAGCGCTTTGTAGTTGATTATCTTCTTTATCAGATAATTGATTTAATGATTTCTTACTATCAAGTTTTACTGTTTCATCAGGCGTAATACCTTTTTTATGAATTTTATGTCCGGAAGGGCTAACGTACTCATCGGAAGTTATGGTAACGCCCGAACCGTCAAGTAGAGATTTCACCTCTTGGATTATTCCTTTTCCGTATGATTTAACGCCCATTATCGTAGCCATTTTATTATCCTGTAATGCACAAGATAAAATTTCCGAAGATGAGGCAGAATTTTCATTTATTAATACAACAATTGGAACTTTAGCATATTCACTCGTCGTATCTTTTACCGTCTGAGTCTTTCCGGATTTGTTCGTCGTAGAAATAATAGTACTGTTTTCTTTTAATAATAAATTAGCTATTTCGGTAGCTTCGTTTACAAGTCCGCCGGGATTATCTCTCAAGTCGATAATAAGACCTTTCATATTCTTATTGGTATAATCATTATAATAATTGGTAAATTGTTTTCCGACTTTATCGGTAAATTCAGTTATTTTTATATAACCCAAATCACCTATCATTTTACCTGAGACCCTCTTCATATCAATATTGTCTCTGGTGATTTCCATAGTTATTTCTTTTTTATCTCTAAGAACGGTAACCGTTACCTTTGTATGTGTTTTACCTCTTAATTTTTTAGAAACATCCGAAGTTGAAGCTTTTGTGGTATCCATATCATCTACTTTTATTATTATATCCCCTGCTTTCATACCCGATTTTTCCGCGGGGGAGCCTTGAAATACAGAATCGACTATTACTTGACTGTTTTCATTATTCATTATTTGTATACCGACACCGGAATAATCACTGTCAAATCCTTCGGTATAAGAAGTAAATTCTTCTTCGGTATAATAAGTGGAGTACGGATCTCCTGTCCCCGCATATAACCCCTTAAACGCATAATCCCATAATTTTTGTTCGTCTAAATTTGTATAGTAATCTTCCTTTAGTAATTTTTCAAGAGAAACCAACTTTGTGATATTCTTAGCACTAGTAATGCTAGGCGTATTTATTAAAACTTTATTCCCTATTGCAAGATTACATGAAGATGTTATTAAAAAAGTAAGCAGATTTGTTACAATCACGATAGCAGCTACAATCGAAATGACGATAATCTTACTTTTATTCTTTTTATTATTTTCCATAAATAAGTTTCCTTTTAATGCTATTTTTTAACTATTATATTATATGTCAATGTCCCTTTAATATCAATATTTATTACAAAAGTTTATTTTTTATAGATAGTGAAATTTTGCTTATTTTAAAAGCATTATCATATATCATATTAATTAGAATTTAATTAAAATTTGTATAATTATAAAATATGGTGTTATAATTATCCTGCTTAAATATGTACAAATTTGAGGGGATTTGTAAAAAGTTTAAGAGGAAAGAGGAAACAAATTTATGCTAGGTATGAATTACAGATTAAAAGAACTGCAAGAAAATAACAAACCTATAAGAGTAGGTATTGTAGGTGCAGGACAAATGGGAAGAGGATTGATAAGTCAGCTTTATAAAATGAAGGGAATGACACCTTCCGTTATTTGTGATATAGATGTAGATAAAGTTTTATACGCATTCACAAAATCAAATATCACAAAAGATGACTACATAATAACAAACAAATTATCACAAGCAAACGACGCTATCAATAAAGGTAAAATCGTTGTCAGCGAGGATAAAAGCATAGCTTCATTCGTAGAAGGCACAGACGCAGTAGTTGACGCTACGGGTTTTACGGATATCGGGGCAGAAATAGCTATAGATACGATAAATAACGGAAAGCATATCGTAATGCTTGACGTTGAAGCAGACGTGGTAGTGGGACCTATACTAAAACAAAAAGCGGATAAAGCAGGTGTTATCTATACAGGAAGTGCCGGAGACGAACCGGGTGCAGTAAAGGAAATGTTTGATTTCTGCGAAGCGTTAGCATTCGATATCAAAGTCATTGGAAAGGGTAAAAACAATGAAGTAGATCACTCATGTACACCTGACAGTATAAGAGATTACGCAATAAGCAGAGGCGTTAGTCCTAAAATGCAGTGTTCATTCTCGGACGGAACAAAAAATATGGTTGAACTTTGCTGTATGGCAAACTCTACAGGGCTCGTTCCGGATGTAAGAGGAGGTCACGGACCAAAGAGCGATATAAAAGAATTGGTTAAAATATTATCTTTAAAAGAAGAAGGTGGTATTTTAAATAATTACGGAGTTGTGGAATGGGTAAACGGAATCGCTCCCGGAGTATTCTGCATAATCTCAACAGACCTTGAATTCGTTCATCACGAACTTCAATATCTAAGAATAGGTGACGGTCCGAACTATGTATTATACAGACCTTATCATTTATGCGGAATGGAAACACCTCTTACAATAGCAAGAGCAGTACTGGACAAAGCAAATACAATAGTTCCTATGAAAGGTTTGGTATGCGAAACGATAACGGTTGCTAAAAAAGACCTTAAGAAAGGTGAAAAAATCGATGGTATCGGCGGATTTTCTACTTATGGTACAATAGATAAAAGAGAAATCGCAAAAGAATTTAATGCTCTTCCCATAGGACTTATAAATTCAAATACGGTTATGGCAAAAGATGTTAAAAAAGGCGAAGTAGTAACATACGATGATGTTATACTCGATGAAGATTCTCTTGTCGTAAAATTAAGACGAGAACAAGATAAGATTTTTGAATAATGACCTTGAGAAATCCTTACAAATAAGGATTTCTTTTTTATAAATAGGAACTAAACCATAGGTTTACCAATTTCTACTTTGTATGGATATCCTTTATTTTAATGATAATTTATAATATAATTAAACAAAGATAAAGGAGCATTAAAATGGACAACGAAATGGGCAGGCTTATAAGCAGTCTGAGAAAAGAAAAAAACATGACTCAACAGGAACTTGCGAATAAATTAAATATAACGGATAAAGCAGTATCAAAATGGGAAAGAGGGCTTTCTTATCCCGATATATCATTGATACCGAAATTATCGGAAATATTGGATATCGACCCCAATAAATTGCTTGGAAGTAACTCAGGAAACGATACTCAAAATGAAATAAAAAAATCAAATATAAAAGATACTATAATGCTTATTTTTAAATGTGTCGGATTTGCACTCTCCGTAGGTACATTTGTACTAAATGTAATGGGTAAAATGAATACCGGAGACAGTATTAAACTTCTAAGTTTATCTCTGATATGTATTGGTATCACCCTTATAAATAAAGAATAATAAAAGGACTGTCAAAGGACAGTCCTTTCTATTTGTATATTATCCCTCGATCGAAATCATTCGTTTTCCTTCTATTTCTTTTACATCTTTCTTAGGGATAACTATTTTTAATATTCCGTCTTCAAATTTAGCACTGATTTCATCTTCCTTGACATCACTTCCCACATAAAAGCTTCTGGCACAGGAACCGCTGTATCGTTCTCTTCTGATGTACTTTCCTTCTTTGTCTTTTTCTTCCTTGTCAAGGTCTTTACTGGCACTGATTGTTAGATATCCGTCTTTTAATTCAGCTGAAATTTGGTCTTTTTTAAAACCCGGTAAATCAATATCTACTTCATAATTATTGTCTTTTTCTCTGACATCGGTCTTCATAAGGTTCTTTTCATGTTTTCCGTATAAAGGATTTTTACCGTCAAAGAAATCTTTTTCTAAAGGAAAGTCCATTAAATCATCAAATAAGCTTTCTGACAAAATTCTAGGTAACATCATAAGTCATTCCTCCTATCATATTAAATGTTTCCCAAATTTTGAACTACTTGGATTTGAATCTTTTTTGAAAGGTCCTCCTCTTTGTTCAAGTATAATATACCACTTTTCTTTAGCACTGTCAAGAGGAGAGTGCTAATTTTAATTAATATTTTTATTATTTTGTATCATTATATTTTATTTTCTAATAAAACGTTACAATTATTACAATATATCTCTTATAATCCATGTTTACGCTTGAAGATTATTCAGTCATCTTTTCAACGGCAGTATTAATATCTTCTAAGAAAAAGAAATTTCTGCCATTGTTGCTCTCATATATAAAATCATTCAAAGCCTTACTTTTGAACTTTGAAAAATCTCCTATTACAGCAAACTTTATATTATAATTGATATATTTTTGAAGTAATTCCCCAAGTATTTTATTCTTCAAATCAAAAAGGATATCATCAACAGCTTCTTTATTTATGATTATATTACTTATTCCCGTCATATTTGAAACTTCCATAGCAAAGTCCAGTCCGGAATCAACATCATTTATAAGTATATCCTCACTTTCGATAACGGAAATATTTTTATTATTCTTGTTTATATTATATATTTTCATATTCTCTCTCCTTTATTATAGTATTTAGATTTTATCATGAGTTAATTTTAAAATCCATACTTTATTGCAAGTTGACTATGGGGCGCGAAATCTCACGCAGTGAGGCGTAGTGCCCCATAAAAAAGACACCTTATTAAGATGTCTTTAAAGTTTTATAATTCTCTTTTTTCATATACTTTTACCGAAATCAAAAATGAAACCATAAGTAAAACCACTGCTGCAATAGGATATACTATATTTGGTATACTGGGAAATATCCTAACAAAGATATCTCCGCTCTCTTCTGCACCGGCAGCCGTAGCTCCGAATATCCCTCCTACTAAAGCACAAAGGATTATCATTGCAAGTCTTCCCTTTTCAGCTCCGAATTTGAATATAATCGGAAAATTTACGGAACTGAATAGTATCGCGACCAATATCATAGGAAGCATAGAAGTAATCATTTCCGGTAACATCGATAAGTTGCCGTCAATAATCAAAAATGTTCCTCCCCTGAGTATTAAATATAATATACTCATAGAAAATATACCAATTAGAGATAATATATACTTGCTTAAAACCATTTCTTTTCTCGTATAAGGCATCGTGATAGCATAACTATCCCACTTGCTTTTTTCATCATAAGCCATAACGGTAATAGGAAGCATTGAGATAAATACTATTGCAAAAGCCAAGAAAAATGTCGAGCTTTCACCCATTATGGATATTATCATATAAATCAAACACAATAAAAGTACAAACCTGCATTGCTTTATAAGCTCATATAAATCTTTAATAATCAGACCTTTCATTTATTTAACCTCCTTAGCCATAAATACAATAATATCTTCAATATTCGGCTTTTCGAGTTTAAAAGCAGGGTTTACCATATCCTTTATAACCAAAGCCTCTACTCCGTAATCTGTTCTTCTCAAACCTTTTATTGCATCTCTATCAACATCGTCGAATTCTGCATTACTGCATTTCAGTATCCTATAATTTTCAAGAAGAATATCCTTTTCTTCCACAAATAATAATTTTCCTTTATGAAGAAATGCTATATAATCACATAACTTTTCAAGGTCGGAAACGATATGTGAAGAAATTAAGATCGAGTGACTTTCGTCTCTTGTAAAATCGTAAAACAAATCCAGTATTTCATCTCTTACTATAGGGTCAAGTCCGCTCGTAGCTTCATCTAAAATTAGTAACTTTGCGTCATGGGAAAGTGCAACAGCGATCATAAGCTTCATTTTCATACCTCTGGAAAAATCCTTAAAACTTTTTTTAAGAGGTAATGAAAATTTATTTATATATTCAAAGAATACTTTTTCATCCCAGTTTTTATAAGTATTTCGCATTATCACATTGACTTGCTTCGCGTTTACACCTTCGGGAAAATGAGCTTCATCCAAAACGACACCGATATCCTCTTTGGTAGCTTTAAAGTTATCTTTATTACTTTTTCCTAAAATGTTGATTTGTCCTTTATCAGCATTTATAGCATTTAATAATAGTTTTATCGTCGTACTCTTCCCTGCACCATTCTCACCAATAAGCCCCATTATATATCCGCTTGGTAAAGCAAGACTTATATCATCCAATTTAAAATCTTTATATTCTTTAGTCAAGTTATTTATTTCAATAGCATTCATTTCTATTCCTCCGCCATAAGCTTAAACATTTCAAATAATTCTTCAGTATCAAGATCACACACCTTTGAAAGTATGATTATCTCTTTGATATATTCTTCTATTTTCTTAAGGTTTTCTTCTTTGATAAGTTTAGTGTTCTTCTTATTAACAAAAGAGCCCTTAGCCTTTAAAGTATAAATATATCCGTCTTTTTCAAGTTCATCATATGCCCTTTTTGTGGTTATTACACTTATCCTTAAATCTTTAGCAAGACTTCTGATAGAAGGAAGAGGATCTCCTTCCTTTACTTTACCCGAGACAATCAAATTCTTGATTTGTGTATAAATTTGTTCATATATTGGTTTATCGTCGACATTACTTATAATTATATCCAATATCCTCACCTCGTTTTCTGTATATATACAGTATATACAGTTATAACAGATATGTCAAGTAAAATATTAAAAAATAAGCCTTTTTTAAGGCTTATTTTTATATTTGTTTTTTATTAAATATAGGTACTGCCGAAATAATAAATACAATGCACATAACAGTTAATGTTATTAAAGCAAATTTAAAATCTCCAACCGATAATTTGTTTTGCAGTAGTGACATATTATCATTGATTAGTTTCAAGGGATTATATCTTTGTATCTTAGGAATTATATTAATAAGGAATAATACCACAGTTACTCCCCCGGTAAACAACAATACACCATAATTGCCATTAAACATACTGCTTGCAAATATCATAACAGATATTATAAATATTCCAAATATATAGTACATCAAAGCAGCATATATAATATTATTTATACTTTCAGGAAAAAGATAAATCGTATAAATATAAGTAACCACAAAATATAGTATATATGAAAAAGTCCACATTATTATCATAGTTAATAATTTAGAAATTATAACATTTGTTCTGCTTAAACCTTTAGTCAGCATATTTATGAGAGTACCGTTACTTATCTCGACAGTCAAAATCCCGGAAAATACAATTACAAAAACTATAAGACACAAAGGCAGATTTTTATAAAACTGCATCCATGAATCAATCGCACCCGGCTCCGGTATCGTCATATTCATTCCTTCAGGCATAAAATTTTCAACAAGCAGCGGAGTCAGTTTAGCAATTACAGGGTTCATCATGGAAAATACCAAGAATACTGCCGCAATTATAAGTATTTTATATGTCCTAAAAAGCTCCAAAAATTCTTTTTTAGTAAAGGCCATAAAACTTTTCATTTTACCACCTCCATAAATAGATTTTCTAAAGTAGGCTCTAATATTTCGATTTTAGCTGGAAGTATATTTTCTTTCCCCAGTTCATAAAGCACATACCTTTGTACTTTATTTATATTATTTGATGAAATTAAAACATTTTTTCCTTCCACATTGATATGCTCTTTATAATTAAGTATCTTTTCAAACATCATAAATTTATCTAAATCAGTTTCTTCTATAAATTCTATGGACAAAACATCTTTTCGTTTACCTTGCTTTAATTTCTCAACTTCACCGCTAAGAGCGATATTGCCTTTATGAAGGATTGCTATACTGTCACATATCTTTTCAACATCGGATAAAATATGTGTTGAAAAGATAACGGTGCTTTTTCCTTTTATCTTTAAGAGAATATCTAATATCTCTTTTCTTCCCACGGGATCAAGTGCAGATGTAGGTTCATCGCAAATCAATAGCTTTGGTTCATTTAATAGTGCCTGAGCTATACCGAGGCGCTGTTTCATTCCCCTCGAAAAACCACCTATTTTTTTATTATTATTTTCCAGTCCTACGAGATTTAATATTTCCTCAATTCTATTCTTTAATATTTTACTATCCATCCCCGTTATTTCGCCGCATAATTTAAGGTATTCCGTAGGTCTCATATATCCGTAAAAAGCGGGGACATCGGGCAAATAACCGATGTATTTATTCGTTTTGGTTTCTCCGTAATAAACTTCTTCTCCGCAAACTTTGATTATCCCGTCATCTTTTTTAAGTAAACCCAAAATCATCTTCATTGTAGTTGTCTTTCCGGCTCCGTTTTCCCCCAAAAAGCCAAAGATTGATCCTTCCTGCACAGAAAAAGATATATTGTCTATTATTTTATTGGAACCAAAACTCTTTGATAAATTTTCTATTATTAAACTATTCATCTATTCGTCACTTCTTCCAAAAACAAAGTAAACCACAGGACCTATTATTTGAATAAATAATACTATAATAACCCAAACAGGTCTGTTTAAAATTTTATAGTTATCATGTCTAAGTACATGCACCAATGCCGTTATCATAAGAACCAATTCTATAATTATAATCGGGATCAAAAATGGTAAATATTCGCCTATATTACTGATTGTATTCATTTTAATTATCTCCTAAATTTATTTTTAGTTCATTAACTATATTTTGAAATTCTTTTTTTTCTTTTAGCCTTTCAAAATCAGAATCCATGTCAATTACATTTACTAAATCGTCTTTAATAGCTTTTTCACTTCTCGGAGCATTTTCCCCCAAATCGAAATCTTTAAACCAAGCGTCAATCATGTTAAAATAATCATCTCCATGTAACGTACAAGGGAAGAAATCTTTTACAGCTACATCTTTATATTTTCTGATTATTTTAATTGCTTTGTCAGGGTCATCAAAACCCATATATAATTTTGCAGCAGCATAGTAAACTTGTATCATAGAATTTGGATTTAAGCGATTTATATGATAAGCTTCATTTAATCTTTCAAGCCTTTCTAATGTTTCTTCGAAAACTTCTTTATTATCATTATTTAAAGAAAGGTATACCAGCATATTCCCAACCAAGTCCATCAAATTTTGAAATACTGTTATTTGTGTGATTTCTTTTGCCTTATCATAATTTCCCATAAGCTCATAAGCTCTTGATATAAGGGAATCACTGTTAGCTGTGGGAACAATATCTTCTCCTAAAAGTTCTATAACTTGTTCGGGTTTTCCGGTCATTAAATATATATTCGCTTCCAAAATAACACTTTGTTTTACTATAGAAATATCTTCACATTCACTTTTTATTCTTTTCAATAATTCTAAAATAGTATTGATTACTTTTTGAGATTTTTCTTCACTGCCGGCTAATGTATAATGATTTATTAATAAAAGTACCATTTGAAGCAGTAAAGGAAAACATGAATAGTATTCTTTTATTATTTCATCACATTTATTAAAGACAGTATTAAAATCATTTTTTGCAAAGTCCTCAGCTAAACTATGGTAAATCTTTCTTATCTCTTCTTTTGTGAGATTAGGATTATAGCCAAGTAATTCATCCAAAGAAATGTTATAAAATGTAGCAAGTTTGGGAAGGAATTCTATATCCGGATAGCTTCCTCCGGTTTCCCATTTAGAAACCGAAGCCTTGGAAACTCCCATATAATTTGCAACATCTTCCTGCGTTAGCTTCTTTTCTCTACGTTTTCTAATCAATATATTTGAAATATTTATTTCTTTCATTTTATTCACCTCTTAATATTATTATATTTGTAAAGAAAATATAAACAATGGATTTAAAGTTAATTTCAGTTAATAAAATCAACTAATAGTTTACTTTAATGATTTATTTTTATTTTATTAATAAATTTCCGTATAAATCAACAAATTCCATACCTTATTTTAAAATAAATATCTTAAATCATTATCTTATTTTAAGAAGTATTTATATAAATATTTCAATATGTATTACATTTTATGACACTATTTTTATCTTTTATAACAGCAAAATAAATAAGTATAAAATATTTGTTATAATATTCTTACAATTAAATTATTAAATAAGGAAATAAATCATAAAAAATTTATAAAATTATTATGTAAGTATCAGATCTTGTATTTATTACGACTCGATGCGGTGCAGAATTACAATATATAACATTTACTTTAAATTCAAACGGTGCGGATGTAAAATTGTTTATCGAAACAGAAGAGGATTAAATAACAAAAATCGTTCATACTTTTAAGATAAACACTAAGCAATATATTACATATCAGCTTGATTTACTAAATAAAGTAATCAAAAAAACTTATAAAAATATTAAAAGTGTAAAATAAAAATTAGAAAAAAGTAAATTAAATACGTTAAAAAATTACTAGCCTAACTAATCAAGAAATATAAGGCAAGCAATATCGACGAAATTACTGCCAATTACCAGCACAAGTGTTAATATAACAAAATGATTATTTAATCAAACAAAATAAAGTTTACATAAAGATATATAGAAATTTAAAATAACATATTAAAAAATAAATTGACAAATTTCATACTATATATTACGATTTAATTAATAAGAAATAATAAAATAGGGAGAACGAAAAAATGAAAAAATTTCTAAAAGTAGTACTGGCATTAGGTCTTGTATTTATGATGACCGGATGCGGTGCAGAACCACAATCAGCAACATTTAATTTAAATTCAAATGGTGTAGAAGTAAAAATGGTTGCAGATGCAGAAGGTGATACAATCACAAAATTAACCCAAACATCTACAATAAATACAAAAAATTTCAGCAGCAGCCAAATCAAACAGTTAAAAAAAGTAGTCGAAGAATCAAAAGAGACTTATAAAAATATTAAGGGTATTACATATAAGGCAGAAGAAAACGGAGATAAGATTGTAGAAACGATTATTATACCAACAGATGAAGAAACATTAAAAACAGTAATATCAAAGGGATTACTGCCTGTAACAGGTTCAAGCGGTGATGTAAAGAAATTATCATTGGATAAAACCAAAGAAAGCTTACAAAAAGCAGGCTGGACATTAGAAAAATAATATATTAAAAAATGCAGTTAAATTAACTGCATTTTTTTATGAAAATTAATACACATTATTTTTTTACCTTTGGAAGAGACCATTTATATTTTCTTGAAAGAAGCCTTATAAATATAATAGAGAAAATACCTATAAGAACAGATATATCAGAATTCACATTATTTTTAAGCATTACCAAATAAAGTCCTCCGCCTACTATGCAGGCAAGAGCATAAATCCTTTTTCTGAGAACAAAGGGTATATCCGAAACCATTATATCCCTAAGCATTCCTCCCCCGATCCCCGTAATTACACCTACAAAAACAAGAAGAAAATTATTATAGGTAAATCCGGCAAATATAGCCGAGTTCATACCCAGTATCACAAATACACCAAGCCCGATGGCATCAAACACATTAAGAGCATTATTAAATAAACTTATATGATCTTCAATATATTTATAATTATAATAAGAAAATATAAATACAACTAATGCCGAGACGGCAGCAAGAGCCGCATATGTCCCATTTGTAAACATATTAGGAGGCAACATACCGAGTATTATATCCCTTATTATCCCCCCTCCAAGTGCGGTCGTAACACCTAAAACGACAACACCGAATACGTCCAAATCCTTTTCTATAGCAACCATTGCTCCCGATATTGCAAAAGCTATTATTCCAATAATTTCACATATATTTATAAACTGTTCTGTAAAAATAAAATTCATAATTCTCCTTATTTATATCCTATTACATCATATGGAGTAATAAGACCAATTAATCTTTCATTTTCTTTTCCATTTTCCGTAATAAAAATTGCCCCTATTTTGTCATTTCTCTTATATGCATTATATAGCATATCTTCTATTTCTATCATTAAAGTATTTTTATGTACAAAAAGAAACTTTTCGAGTATTGGATTATCAAGTGATAAATATCTTTTTATATGAAAAAATCTGGTTTTATCATTTATTTCATCTATACCCTCATCAAGTACACACTGAAAAACCGTGTTTTCCCCAAATACTCCTCTAACTATCCCATTCTCATTCATTATAGGGATATGGCTGATTTTTTTACTATCCATTTTATTCATAAAATCAAGTACATTATCTCCTATATAAGCTTTTATAATATCATTATAACCAACAGCAAACTCTATAGCTTTCTTTGGAGTTTCTATTTGCTTTAAGACATTCATTAAAAGCTCTATCATGGAATTACTGGGCTCAATTGCATATTCATCATTTACTTTGGGATTATGCTGAAGTATATTTCTTATTTCCTTACAGTATTCAAGCTCCCCTCTGATATGTTTATAACATTTTAAATTGATAAGCCTGCTTATACTCTTCCCGTCTTTAGGAAAATTATATTCAACCACAGCAGTCTGTTCCAATCGTTTATAAAGCTGCAGGAATTCTTCTGTTCTGTTCATAAGCTCCTCCTTTCTATATTATACACATACTTATCTATAAAATAATATATAAATTTATATTATAAAAAAAGGAACCTTTATAGGCCCCTTTAATATTAATCTATTACATAATCCACCGAAACACTGGTTTCTCTTACTTTATGCATATAAGTCTTTACTACATCAACATGATATGGGTCATTTTGATAAGCATCAAGAGCTTCTTTATTATCCAAAACAACTTCCAAAATAATATCGTAAGACCTGACGGAATGAAGGAAATCTATACCCACATTAATATCCTTGATCATATCCACATGACCTTTCATGGACATCAGCGTTTCCTTAGCCATTTTACATGATTTCTCACTGTTGTCTTTTAATTTAAAACAAACGATATGTTTTATCATATATATCCTCCTACAGTTCCTTTAACTTTTCTACAGCTTTATCTACATAATTTTTATTCAAATCTTCGATTTCGCCCTTGTCGCATTTTTCAGCTATTTCCGGGTCTATAGGAATATTTGCAAGAACATCTAAATTATACTTTTCAGCTATTTCATCTACATGGCTCTCACCGAAAACGTTTATCTTTTTACCGCAGTCCGGACATTCAATATAGCTCATATTCTCAACCAAACCCAAAACTTTTACATTCATCATATTTGCCATATGAACAGCCTTTTCAACTATCATGGAAACAAGCTCCTGAGGAGATGCAACTATTACTATCCCGTCAACAGGAAGTGTTTGAAAAACGGTAAGAGGAACATCACCTGTTCCGGGAGGCATATCCACAAACATATAATCTATATCTTCCCAAATAATATCTGTCCAAAACTGACCTACAGCTCCTGCAATAACGGGACCACGCCATACGACAGGCTTTGTATCATCATCCAAGAGAAGGTTTATAGACATTATATCTACTCCGCCTTTACTGCTTTTTGGATAAGCGCCCTCTTCAGTCGCATATACATTTCCGCTCACTCCAAATATCTTTGGTATGGAAGGTCCGGTTATATCGGCATCTAAAATCCCGACATTATAACCTTCCTTTTTCATCTTGGAAGCCAAAAGCGAAGTAACGAGAGATTTACCTACTCCCCCTTTACCGCTAACGACTCCTATTACTTTTTTTATATTACTTTTTTTATGTGGTTTTACTAAAAAGTCTTCTTTCGTTTGTTCTCTTGAAGAACAATTAGCAGAACATGTTGAACAATCATGTGAACATTCACTCATATCAATACCTCTTTAATTATAAAAATATACATTTTCTATACATTATAGCACCATTATGCTTATTTTTATACATTTAATATTGATTTTTATTACAAATAAAGTGAAAGAAATAAACCATAATCATTATTTATATATCCTCTCAAGCCTTTCACCCAGCCTGCTTAGTACTTCATTGGTTATAGTATCGAGACTACCAGCCATATCCGTTACCCTGATTTCCCTATCCCCTGATTTTCCTATAAATATGACTTCGTCATCTCTTTTTACATCTTCAACGTTTGTGACATCTATAAATAATTGGTCCATACATATCCTTGCGATTATGGGAACTTTAATACCTTTTATTAAAATAAATCCGTTTTTATTTGATAGCCTTCTTGAAATACCGTCTGCATACCCAATGGATACAACGGCAATTTTACTTTTTTTCTTTGCTTTGAAATCCAGCCCGTAACC
Organism: uncultured Anaerofustis sp.; assembly: GCF_938029165.1. Lineage (NCBI taxonomy): Bacteria > Bacillati > Bacillota > Clostridia > Eubacteriales > Eubacteriaceae > Anaerofustis > uncultured Anaerofustis sp. The sequence goes on from NZ_CALHFB010000039.1 coordinate 214,881, forward strand.
GATAGCTTCACCTTTTAAAATCATCCTTACTACCTCTACCCTAGCCTTTAATGACAAAACGGGTTTTAATGTTAAATCAAGCACTGTTTTATCATTTTTATTGCTTAATACACCATAAAGTGCGATACCTACTCTTACGTAATCATATTTTAAATCGGGGTAATTGAGAACTCCATAACTCCCCTGAAGATGAAACTTTAAATCAGAGTAGTTATTTGCTTTAAGTACCTTTACAATATTATTAAAATGATTTATTTGAAGCCTTGTAAACTCTATGTCTTTTTTACCCAAGCTGTCACTTACGCATAAATGACTAAATACTCCCTTGACATCTATATTCTTAAAACTTAGTATCCTGATTATATTTGTTATATTTTCAAAATGTTCTCCAAGCCTATGCATTCCGGTGTCGATTTTTATATGTGCTTTGATATTAAATCCAAGTTCATTTATTAAACTTGCATACTCATAATTAATTATTGTTTGAGTCAAGTCGTAATCTTTGATTAAGTATATATTTTTTAAATGAGTGTACCCCAGTATAAGTATTTCTCCCCTTATCCCTGATTTCCTAAGCTTTACGCCTTCAAATACCGTTGCCACACAAAAATTATAAATCCCCATTTCATTTAAAGCTTTCGCAATTTCTACATCACCATGTCCGTAAGCATTAGCTTTTACTGCAGGCATTAATTCACATCCCTTAGGCAGTACTCTTTTAAACTCATTCACATTATGTTCCAAATTATCTATATCCAGTTCTATCCAAGCCCTGCCTTTATCATACATTTTTATTCTCCTTATATTTAATAAAGAGAATATTTATTAAAATAGCGAATACATAAGATAAGATACTGACAGTCGTATAATTTAAAACAGAATTCTCAGTAAAAACACTCATAAAATCAAATATTTTCACAGCCATTCGTACAGCCAATATAAATATAGGATGAATTATATAGATATACATTGAAATATTTCTAAAACCTTTATTTTGTTTACCTTTAATACTCAAAAGAATTTGAAAGAAGAAAAACATTGATGGAAGTAAAAATATATACATACTCGTATGTCTTTGGATATCAAAATGATGAAGTATCAAACCTTCAATAAGCATACATAACATCGATATACCAAAATAAATCATATTTTCTTTTGCTTCAGATTTCAATGATATTTTTCTAATGAGTACCCCCATAATCAAAAATATTGGGGCATAAAAAACACCGTTCCTAGTAAAAGAAGTCAATTTAAAAATAACATCATAAAATTCATTTATAAAACCAATATTCTTCACAAGTCCGTAATAACTATCTCCCATTAAACCAAATATATATATAACAATAAAGAAATAATGAATATCTTTTTGATACTAAACTTTTTACTTAATAAAAATACAAATATACATCCCACGATTACAGCCGGAAGATACCATAAATGATAAAATGTACCGTCTAAAAATATTATTCTTATAATCCCTATAATACCAATATTTGAATAAAATTCTCCCGCATAAATATTGACCGGAAGATATATTATTACGGCAATAAGATATAAAAATAATGTCTTCTTTAAAAATTTAAATAAATTTAAGGTATCATCATTATTGATAACTACGGGATACAAAACAAAATACCCTGTAGTCATCAAAAAGAAAGGAACAGCTATCCTGCATAAAACATATGTAAAACCAAAATCCAATGTAATATTTATACTGCTAAGAGGTCCTATGTGTATGGCAATGATTAAAAATGCGGCTATCATTCTAAAATAATCTATACCATTATACTTAAAGGCTTTCATATCAAGTCCTCCATAATGTCAATATATAACCGTCAATATTATTTCCCGAAACAGTATATGGAGAGTTATCCGGAATGGCTATCCAATTTTTATCATTTTCACAGCAAATATACGATATTTCTATATTTAAATTTTTGTCTTTAACAGTAAGCGGCTTTTTGCTATATTTAAAATCCTTTATATATTCTATATATTCTTCCAAAACAAAGTTATTTCGGGAGATTATCTCAGAATGAGGAAAGCCTACATATCTAAAGTGCCAAGGTTCCGCTGATATTTTTGTTATATTTTCTTTATCTTTTAAGTATCTTTCTATAAAACCATAATGGGGAGCTTTTTCTCTGAACTCTTTGTATATTCCGTCTAGTGGGAAATCGGGTCTGATAAAATCAATATTTATATCATTTCTCGCTAAATCAATAGCTAACCCGGTTTGATGTTCACTATGATTTGAAAGAGCAACATATTTATTAGTAAAAAACTCACCATTTTCAACAATAGAATCATTATATATTTTTATTTGTTCCCCAAGTGTCCTATATCCGCTTACATATATAATCTCATCTCTGCTGCCGATTTCGAATAGCAATTCTTTTAACATATAATCGACAGTTTTATTTAAATAAACATTACTTTTTTTATCTACTAAACTTATATTTTTATTAGATATCATTTTTTTAATAGGATTATCCCCATTTACCAATATCAGTTCCCCGCTATATACCTGATTTTTATCTAAACACAATCTTTTCATGATTACACCGCCAAAGAAATCAATGTATTTACGATATCCTCAAAATCCATTCCTATACCTTTAAGCATATTGGGAAATCTGCTGTGCTCTGTAAATCCCGGTATAGTATTTACTTCATTGAATACTATTTCTCTGTTCTCAGTTATAAACATATCCACTCTGGCAAAATCTTTGCAGTTTAAAATCTTATAAATTTTTACAGCGGTTTCCTTTATAGTGTTTGATTCTTCTTTGGTTATCCTTGCAGGCATGTGTATCTTAGAAGTTTTTAAATTATACTTTTCAATATAATCAAAAAAGCCCTTGGAAAGTTCTATTTCATCTACTTCGCCGATTATCGGGTTGTCATTACCAATCACCGCACATCCGACTTCAAATCCATCGATATTTTCTTCCAGTATTACTTTATCATCGTATTCAAAAGCCTTATCGACCGCTTTAAATAAGTCTTTTTTATCTTCAACTTTAGTAATGCCAAAAGATGAACCTGCTTTTAATGGTTTTACAAATATCGGTAGTCCTAAATATTTAATGTGCTTACTGAGATCCTTTATATTTTTATCAATCAAAACAGATTTAGGTACTTTAATACCCATGCTTTCAACTAATTTATGAGCTCTGTATTTATCCATACATAAAGCCGAAGACAATATCCCGCAGCCAATTATAGGTATACCTACTAGCTCGAACAGACCTTGTATAGTCCCGTCTTCTCCGTTTTTCCCATGTAATATAGGAAAAGCAGCATCTATATGTATTTTTATTACTTCACCGTTTTTAATGACAATAATTCCATGTTCTGACTTATTTCCCGATATCATAGCGTCAAAACAGTTTTTATCTAAATGCCAAGTATCATTATTTATCTTTTCAATATCACCTTCATATAAATAAAAATCCCCACTTCGGCTAATCCCGATTAGTTTAATATCATATAAATTTTTATTTATAGATTTAATTACAGAGTATGCAGATTTAAGAGATACATCGTACTCAGGTGAATTACCTCCAAAAATTACCAATACTGATTTTCTCATTTTATCACTTCCTAAAAATTATTTTTAAAACTAAATTAAATACTTTGCAAAGATTTTATTTATAAAAAAATATCAAATTTAATATTAACTACTAAATTTGATATTATTATATATTTTTTATTCAATTTAATCTTGAAGCCCCGTTTAAGATAATATTAAAAATAATTTTTTATTTATTAACAACTTTTAATGATGTATTAATAATAATTAACAATCTATTAAAATAAATAAAAGTCCCTTTAACCGGCTCATTTCAATAAATAACCTAATTTGATAAGAAACCAATCAAATCATCATAACTGTTTTTCGCGTCTTTATAACCCAAATCATACAGTGCTTTCAGTTTATCCCTGTCTTTCTCCAGCCTTCCTATATTCATATTTTTGCTGGGTCTTATAACAAAAGCGTTGCCGTTATTTACTTCTTTATCTATAACATTAAGGGATTCATTATAGTTGATATGTCTGTTAGCAGTAGCATTTACAAATTCGGGATACTTTCTATATTTTATTTTTATCATAGGAAGGAGTTTATTTTTACTTTTTTGATAGCCTTCAGGCTGCGTAAGAACTACTACATTTTTTTTATTACCGTCTTCAATAGATTTCCTGATCGGGATAGAGTCGGTAATGCCTCCGTCAAGATATTCTTTTTTGTTAATAAGTACATTCCTTGATAAAAGAGGAAGTGAGCTGGAAGCTCTAACATATATAATATCTTCATTCATATCATTAAGCTTAATGTATTCTGCTTTTCCGGTTTCTATATTGGTAATGACCGCATATAAATTTCCTTTAAATTCATCATAAGTTTTAAAATCAAAAGGATATAATTCATTTGGAATTTTATTATATAACATATCCGCACCGAAATAATCCCCGGTAGTGACTAAGCTATAAAAACTTGCATATCTCTTATCATCAAGATAATCTACATTCACTCTGTAAGCTCTGTCTCTTTGTTTTGAAATATAAGAACAAGCATGACATATCCCTGCCGAAACGCCATAATTGTTTTCAAAATAAATATCTTTATCAATAAAAAAATCAAGTACACCGGCAGTATAGATCCCTCTCATTCCGCCGCCTTCCAATATAAGTCCGCTGTTATACATAATGCCTCCATATAAAATATTTTTTATTATACCACCAAAACTCGGGTTTTAAAATAATTTAATATTCTTTTAATATAAAGAAGCATTTGTTCAAATCAAAAAAGCTCGGTAAAACCGAGCCTTATTTATTTTAAAATATTTGATTTATCTATACTATCAATGGCTTTTAATATTTCTTCTTCATCCTGAACAAGCGCCATTCTTACATGCCCTTCTCCCGAAGGACCAAAAGCACTTCCGGGCGTAACCAATACTCCGGTTTTATCTAAAAGGTCAAAGCAGAATTTCTCTGAAGAAGAATACTTTTTAGGGATTTTTGCCCAAACAAACATTGTTGATGAACATCTTTTAATATCCCAGCCTATACTGTTAAGTCCGTCACAAAGGATATTTCTTCTCTTTTCATAAGCCTTTCTCGTAACCTCGACACATGACTGATCTCCTGTTATGGCGGCTATGGCAGCTTTTTGAACGGGAAGAAACATACCATAATCCATATTTGATTTTAATTTATTCAGATTACTTACCACATCTTTATTTCCCACACAAAAACCTACTCTTGCACCTGCCAGCCCGTAAGTCTTAGATAAGGAGTTGAATTCTACTCCGACATCTTTAGCACCTTCAAACCTTAAAAAGCTTCCGCATTTTTTGCCGTCAAATACCAAATCACTGTACGCATTATCGTGAAGTACGATAATATCATATTTCTTGGCAAAGTCTATCAAATCCTTGTAAAAGCTGTCTGGTGCCATTGCTGTTGTAGGATTGTTTGGATAGGAAACTATCATAAATTTAGCTTTTTGTCTTATATCTTCCGGTATTTCATCAAGGTCTATTACATAACCATTCTCTTCTCTTTGAGGCATATAATAAAGTTCTGCCCCTGCAAGTTTCGGACCGTCGGCAAAGACAGGGTAACAAGGGTCGGGAACCAATACGATATCCCCGGGATCAATGACGGAAAGCGCTATATGAGCAAGCCCTTCCTGAGACCCAAGCAAAGACTGGACTTCGGTATCGGGGTCTAAATCAACGCCGTAACGATTTTTATACCATTTTGCCACTGCCTCTTTTAAATCCTCTTTATCGTTTAACGGATACAAATAGCTGTTCAAATCCTTAGCTTGTTTGGTCAAAGCATCAATAATATGAGCTGCCGGAGGTATATTGGGCGTACCCACGCTCAAGTCAACTACATGTATCCCTTCTTTTATTTTTTCTTCTTTTAAATTAGCAAGTTTAGAAAAAATCCCTTCTGTGAACATATCCATTCTTTTTGCAAATTTCATTAATATTCCTCCTAGTTTGATACTTGCTATAAAATATAATGTGATAACCAAAGAAAAGTCTATCACATCTGTTTATTATATGCAATTAAAAATATAATGTTAGGATCTTGTCAACATATATACTTTATTACGATTTAAAGTAATAATATGATATAATAAAAAAAATTATATTGGAAGAAAAATCTATGGATATAAATTCACCTATGATAAAAAAGGCTATTAATCTTGCTTTTAATGCACATAAAGGACAAACAGATAAAGGCGGCATGCCATATATAATGCATCCTTTTTATATAGCAAGTAAACTAAATGAAGAGGATGAAATTATTACCGCACTTTTACACGACACACTGGAGGACAGCAATCTTACAAAAGAAGATTTACTGAATGCTGGGTTCAGTACTTATATAATTGAAGCTATTGATACTTTAACAAAAAAGCAGTATGATTATTTTGATTATATTTACAAAATAAAGAAAAATGATCTTGCACGAAAAATCAAGTTACTTGATTTAAAACATAATATGGATTTAACGAGACTCGAAAAAATAACAAATAAAGATATAAAAAGAAATGAAAAATATAAAAAAGCTATTGAAATATTAACTGTCAATAAATAAAGAAAAAAAATACTATTAATTATTTAAAATAAAATAATTTATCAATGCATATACCGCGGGGCACTACGCCTGCCTTCGGCAGAATCCGCGCCCCGTCAACAAAAAAAGACCCTAAAGGGTCTTTTTTATTTTATCATGTTATTTTAAAAGTCTCTGAACTTCATCAAACTCATCCGTGATTTCTTTATCAGGCTTTTCGGTAATGAGACTTACCACTACCATAAATACACAAGCCACTATAAAAGCAGGAAGAAGTTCATAAATATTGAATGCTCCGCCTAAAGGTCTTACCAAGTATTTCCATATGAATACCATTACTCCCCCCGATAACATGGAAGCAAGGGCTCCGTACTTATTACTTCTTCTCCAAAAGAGTGCGAACAATACCACGGGACCGAAAGCCGCACCGAAACCTGCCCAGGCAAAGGATACTATCCCGAACACGGAGCTGTTAGGGTCTCTTGCAATGAACATACCTATAAGTGCAATTATAACAAGACAGCTTCTCGCAACTATCATCCTCTTTTTATCATCGAGCTCTTTACCGAAAAATCCGCCTATTATATTTTCGGAAACGCTGGAAGACGCGGCAAGGAGCTGTGAGTCAGCGGTAGACATGGTCGACGCAATGATACCGGAAAGCACTATCCCCGCAAGAACAGCGAATATAAATCCGTGCGTACTTAAATAATGTGATATTTGTACGATGACGGTCTCTGAATTTGCCCCTTCCAGCATAGGTATCACTCCTGCTTTTGACATACCGTAACCGATTATACCTATGAATACCGCTATACCCATTGATATAACTACCCAAACAGAAGCTATCCTTCTCGATACTTTTAATTTTTGTTCGTCTTCGATAGCCATAAAACGAAGGAGTATATGAGGCATACCGAAATATCCAAGCCCCCAAGCAAGAGTAGAAAAGATACTTAAAAATCCGTAAGGCGAAGATGCTCCGCTAGCCATATCATGTGTGGCAGACATGCTCAAATATCCCGGAAGGGCTTTCGCATTGTCTATTACCGCGTCCATACCCCCTGCGGCACCGATACCGAAGACAAATATAACGATCAGTGCAATCGACATTATTATACTTTGAATAAAGTCCGTGGTACTGGCAGCGAGGAAACCTCCCAGAGCCGTATATAAAATGATTATCACCGCACTTACCACCATAGCCAAAGTATAATCCACTCCGAAAAGACTGGAAAATAATTTTCCGCATGCGGCAAACCCCGAACCTGTATAAGGGATAAAGAAAATGATAATGACCAACGAAGCCAGAAGCATCAATAAATTCTTGTTATCCCTGTATCTGTTTGAAAAGAACGCAGGAAGAGTAAAGGAATCCTTGCACACTGCCGTGTATATCCTTATCCTTTTAGCGACCAAAAGCCAGTTTACATATGTACCTATAGCAAGACCTATAGCCGTCCAACCCGCATCCGCTATACCCGAAATATAAGCAAGACCCGGTATACCCATAAGTAAATAACTGCTCATATCCGAAGCTTCCGCACTCATTGCGGTCACAAAAGGTCCGAGCCTCCTGCCCCCGAGATAAAAATCATTTGCAGTTTCATTTTTCTTTGAAAACATCGCGCCTATAACGATCATGCCCAAAAGGTAAATGATTATTACCAGCAAAATGCCGATTTGATTGGTTTCCATAACAATTTCTCCTTAATATATAAATGTAATCCCTTAAAATACTTACATATAAAAATCAAGGTACTATATCTACTTATAGTACCTTTTAAATATTTTATATTAAATCGAGAAATTTGTCAAGATTACTGAATATTCAATCAATTTAAATAATGCTTTTTTATGTTTTTATGAGTATTTTAAAATAAATTTCTTACATATATGATATTTCCCCTTAATTAAATATCTTAAATTTCTGTTCTTCAATCCTCCATATCAGTATCTTCTATATTTTTTTTAAGAAATATCATCATACTCATCATTTACATCTTCATTCCCATTATGCACACTTGTATCACCGACCTTTTTTTCTCTTCTTTTTCTCCTTCTCATATACATCATCACATATACCACACCTATTATTATCCCTCCGATAATAACAATCTCGGAGTAACCTTTTAAGTACGGAAGGCAGGCTTCCCATGCTTCCCCCATGATATTTCCGAGACTTACCAATAAGCTGTTCCACACGAGAGTACCTATGATACTCAGTAAGATAAATGAAGAAAACTTCATTTTAGATATCCCCGCAGGTATTGAAATAAGGCTCCTTGCTACGGGTATGCACCTGCAAATCAGAACCGCTTTCTTTTCATACCTTAAAAACCACTTATAGCTTAAATCTATATATTCCGGCTTCAAATGCATTACCCTGCCGAACTTTCCCGAAAACAGACTCCTTAACTTTTCTCTCTTTAAAATATACCCCAAAGAATATAATATCACCGCACCTAGCATTGCGCCTATCGTAGCCGCGAGTATCACTAGTATGGGGTTCATGCCTGCCTTTGCAGTCAAATATCCCCCAAAGAGCAAAACCACCTCCGAGGGTATGGGCGGGAATACATTTTCTATGAGTATCAAAAACATTATCCCCAGATAACCGTACGCATTTATTATTCCTATCAAACTTTCTTCCAATAATCTTCTCCCTATTTATATTCCCAAATATATTTTATCTTCAAATTTTAAGTAATATGTTATAATATAAAATAAACTTATTAGATACAAATTAAAAATACGTAAAATAAAGGTAAAGAAATCATGACACTTCAGCAGCTAAAATACATAATAGAAATAGTAAACTGCGGTTCCATAAATGAAGCAGCAAGCAGGCTATTCATAACTCAGCCCAGCCTTTCAAAATCCGTAAAGGAGCTTGAAAACGAACTGGGTATAGAAATATTCATACGTTCAAACAGAGGTATATCCCTCAGCGCAGACGGTGCTGAGTTCCTCGGATATGCAAGACAGGTAGTCGAGCAGTCCGAGCTTTTGGAACAGAGATACTTAAATAAGACTCCGTCAAAAAGGCTCTTTTCCGTTTCCACTCAGCACTACGCCTTTTCAGTAAATGCCTTTGTAAATCTCGTCAAAGAATTCGACCAGGACGAGTACGAATTCGCCCTCAGAGAAACAAAGACCCACGAAATCATTGAAGACGTTAAGAACCTTAGAAGTGAAATCGGTGTTATATACCTAAATGACTTTAACGAAAAAGTCATAAATAAGATACTTAAAGACAACGAGTTGACTTTCACTCATCTTTTCGATGCAAGACCTCATATATTTTTGAGTATAGATAATCCCCTTGCAAAGAAAAAATCTATCAAAATAGAAGACTTGGAACCATATCCGAGAGTATCCTTTGAACAGGGGACCTACAACTCTTTTTACTTTTCCGAAGAGATTTTAAGTACCTTATCTCATAAGAAAAATCTCCTTGTAAGCGACAGAGCTACTCTTTCAAATTTACTCATCGGACTTCACGGCTATACCATAACCACGGGTATACTAAGCGTCGAGCTGAACGGGAGCAATCTGGTTTCCATACCTCTGGAAAGTGACGAAGTCATAAGGCTGGGATATATAAAACATAAGAATGTGAGCCTCAGTATCCCCGCGAAAAAATATATAGAACAGCTTGAACACTATATAAAGGAATATAAATACTGATATTCCTTTTTCTAATATCAGCACATTAAAAAAGGATATTTACACATATCTATTTAGATGTGATATGCTTTTAAAACAAATGTACAGACATTCCTCGTTGAATTTAAATATATAGTATCAATAAACTTCTAAATGATAATTAAAAGTCTATAATGATAAGTACAAATTTAAAAATCAGGATACAAAAAGGTATTTGAATAAATAAAAAAGTGTAATCAATAAAACTTAAAATAAACAAAAATCGCTATTTCATTTGGTATAAGTCTAAATATAAATATTTATTACCTGCAATAATCAAATCAGAATGTTCGTTAATAAATAATAATGTATTTAATTATACTTTAATTTTAAAAGCTATTGTTATATAAATTTTCATCAAACATTATAAAAATATCAGTAAATAAACAATAAAAAAAGACACTAATGTGTCTTTTTTATATAAGTAAAACTTAATTATTCACCAAATCCGTTTTCGATCAATGCAGCTAATGTATCTACAGCTTCTTGTTCGTCAGCACCGTTAGCTCTGATTTCGATTTCTGTTCCTTGAGATAATCCGCCTGCCATAACGCCCATTATTGATTTAGCGTTGATTTCGTTACCGTTCTTTACTAAAAGAATTTCAGATGCGAATTTAGCAGCAGTTTGAACGAATTGAGATGCTGGTCTTGCGTGAAGTCCTGTAGGATTTGTAATTGTTACATTTTTTGAATACATTATATAGTTCCTCCTAATTTTTATCTTTATCAATATTAACTCAATTATAACATAAGATTAATAAATTACTAGTAAAATTTTAATAAAATATTATTTTTTTATACTTATGCTTAACCCGTCGCCGATAGGCAGAACGGAGGTAGTAAGTTCGCTGTCTTCGCTTATTGCATCCAAAAACATCCTAAGCCTTTTTACTATTGTTATCTTTCTCCTGATAAGAGGAGAACTTTTATCTATCATGCCTCTGAAGAGTACGTTATCGCATATCAAAAGCCCGCCGGGTTTCAGTATCCTCTTACAGTCTTCAAGCATATGGATATAATGTCCTTTGTTGCCGTCAAGGAATACCACGTCGTACATATCTTCTTCTCTTTTTAATACTTCCCCCGCATCGTCCATGATAAGCTTTATATTATCATCGTAACCATACTTCTTTATGTTGTTCTTTGCCTCTATATATCTTATCTCGTCTCTTTCAACAGTCTTTACAGAGCTTCCTTCACCCATTATATCCGCAAAGACACAGGCGGAATAACCAACCGCCGCACCGACTTCAAAGAGCTTCTTCGCTCCGTGAGATTTTAATATTATTTCAATGAGCCTCTCTACATCTTCCGTTATTATAGGTATCCTGTTTTCTTTTGCTTCTTTTCTGAAACCTGACAAATGGCTTACTTCACTATTTAAGTGAAGCAAACCATTCAAATATTCTTTAGTTATTTCGTCTATCATTTTTAATCCCAGTTCCCGCTGTATTTTTGAATATTCTTTTCATGCTGAGCCAAAGTCTCTGCAAATGCACTGGCTCCCGTTCCGTCATTCTTTGTACAGAAGTATATATATTTCGTCTTTTCCGGATATAACGCAGCCTTTAGAGCCGAAGCTCTGAAGTTCGATATAGGTCCCGCAGGAAGTCCCGTGTACTTATAAGTATTATAAGGAGAATCTATGTTCTTCTGTGACTCCGTGAAAGAGAACTGATAATCCTTATATATATACTGAAGCGTTGCACATGACTGTAACATCATACCTTTATCCAGTCTGTTATAGAATACGCCCGCAATAGTAGGAAGTTCCGAGTCTAAGATGCCTTCCCTTTCCACAACCGAAGCCATGGTAACTATTTCATCTATAGTCTTGCCCATTTCCTTTGTTCTCTGCTTGTACGCATCCGTATATTCCTGATCGAACCTGTCTAACATCAACGTTATGATATCCCTTGGCACCGCTTTTACATATACATTATACGTATCCGCATATAAATATCCCTCAAGGATATACTCCCTGTCTTTAGGAACACTACTTAGAAAATCGTAATTTTTCCTGTAATAATCCGCGTTATCCTTTATTTCCTTTAAAAATTCGGCTTTTGTGAATATACCTTTTTTCTCAAATTCGTTGCCTATCCTATTTAGGTCAAGCCCCTCTTTTATCGTTATCGAGGTAGTCTTGCTCGTTCCGCCTTTAACGAGAGATTTAACTATCTCGCTTGCGGGAAGCTTTTGAGAAAGGGAATAATATCCCGCCTTCAAATCGTTTGATTTACCCGTCAGTTTAACGTATATCTTAAATGCGGTCTCGTTCTTTATAAGGTTATTTTCCTTAAGTGCATCGGTTATACCGCTAAGTGAAGATCCCTCTTCTATAAGAAATTCTTTCGTCTGTCCGTTAGACTTATCCACCGCTCCCAGCATTATATTATAAGTAAGTATCATACCCGCTATGAGTACAACGACTATACCACCTATTACCATAAACAAAGTCTTCTTTTTATTGTTCCTTACCTTCAGCTTATTATCCTTGGGGCTTTTTTCTTCCTTTACTTTGGTCTTTTTTATATTAGGTTTTTTCATACTCTTTTTTACTTTTACTGCTCTTTTCTTTTTCTCCATATGCCCTCTCCTTTTAACATATACTAAATTATATCTTGTATTGTGAAATAACTCAACATTTTTAACCCTCTTTTAAGAAATTTATCATAATTTCGACAAGGGAAATCACTAAAAAAGGACATATAATTTTCTTATATATCCCTTTATCTTTACATAAAATATACTATTTCGTCCTTTGCTTTCATCGCCTTTTTAATGTTTTCAAGGTAAAGTATAGGTACGTCTTCTCCGTATTCCGAGCTGAATTCATACTCTATCCTCGCTTCCACGTCCACCCAGTCTTTCGTCTTAAAACCAAGCTTCTTCATTTCATATCTGCAGTCATGACCCAGAAACTGGATATCGTCCGCACAGCAAGTCATTGCAAATCTTCCCGGAACAAAAGTCTTCTTCGGAAGATTTGGGTCCAAAAATACCTGAGCCTTGAACTTAACTTTCTTTCCCGAGTAGTTTTCCGAGTGGTCAAGAGTATCTATGAACCATACGCCGTAGTCTTCGTCGGATATCTCTATCACATTCTTACTTACATCAAAAGGAAGGTCTTCTATAGTCTCTTCCACAATACTCCCGTCTTCCCTTTCAAAGACTATCTGTGCACCCATATTCAGTGCCTTTATGTTTCTTCTGAGCATTCCTCTGTTCACATTATCAACGCACCTGTTGAATATGATAAGGCTTGAGAGAGATATCTGCTCCATAAACATAGACCTCATATTCGTCAAATAAAGTTCTGCCGTCTTTGAATTGACGAGAGAATATATACTCGCAAGTTCCCAGTTAGACGGAGGCTCGGTATCTAAAAGCACACTCATCTCCCATGTACCGTTATACTCTATCACTACTTGTCTTGGGTGATATAATGCCTCGTAATTCTTTAGTAAAGAAGGAGTGAATTTTTCTCTTCCCTCTACCACGACTTTGGTTATATTAGCCTCTGTTAAAAACTCTCTTTCGTATTCTTCTTCACCCTCTTCGCAGAGTATCAAAAGAGTAGGTCCGCCCGCTTTAAATTCGGGAGAAAGAAACATGTTCTTTATCAGTGTGGTCTTCCCGCTTTCCAAAAGTCCCGATATAACAAATACAGGAGTCTTCATCATCTCACCTCTTATTTAAATATTTTTTCCAGTTTATCTTTTTTAAGTTCTGTGCCTATGACACAAACTTTTCCGGTATAATCCGCTTTTCTTTCCCTTATTTCGTATTCTCCGGGAACAAAATCGAATTCGTACCATTTATCATCTTCTCCTTCGACTACGCCCTTAGCCCTAAGTACTACGCCGTACGTACTTCCGTCGGATAAGATTTCAAGTACATCTTCTAAATCTCTTTTATTGAATTTATGAACCGTCTCCACACCGAAACTTGTAAATACTTCGTCCGCGTCGTGGTCATGACCGTGGTCGTGCCCGCACCCACAGCTGCACCCTTCACCGTGTTCATGATGATGTTCGTGGTGATGTTCATGTCCGCAATCACACTTTTCTTCATGCTTATGATGATGTTCATGCTCATATTGTGATTTTAAAACTTCTTCCATAAGTTCGTTTTCTTCATCAAATTTAGTCACCGCATTTAATACCGCATCCTTTTCAAGATCGTCCCAAGGTGTGGTTATAATGTTAGCTTCCTTATTATGTTCCTTTAACAGCTCAAGACATTCCTCTGTCTTTTCTTCCGTCATATCCTGAGTCCTGCTCATTACCACCACATTTGCACTCTCCACCTGATTGTTGAAGAACTCTCCGAAATTCTTCATATACATCTTGGCTTTCTTTCCGTCCACTACGGTTATCTTGCTGTCAAGAACTATATCAAGTTCATCTTTCACATCCAAAATAGCCTTTTCCACATCGGATAATTTACCTACCCCCGACGGTTCTATGATTATCCTGTCGGGAGAAAATTTCTCTATTACTTCTTTTAAAGACTTGCTAAAGTCCCCTACCAAAGAACAGCAGATACACCCGGAGTTCATCTCCGTTATCTCTATGCCAGCATCCTTTAGAAAACCTCCGTCTATACCTATCTCTCCGAATTCATTTTCTATAAGTACGATTTTTTCGCCTTTAAAAACTTCATTTATAAGTTTTTTTATAAAGGTCGTCTTTCCTGCACCCAAAAATCCTGAAATGATATCTACGTTTGTCATATATACCCTTCTTTCTTTTTAAAATATTACTATTTTATACCAATCAAAGCAAAATTTCAATATTTAAGACATTTTACTTAGGTTAGTTCTAACTAACATAGTATATCATCTGTTGTAATCTTTTTCAATAAACTGATTAAAATAAAATTTTTTTCATGATTTACTTTATTATTTTAAGGATATATCGGTATAACTTTATTATTGTTTATTTTATTAACATATTTTTTATTTTTACATATTATAATAATGTAAGTAATAAATTATAGTTAATTTACTAAATAAATACTTGCATTATACCTTATTTTATGATAGTATATATCTAGTAAATCAAAGACAGTCAAGGAGAAGGTTATGTTTTCAAACAAAGTAACATCTATAGGACAATCTCCAATCAGAGAATTTGCCCCGATTCAGGAAAAAAGAATAGAAGAACGAAGGTTTATCAGCTCAATATCGGTCAGCCTGATATAGTGACCCCGAAGGAATTTTTCTCTGCGGTAAATAACTTCGATGAAAGTATACTTGCTTATACCAATTCAAAAGGTATACCCTCTCTTTTGGAAGCTTTTGAAGATTATTATAAAGATATCGGTACCGATTTAACCAAAGAAGATATGATAGTTACAAACGGCGGGAGCGAAGCTATTTCATTTGCATTTTTAACTCTGTGCAACGAAAATGATGAGATAATAGCATTCGAACCTTACTATACAAACTACAATATCTTTGCAACTCAGGCGGGAGTAAACATGGTTTCCATAACGACAAAACCCGAAGAAAACTTCAGACTTCCGACAAAAAAAGAAATCGAAGCTAAGATAACCGATAAAACGAGAGCTTTTTGTATCACAAACCCTTCAAACCCAACGGGCAGAGTTTACACAAGGGACGAAATAAATTTACTTTGCGAAATAGCAAAAGAACATGACCTATTCATAATAGTGGACGAAGTATACAGAGAATTCGTATACGACGGAGAATTCATCAGCTTTTCAAGCGTAAAAGGAATGGAAGACAGAGTTATAATAATAGACAGTATCTCAAAAAGATTTTCCGCATGCGGAGCAAGGATAGGACTTCTCGCTTCAAAGAACGAAGAATTCATGGCTCATGTATTAAAGCTTGCTCAGGCAAGACTTTGTGCACCATACCTCGACCAAGTGGGAGCTGCCGCTGTAATCAAAAACACAAGCAAAGACTACATAAACGCAGTGAAAAAAGAATATAAAAACAGAAGAGACACGATTTATAACAGGCTTAAAAAAGTAAAAGGCATAGAAGTAAAGAAACCTGCGGGAGCATTTTATATGATAGTAAAACTCCCCGTTGAAAATGCACATGAATTTTCAAAATGGCTCCTTGAAAAATACGACCATAAAGGCGAGACAGTAATGCTTTGTCCCGCAAGCGAATTCTACGCTACAAAAGAACTCGGAGTTGATGAAGTAAGGATAGCATATGTACTAAAAGAAGAAGACCTCATAAAAGCGGTAAACATATTGGATAAAGGACTGATTGCATATCAAAAAGCATTGGCTGAGGAAAAAGCGGTAAGCTTAAATAAAAAACCCAGCGTAGTTTTAAACAAAGAACAATACGCAGTATAGCAGGACTTATTTTCCTTATATATTTTGCCGAAACACCGTAAAATAAAGGAAAAAAATGCTTGCATTTAATATACTAAAATGATATAATATCATTCGCGAGACTATTAAAGTGGAGGTGTAGCAAGTGGCAAACATTAAATCTGCAAAGAAAAGAGCAATCACAAACGAAAAAAGCAGACTTAGAAATAAAGCTATTAAGACTAATTTAAAGACAGCTCAAAAAGAATTCGACCAAGCTATTTTATCTAACGACGTAGAAAAAGCTCAGGAAGCATGCAAAGTTGCAAGCAAGAAATTCGACATGGCTGCAAGCAAAGGTATCATTCATAAGAATGCTGCTGACAGAAAAAAAGCACAATTAGCTAAAAAAGTAAATGCTTTAGGTTAGTATAATTATATAGACTATTTAAGGCCTTCCTATAACCGGTAAGGTCTTTTTGTAGTATAAAAAGGAAATATATTGATATGGTAGATGAAAAAGTACTCTCCAACGGAGTGGACATAGTAAAAGTAAAGAGAATAAAAAAAATACTGGGCAGTACCCATAAAGATCTGTTCCTTAGGAAAATATTCAACAAAGAAGAGATACTTTATTTTGAGCATAATAATTATAACCCCAAGAGCGTTTCGGGATACTTCGCCGCAAAAGAAGCTATCATGAAAACACTGGGCAAAGGCATGGATAAGCTCAGCTTCAGAGATATCACCATACTAAAAACGAAAGACAACAAGCCTTATATCAAGCTTTCGGGAAAAGCCGAAGATTATATGGAAACTCTCGGATTGAGCGACTTTAAAATATCCATATCTCACGAAGACGAATATGCTCTGGCATTCGTAATAGCGGTGTAGAAATGAAAAGAAATATAATATTATGCTTAGTGGTAATCATGCTTACAGCTTTCTCAAGCTGTTCCAGCAACAGTACAAATAAAGAAGAGAAAACCGATATGAATGATAAAATCACAATAACAGAAATACCAGACCCTTTTATCGATTACGATAACGGATTTATGAACAAAATGGATAAAAATGGAGGATATCTAAAGTTCACGTCTTTCGATGAATTCAAAGATTTTGTAAATAACAATAATATAGATAAATCTTATCTTAAAAAGTTCTCTGAGGATTATTTTAAAGATAACACACTCTTTATCACATTCAAGTTTACCTCCTCGTCCATAAAGCACGATATAGAAGAGCCTATTATAAAGGACAGTGAAATAATCATAAATATAAAAGAAACTATCCCCAACGGAAAAATGACCATGGATTTAAAATTCAGAGGATACTTCATTAGTATAAATAAAGAATATTTAAAGAATAAAAAATTTGACATCATATATACAAAAAAAGACACCAAGTAAGGTGTCTTTTTTATTACTTATATCTATACCATTTCCGGCTCCATGAGTTCGGGGATTTCCTTCAAGTTCATATTCGCCTGAGAAAGCATAAGCTTTATCCTGTTGAGCTGATTTACTTCACTTGCTCCGGGGTCGTAGTCTATAGCCACGATGTTGCTCATAGGATACATCTCCCTTATCTTCTTTATTACGCCCTTACCCACGACGTGATTCGGAAGACAGCCGAAAGGCTGAGCACATACTATGTTATTTACTCCCGTCTTGATAAGTTCCAGTATTTCTCCCGTAAGGAACCACCCCTCTCCGGTCTGATTGCCTACGGAAACGACATCGCTTGCATAATAAGCAAGTTTATTTATCTCATTTGGAGAAGTAAAGTGAACGCTCTTTTGACATTCATCTTTATATACCTTTCTGTAGGTTTCTATAAAGTTTATCCCTATATTTGATATGGTCGCACTCATCTTCTTCATTCCAAGCTTTTCGGATTTAAAGTTGTTGTTGTAGAAGCAGTATAACAGGAAGTCGAGTAAATCCGGCATTACGGCTTCAGCACCTTCTTTTTCAATTAAATCAACAAGGTGATTGTTTGCTCCCGGAAGGAATTTAACGAGTATCTCTCCGACTATCCCTACCTTTGGTTTTACCTCATTCGTTATAGGAAGTTCATCGAATTCCCTTATTATGTTCCTGATATTATCGTTAAATACTTTCTTCGATGACCTAGGTCTTGATAGATCCTCTATACACTTTGCTTCCCATTTTCTGTGGAGCATATCCGCAGAACCTTTAACGACTTCGTAAGGTCTCATTCTATATAAAACCCTCATGAACAAATCTCCGTATACTACGGCCTGAAGCGCTTTATTTAAAAGTTTCGGAGTTATCTTAAATCCTTCGTTGGTTTCTATACCGTTGGCATTTAGAGATACCACGGGTATATGTCCCATTCCCGCATTTTCAAGCGCCCTTCTTATAAATCCTATGTAATTAGTCGCTCTGCAACCTCCCCCTGTCTGAGTTATCATTATTGCTACTTTGTCGGTATCGTATTTACCGGAGTTGAGAGCCTCCATGATTTGTCCCACGACTATGAGCGAAGGATAGCAAGCGTCGTTATTTACATATTTAAGCCCTATATCCACCGCATGTTTGCTGTCATCTTTAAGTGCTTCGTATTTATAACCGCAGGAATTAAGTGCCGCTTCAAAGAGAGAAAAATGTATAGGAGACATTTGAGGAGATAAAATCGTATAATCCTTCTTCATCTCTTTTGTAAATTCCACTCTCTGATAACCGGAATTTTTTACTTTTCTCTTTATTTTCTTTCTATGTCTTATCTTCAGCGTCGCAAGGAGCGAACGTATCCTTATCCTGGCAGCTCCGAGATTGTTTACTTCGTCTATCTTAAGGACGGTATGTATCTTACCCGCAGAATTTAAGATATCCCTTACTCCGTCTACGGTCACCGCGTCAAGCCCGCAGCCGAAGGAATTCAGCTGTACCAAATCTATATTATCCTTTGTCTTTACAAAGCTAGCCGCCTTATAAAGCCTTGAATGATACATCCATTGGTCCGTTACGATAAGAGGTCTTTCAACCTTACCAAGGTGAGATACGCTGTCTTCGGTGAGGACTGCTATCCCGTATGAATTTATCATCTTGTCTATACCGTGATTTACTTCAGGGTCTATATGATAAGGTCTTCCCGCAAGTACTATACCTCTTTTCCCCGTTTCGTCGAGATACTTAACTACTTCTTCACCTTTTCTTGCTATCTTATCTCTGACATCAATAAGCTCATCCCAAGCTTTATCCACGGCTTTTGCTACTTCGTTCTTATCCAAGTCAAATCCGGTTTCTCCGCCTTTTGTAAATTCCCTTATGATACCCTCTTTTGCGGTTTCCTTATTCGTAAACGCAAGGAAAGGATTTAAGAATTTAACACCTTCTGTATGTATATCTTCCACATTGTTCTTGATGTTTTCCGCATAAGAAGTGACTATCGGACAGTTATAGTGATTTCCCGCATCGGGAGTTTCATTCCTTTCATAAGGGATACAAGGATAAAATATCGTCTTTATCCCCTTCCTTATAAGGTATGTTACATGACCGTGGGTCAGCTTAGCGGGATAACATTCCGATTCGCTGGGGATAGACTCTATCCCGTACTCATATATCTTTCTCGTGGAGACAGGTGAAAGTTCCACTCTGAATTTAAGTTCTTTAAATAAAACTGCCCAAAAAGGATAATTTTCAAACATATTGAGGACTCTCGGTATACCGATTACTCCGTTTACCGCATCTTCTTCCCTTAAAGGCTCGTACCCGAAGGTTATCTCATTCTTATAATCGAATAGGTTTATATCCTGAGACTTATCTTTATGTATTCCCGCTCCTCTTTCACATCTGTTCCCGGTTATGAATTTTCTTTTCCCGCCGTCAAAACTGTTTATTGTAAGATAGCAGTTGTTCGCACACCCCTTACATCTGGTCATCATTGTGGTATAAGTAAGTTTTTCTATGCCTTCCAAATCCAGCATAGTACTTTTTTTACCTTCTTCGTACCTCTCCATGGCAATAAGGGCGGCACCGAAAGCACCCATTATCCCCGCAATGTCGGGTCTTACCGCAGCGTGTCCGGAAATCTTTTCAAATGCTCTAAGAACCGCATCGTTATAGAAAGTTCCGCCCTGGACGACTACGTGTCTGCCCAGGTCATCTGGATTTGTAAGTTTTATTATCTTATATAAAGCATTCTTTATTACGGAATAAGCAAGCCCCGCGGATATATCGCTTACCAGAGCCCCTTCTTTCTGAGCCTGCTTTACGTTGGAGTTCATAAACACAGTACACCTCGTCCCGAGGTCTATAGGATTTTTCGCAAACAAAGCTTCCTTTGCAAAGTCCTCAACGCTGTAACCGAGAGATTTTGCGAATGTCTCTATGAATGACCCGCACCCCGAAGAACATGCTTCGTTTAAAAGTACGTTGTCTACGGAACCGTCTTTTATCTTAATACATTTCATATCCTGACCGCCGATATCTAAAATACAATCGACTTTAGGGTCAAAGAAGTAAGCCGCATAGTAATGAGCTATGGTTTCTACTTCTCCTTCATCCAGCATGAATGCGGATTTTACCAGGTCTTCTCCGTATCCCGTGGAACATGAATATACTATCTTCGCTTCCTTTGGAAGCTTTGAATATATATCTTTCAATGCTTTTACGGTCGTTTCCAAAACGGAACCGTTGTTGTTTGAATAGAAAGAATATAACAGTTTCCCGTCCTCGGAACATAAAGCGAGCTTGGTCGTGGTGGAACCTGCGTCTATCCCGAGATAACAGTTCCCCTTATAATTTTCCAAGCTCCCCTTTTCAACGGTATGAACCGCATGTTCTTTCGAAAATTTATCGTAATCTTCGCTGTCTTCAAAGAGACGCTCCATCCTCTTTATTTCACTGTTTAATTTTATCTTGCTGTCAAGCCTGTTTTTAAGCTGACCCAAAGTTATATCATTCTCTTCTTCACTGCTTAAAGCAGCACCTATGGCGGCAAACAAATGCGGATTTTTCGGAGAGATGACATTCTCTTCCTTTAAACCAAGCGTTCTTATAAAAGCCTCTTTAAGCTCGCTCATAAAATAAAGCGGTCCGCCCAAAAAAGCTACATTCCCTCTTATTGGTTTACCGCATGCAAGCCCGCTGATAGTCTGATTAACGACAGCTTGAAATATAGAAGCCGCCAAGTTTTCTCTAGTTGCTCCTTCGTTTATAAGAGGCTGGATATCGCTTTTTGCGAATACTCCGCACCTTGCGGCTATGGGATATATATTTTCATATCCCTTTGCAAGCTCGTTAAGTCCGTTGGCATCGGTCTTTAGTAATGACGCCATTTGGTCTATGAACGACCCTGTACCGCCCGCACAGATACCGTTCATCCTCTGCTCTATCGTTCCTTCAAAATATATTATCTTCGCATCTTCCCCGCCGATCTCAATAGCTACGTCGGTATCGGGGTGAAATTTTCTGAGTACCGTTGAAACGGCGACCACTTCCTGCACGAAAGGTATATCCAAATACGATGAAAGACTTAAGCCTCCCGAGCCTGTGATAACAGGGTATATCTTACAGTCCCCAATTACTTCAAAGGCTTCCTTAATCATGGATAAAAGGGTGTCCTGAATGTTTGCGAAATGCCTTTCGTATTTTGAATAAAGTATATTATCATCGGTATCCATAATGGCAACCTTAACGGTCGTAGAGCCAATATCTATACCAAGTTTATTAATTGTTTCCATTATATCCTCCAAAATAGTATTCTTTATTATAATTCTTTAAATTTTAAATAGCAATAAAAAAAGGCGAAAAACATCAATTTTCGACTTTTTTTGACATAGATTTACATATATTTACATTAAAAAATATTGTCTTTTACATGAGCATACATAACTACGAAGGTCTCCGTCGTACCAAACTGCTGCGCACCTTCCAAAAGCTCCGCAAGGTGTGTGGTGCTTGTCACATAGGCTTTTATAATAAGAGAATACTGACCGGTCAAATAATAGAATTCGCTTATCTCGCTTGCTTTGTTTGCAAACACTTTAAACTCTTCATATTTACTCGCAGGCATATCTATAGTTATAAATACGGTTATGCCCTGCCCCAGCTTTTCTCTGTCTATGATTGCTTTGTAAGCTGTTATAATCCCTTTTTGCTCAAGCCTTTTAACTCTCTCCGCAACCGCAGGCGCCGAAAGATTAAGCTCGGTCGCAAGGTTTTTCATGGTTATTCTTCCGTCAACGTTTAATCTCTCTAATATTTTTTTATCTATCAAATCCATAATAAGAACTCCTGTAGTAATATGATGATACCTTAAAACCATATTACTACATTTGCTTAAAATAATAAACCTTTTTTTGGCATTTACTTTAAATTATAAATATTTTTTTAATTCTTCGGCTTTATCCAGTTTTTCCCAAGGAAATTCGCTCCTGCCGAAATGTCCGTAAGCTGCTGTTTTTCTGTAAATAGGTCTTCTCAGATCGAGGTGTTCGATTATCCTTGTAGGTCTTAAATCAAAGTTTTCGTTTATTATTTCAACTATTTTTTCATCGCTTAATTTACTCGTTCCGTACGTATTTACATATATGGAAACCGGTCTTGCCACACCTATGGCATAAGCGACTTCTATTTCTATCTTATCGCATATACCGCTTGCAACTATGTTCTTTGCGATATACCTTGCCATATATGAAGCACTTCTGTCTACCTTTGTAGGGTCTTTTCCCGAGAATGCTCCGCCGCCGTGTCTTGCATATCCTCCGTATGTATCCACTATTATCTTTCTTCCCGTAAGTCCGCTGTCCCCCTGAGGACCGCCGATAACAAACCTTCCCGTAGGATTTATAAAATACTTTGTGTTCTCATCGAGGAGACTTTCATCTATAACGGCTTTAACGACATGTTTTATCATATCTTCCTTTATGGTATCGAGAGATACTTTTTCATCATGCTGAGTAGATATAACTATGGTATCCACCCTTACCGGCTTATCCCCGTCGTATTCAACGGTCACCTGAGTCTTACCGTCGGGTCTCAAATAGTCTAACGTCCCGTCTTCTCTGACCTCGGTAAGCTTGAATGCAAGCTTGTTTGCGAGAGATATGGGAAGAGGCATATATTCTTCCGTTTCATTGCAGGCAAAGCCGAACATTATCCCTTGGTCTCCCGCTCCGTTTTCTTCTTCCGTACTGTCATCACAGTCCAAAGACTTATTCACTCCCATTGCGATATCGCTTGACTGCTCGTCTATGGAAGTTATGACCCCGCATGTACTCCCGTCAAATCCGTACTTCGCCCTAGTATATCCGATATCCTTTATGGTCTTACGAACTATCTTCGGTATATCCACATAACCGCTTGTGGTTATCTCTCCCATTACGAGCACAAGCCCGGTATTCACCGCACACTCACAGGCTACCCTGGCATATGGATCCTGTGCAATGATAGCGTCTAAAACGCTGTCGCTTATCTGGTCACATATCTTGTCCGGATGTCCCTTTGTTACAGACTCCGACGTAAAAAAATGTTTATTCATTACTCTATCCTTTCCATGACCTTAAATAAAAAAATTTCTCATAGGTTCTCCCATGAGATTATCTTAATACTCATCATTCGGAAAAATCCCGTAGGTATTAGCACCGTACCTTTGCCGGTTGCCGGGTTTCATAGTGCCTATTCACTCCACCGCTCTAAATAAGGTCTATTTCATTGTAATTTACTTTAAAATATTAACATACTGTATACAGAAAAGCAAGATAATTGTCGATATATAATATAATTATCATCTATTATAAATTTAGATAACATACACAATAAAAAACATATATGCTAAAACAAAAATATAAAACAATACTTCCGTATCTCGGGGCACTACGCCTGCCTTCGGCAGATTCCGCGCCCCTAACTCAAATACCGCGATTAAAATACGAACGACACAAATCCCGCATTTTTACATTTGCTTTTTAGCCTCCATTATCTTAATCATTCAATACCACATTTATTATTTTTTACCCCGCATAATTTCATAAAAAAAAGACCATAAGGTCTTTTTTAAGATTTATATTTTTTATTCTATTTTTCTCTGTCTTTGATAAAAAATCATAATTTAAATCCCCAATTAAAAATTAAAGAAAACTAAAACTTACTTATGGTCTTGCATTCATCCACAGCCTTTTTTATATCTTCGATACTTCCTCCGCTCATGATAGTCACTGCTGCGGCAATACCACCTTCAACTACGGGACCGTCTATCATAGTTACTTTATTTTCAACCATATCTATCGCCATTTCCGTCGTCATCACCGCACTTCCGAGATCCATAAGTACGATAACACCGTCTCCGCTGTCCGCTTCATTTATCCCATTCATTATCTTTTCAAGGTCTGTACCGATACTCCCGTCACCAAGTCCCCCCGCAGGAACTATACTTACATCCTTTGCCATTTGAAGTGCAAGTTCTTTTACACCCTCAGCTATTTTTTCGCTGTGTGATACTATTACCATTCCTAACATATTTTCTTCTCCGTTTACTAAATTATTTTTATATCATTATATCATATTATATCAATAGTTGAATAAGCTAGAATAATAATATAATCAATTTTACATCAAATCTTATTTTTATAAAAAAATGTGTTAATTTATTAAAATTTGTTGAAAATAAAGTCTGCCTTTATTAGAATATATATTATAAACGTGTGATTAGATTATGGACTTGTGTTTCGCAAGTGTTGACTAAAATGGCAGGAGTATTTGCTATTCAAATCTATTAAATGTATAAGTATAATTGTTATTTTAATACTAAGCATCGCCTAATGAGTAATCACACGTTTTATTGAGGAAAAAAAAGATGGACTATATTTGTGATATAAAAACAAGAAATGAACTGGCAGATTTTTTAGATATTCCGAGAAAAAAATTAACATATATTTTATATGTTAAGGGCGTTGACAATTTATATAAATCATTTGATATTCCTAAAAAGAGCGGAGATAATAGACACATAAATTCACCCACAAAGGATTTAAAAGATATACAGGAAAAACTAGCAAATGCATTAACTACATATGAAAGAAAAATATGGGAAGAAAAACAAATAACTCCTAATATTTCTCATGCATTTGAAAAAGATAAAAGTTTTATAACGAATGCTAAAGTTCATAGGAATAAAAAATTCGTATTTAACATTGATTTAGAAAACTTTTTTGATAGTTTTCATTTCGGTCGCATTGTAGGATATTTCAATAAAAACCATAATTTTTTATTACCAAAAGAAGTTGCGACAGTAATAGCACAATTAGCTTGTTATAAAGGAAAACTACCGCAAGGCGGTCCCTGTTCACCTATAATAACAAATTTAATTTGTAATATATTTGATATAAGATTACTAAAACTTGCAAAAAAATATAAAATGGATTATACACGATATGCAGATGATTTGACATTTTCCACAAACAATAATAAATTTTTAGATTTTAAAGATAATTTTTATAATGAATTAATATTAGAAATTAATAATTCAGGTTTTAAAGTAAACTCTAATAAAACAAGACTCCAATATAAAAATTCTAGACAAGAAGTTACAGGGATTATTGTAAACAAAAAATTAAATGTAAAAAGAGAGTATTATAAAAAAACTAGAGCAATGGCATACCAATTATATAAAACAGGTGAGTTTTTTATAGAAAAGGATATAAAAGGTACTATAAATCAACTTGAAGGAAGATTTTCTTTTATTAATCAACTTGAAGAATACAATAACAAAATTGATACAAAAATAAAAAAGCATAATTTTGAAAATTTAAGTAGTAAAGAAAAAACATATAGTCAATTTATTTTTTATAAATATTTTTTTGCAAATTTAAAACCGTTAATAATAACAGAAGGCAAAACTGATATTGTATATTTAAAAGCTGCATTAAAAAATTTATATAAAGAATACCCGAAATTAATACATAAAAATGAGAACGGACAATTTGAATATAAAGTATTTTTTTTAAATAGAAATGCTCGTATATCACATTTTTTAAACTTAAAAGAATATGGAGCCAATTCTATGAATAATATTTATAAATTTTTTTCTAATCAAGGAGGAAAAAAATATCCCAACTATATCGAAATATTTAAAAAGTTAAGTCAAAAAGATCCGAAAAATCCAGTTATATTACTATTTGATAATGAACTGCAAAATAATAAAAAACCTATTTATAATTTTGTAAAAGACAAATTATCGATTGAAGAAAAGTCATATTTTAACTCAAACTTATGGATAAAACTAAAAAGTAATTTATATCTATCAATGACTCCATTAATAGAAGACCAAGAAGAAAGTGAAATTGAAGATTTATTTACAAAAGAAACTTTATCACACAAAATTAATGCAAAAGAATTTTGTAAAAGTAAT
The DNA here is from genome assembly GCF_938029165.1 of uncultured Anaerofustis sp. NCBI lineage: Bacteria > Bacillati > Bacillota > Clostridia > Eubacteriales > Eubacteriaceae > Anaerofustis > uncultured Anaerofustis sp. The sequence goes on from NZ_CALHFB010000039.1 coordinate 241,870, forward strand.
GATTATGATAAATCTAAATTTTATGGTAAAGAAAGATTTTCTCAATTTATTATGAACAACTATCAAGAAATAGATTTTAGTAACTTTAAACCATTATTAAATAATATAAAAGATATATGTGAAAATTATGAGGTTGAACTACATTAAATAAAAAATAACCCCATAGTTTAATATGGGGTTATTTTTTATATAATATCATTTATGCATTCCATAATATAAGTAAAAGAAGTAGCCCCCGGGTCCTGATGACCGATGCTCCTATCTCCTATATAGGAAGCTCTTCCCTTCGTGGCTTTTATGGTCTTCGTATACTCCACTCCGTCAGCTGAAGCTTTCAAAGCTTTTTCCATTGCCGATTTTGCTCCGACATTAAGTCCTTCTTTAAAGGCGTCGTAAGCGGGTATCATAGAATCGAGCATAGTCTTTTCTCCCGCTTCCGATTTTCCTCTCATCTTGACTCCGTTTATGGCTTCTTCCATCATCTTGATAAAATCTTCACCGCTTATTTCTTCTTTTCCCTGTACTGCCATTCCCGCTTTCATGAAAGCCGTACCGTATAAAGGTCCAGCAGCTCCCCCTACGGTGGAAACTAACGTCATACCCACTGTTTTAAGGATAGTCCCGCAGTCTTTATCTTCAACAGTTTTAAGTTTTCCCTTTACCGCAGAAAATCCTCTCGCCATGTTTATCCCATGGTCGCCGTCGGCTATGGCACTGTCCAAATCGGTAAGATAATCTTTATTCTCTTCTATCTTATCCGCAATATCATTTATAAGTTTAATTAGTTTTTCTTTAGTCATGAAACCCTCCTTATAATGTCTTGAACCCTACTGTATCGGCTTTTGCGTCCAATAATTGTTTTAGTTCGTCATCAAGCCTTAGTAAGCTTATTGAAAATCCCGCCATTTCTATGGAGGTCATATAATGTCCTACAAAGTTTTTATATACCTTTATTCCCTTTTCTTTTAATATATCGGATATTTTATTTCCTACTATATATAGTTCCATTAAAGGAGTAGCTCCCGAATCGTTTATCATCACCGCCACTTCGCTTCCTTCAAAGTCTATATCCTTTAATATGCACTCAAGCAAATGAGCTGTGATTTCGTCCGCAGTGGTAAGTTTTTCTTTATGTGTACCCGGTTCTCCGTGGATACCTATACCCACTTCCATTTCATCTTCATTTATTTCAAATCCGGGTTTGCCCGCCGCAGGAACGGTGCAAGGAGAGATTGCAACGCCCATTGTCCTTACATTTGCGATGACTTTTTCTGCAACTTCTTTTACTTCTTTTAAACTTCTTCCCTCTTCTGCTGCAGCTCCTGCGATTTTATGTACGAATACTGTCCCCGCAACTCCTCTTCTGCCTGTCGTATAAAGGCTGTCCTTTACGGCAACATCGTCATTTACGACTACTTGTTCCACTTCTATGCCTTCCATAGCTGCCATTTCAGCCGCCATATCGAAATTCATTATATCTCCGGTATAGTTCTTTATTACAAGCAAAGTCCCCTTACCGTCATCCACCGCTTTTACCGCTTCATAGATTTGGTCGGGTGTGGGAGAAGTGAACACAGGCCCCGCAACCGCACCGTCGAGCATACCATACCCCACATATCCAGCATGAGCGGGTTCATGTCCGCTGCCGCCTCCGCTTATCAAAGCGACTTTATCTTTTTTCTTTTCGCTCCTTACTATCACATCAAGACCATCCAGTCTCTTTACATATTCCGGGTGCATTTTCGCTATCCCGTCTAACATCTCGTTTTCTACGTTCTCAGGTTTATTGATAAATTTTTTCATAAAGAAACCTCCTTTTTAATCAGTATATCATACCTTATAAATTTTCTCAAAAGTTAAGATGATAAATTTGATATTGATATTTCATCAAATAGTAATACATAACATTTATTTTTAAGCTTCCCCTAGGATATAATAAATAAAAGTCTTAAAGATATAAACATTAAAAAAAGAAATCAATCAAATAAATCAATAATGTTTTTAAAACAATATTGATATAAAATTACTGACTATTATAAAAAAGTACTTTAATTGAAAAAATTATTAAGTTATTAAAATTAAAATCATTTTTACAGATTAGACGAAACATTAATATTTTAAATCCACCTTTTGTTATATTGACACAGTTATATAAAAATAGCCCTGCTTATGATTTCTCTGATACTGAAGATTTTACGGAGAAATAAGTACTTGAATTTATAATATATAACGATAGAAATAATAAAATAATAGATAAGTTTATTTATGAATTAGAGGATTTAACCGATAAATACTATAAATAAAAAGACCTAGTTGTAGGTCTTTTATTAAGCAATGATAACTTCAACGCCCTTTTCTTCATAGGCTTTCTTATCTTCTTCGTCCATTTGATTTGTTATTATGTAGTCAAAATCCTCTACTTCCGCAAATTTAACCAGCATTTTCTGCTTTAGCTTAGATGAGTCCATGACTGCCGCGACTTTATCGGCGTTCCTTATCATAGCTTGTTTTACCGGCATTTCCGTAAAAGACTTTACGCTTGCTCCGTACTCTATATCCATTCCGTCCAGACCTATAAAAGCAAGGTCTGCATGAGTGTTTTCAAACAGGCTTTCCGAAGTGGGTCCCAGAAGTGAAAACACCGATTTTTCAATATATCCGCCCGCGACCAAAACCTTTGCCTTTGAATCAAGGGCAAGTTTGTATGCGATTTTTACATCGTTTGTGATGACCATTACTTCTTTATCCAAAATATTGGGAACCACATGATAAGGAGTGGAACCGCTGTCTATTATTATGGTATTCCCTTCCTCCACGAGCTTAGCCGCGGCTTTGCCTATTCTTTCTTTTTCTTCTCTGAACGTTTTGTCCTTTTGATAATGTGGAGTTTCCGTGGAAAGGATACTTTCAACGGAAGTAGCCCCTCCGTGAGTCTTTAAGACCTTTCCCATCTTTGCAAGCTCTATCAAATCTTTTCTTATGGTCACATTCGAAACATCAAGCATTTCGGATAATTCTTTTACACTTGCTTCCTTTTTTTCATATACATACTGCAAAATCGCTTCCTGTCTTTGTTCTTTGTACATATTTTCCTCCACAACTAAAAAATAAAATCTTTATAAACCTTTACATTTATAAATGTAACAAAATTAAAACTACTTGTCAATTATTAATCTTCATTTAGTTATTTTTTCTAATCAAAAAGAACATATCTTTCTTTTATTTGGAAATGATATGTTCCTTAAAGTTAATATAATTTAGGTTCTTCTTTTATTAGTTCTTCAAATTTTTCTCTGTGTTCTTTTGCATACTCCTGATATCTCAGAAGCTTTTCTTCATCACTCATAGAATATTTTTCTGCAAATTTTTTTAAATACTTATGCTCTTTTTTTACATAACTGTAATAGCTATCGGTTTCTCTATATTCATCCGTATGTCCTTCACAGTGAATGGAACGACTAGGTATATCATAATTTAAGTTTTTATATAACCTTAGAAGCTTTGCCTTTGATGAAGCTCTGTTATAATAATCATCCAGACCCTTATCTATTTTTTCTTGTATTTTATCAAGTTTTTTAACTAGCTTTATATAGGATTCTCTTTCATCTTTTCTGATTTTTTTAATCTCACTTTTATGTTCTTTCAAAATACTGTTCATTTCCGCTTTCAGTTTTTTGACTTTCTCATCGTCATTTTTTATCTTTGTATCTTCTGTTCCTTTATCAAGCTGATATAAAGCATCTCCGTATTTATTCTGTGCCATATAATACTTACTTTGCGCCAAATAATAATTGACTTTATCATCAAAGTTTCTTTCTTTTGCAGCCTTTGCAGCAGAATAGTTACCCTCTTTCATGTATTTTTCAACATTAGCAAGCTTTTCCTGATCCGAAGAACCGCAGCCCGATACAAAAACAAGTAAAAACATCAATGACAATAATGAAAATAATACTTATTTCTTCATGATTTCCCCTCTTTCGATTAATAAGATTTTATACTGCCGATATATATCAATACCCGGTTTTCTTCAAGAAAAAAGCTCCCCTAAAAAAAGAGAGCTTCCAAAAGTATTTTAAGACCTATTAAGATTAATATAACTCCGCCGAACACTTCCGCTTTTTCCTTGTATTTGCTCCCGAATATATTCCCGATTATAACGCCTATAAAAGAAATCACGAAAGTGATAACGCCTATAATCAAAACCGATGAAAATATGGATACGTCTAAAAATGCAAATGTAACACCCACGGCAAGTGCGTCTATACTGGTTGCGATAGCCATAAGAAGTAGTTCCTTTATATCAAGCCCTGCGGAGCAGGTTTCGCATTCTTCATTCTCACTGAGTGCTTCGTATATCATCTTGCCTCCGATAAAGGCGAGAAGTATGAAAGTTATCCAGTGGTCCACGGTGGTTATATATGTACTGAACTGCCTTCCGAGGAAGAAGCCTACAAGAGGCATCACAGCCTGAAACACTCCGAAAAACATCGCAGTTATAAGCCCGTGAACGTAATTTATTTTTCTCATGTTAAGACCTTTGCATATGGATACCGCAAAAGCGTCCATAGCAAGCCCTATTCCAATCAATGATAATTCTAATATCCCCATAATCTCTCCTAAACAAAGTATTCCAATTATAAAACAAAAGGTATTATTTATCAATTATTTTCTTCATATAGTTTGCTATAAAATTAATTTTAATATATAATTTAGACTATGCTAAAAGTAAGGAGAAAACAATGCCTTTTGATTCTATCACAACTTACGCAATCATAAAAGAATTGAACAGTAAGCTAAAAGGAAGTAAAGTCAGTAAAATATATATGCCCACAAAGTATGAAGTAGTCCTGCATACTTTCGACGGCGACAAACAAATGTTACTCATAAACGCAGGTTCCTCTACTCCGAGAGTGCACTTCATAGAAGATTACAACGCTTCCATGAACGAACCTTACGGTTTTTGTATGCTGCTTAGAAAATACCTTACGGGAGCCGTAATAAAAAATATAGAGGGATATGAATTCGACAGGATAATAAAAATCCGTTTTGAAAGTATAAATCTTCTCGGAGAATATCAAAATCTGACGCTCACAGCCGAAATCATGGGAAGGAATTCAAACCTTATTTTGATTGACGACGAAAGCGGGAAAATAATAGATTCAATAAAACACATAAGACCCGATAATCCACTCATGAGAGAAGTCATACCTAAAATAGACTATGAATATCCCACAAAGGATAGGCTGAACCCTCTTGATTTCAACGAATTCGTCGCTATGGATAATATAAGAAGTAACTCCGACAGGACTTTAAAAAGTGCGCTAATGAGTACATTCAACGGCATAAGCCCTATAATCTTCAGCGAAATCACTTCCGTACTCGATATAGATAAAAATGCGGGAGTAAACGAACTGAGCAAAGAAGATATAGAAAACATAATAAAGAGAATAAGAGAATATTTCAGCGGTTTAGACGAAAGACTAAAATATAACTTATACAGAAAAGACGGGAATAATAAAGATTATGTCTGTATAGATATATCTTCATACGAGGACATGGAAAAGATGACCTTTGATACACCGTCAAGAATGATAGATACGTACTATCACGATATCGACAGGTTAAACAGGTTAAAGGTCGTATATAAAGATGTTTATAACCTTATAAACCGTTCTCTTGCAAGAGAACAGCATAAGCTGGAACTTAGGAGAAAAGACCTTGAAAAAGCAGAAGGAAGCGAGAAATACAATATTAAAGGACAGCTTCTGCTTTCAAATCTTCATTTAATAAAAAAAGGAGATAAAAGCATAACCGTACAAAACTTCTTTAAAGAACCATACGAAGATATTACAATATCTCTAAACCCTGCTCTTTCGCCCAGCGAAAACGCAAATAAGTATTTCAAGAAATACACCAAGCTTGAAAATTCAAAGAAACACCTTGAAAAACTTATAAAAGACGGTGAAGAAAATGTATATTTCCTCGAATCCCAATCTCTTTATCTGGAAAGAGCCAAGACATATCCGGAAGTAGAGGATATAAAAAGCGTCATGGAAGAGCTTGGATATATAAAGAAGAAAAAGAAGAAACACAATCTTAAAAAGGTAAAGAAACTTAAATTTACCACAAGCGACGGATATGAAATATACGTGGGAAGAAATTCACTGGATAACGATTATCTAACGAGAAAATTCGCTTTTAAAACGGATTTATGGGTCCATACCAAGGATATCCCCTCTTCTCATGTTATAATAAGGACAAATAACGGAACATACTCAAATGAAGCATTGGAACTGGCGTGCAAACTGTGTGTATATTATTCAAAAGCCAAGAATTCTTCAAACGTTCCCGTGGACTATGCTTACATCAAATATGTAAAGAAACCCAGCGGGATGCAAGAGGGAAAAGTGATATATACAAATAACGAAACGGTGGAAGTAACGCTGAGTGAAGATGATATAAAAATGATAGATAAACTAAGCAGTTAAGGAGAAAACAAATGAGAGAACCTTTTGTTGCATTAATAGGAAGACCAAATACGGGAAAATCAACGCTTTTCAATAAAATATCCGGAAAAAGGATTTCCATAGTAGAGGATACTCCCGGAGTGACCAGAGACAGGATAATAACAGATACGTCTTGGTCGGGAAACAGTTTCTTCCTTATAGACACCGGCGGTATAGAGCCTAAAAGCGACGATATTATATTAAAACAAATGAAGAGACAGGCAAACCTAGCAATAGATATGGCGGACGTAATAGTGCTTGTAGTGGACGGAAGAGCGGGAGTAACCGCTTCAGACAGAGAAGTTGCAACGATGATAAGAAAAAGCGGGAAGCCATGCGTACTTGCGGTAAATAAAATCGACTCTTTTGATATAGATTATCTGAGGTACGAATTTTATGACCTAGCCCTTGGAGAGCCTATAGGTATAAGTGCGGAGCATGCACTGGGGTTCGGAGATTTACTTGATGAAGTGGTAAAACATTTCCCCGAAAACAAAAAAGGTATCGAAGAAGAAGAGAGAACAAAGATCGCAGTTGTGGGAAAACCAAATGCGGGAAAATCCAGCCTGGTCAATACACTTCTCGGGGAAAACAGAGTTATAGTAAGTAATATCTCGGGAACGACAAGAGATGCCATAGACACCATATTCAATTATGAAGGGAAGAATTATACCCTTATAGATACAGCGGGGATAAGAAGAAAAGCGAAGATATACGACGATATAGAGCACTATTCTACCATAAGAGCCATAGGTGCCATAGAAAGAGCGGACATATGCCTTTTAATGATAGACGCCATGGAAGGAGTCACCGACCAGGACGTAAAGATAGCCGGACTTATCAAAGACAGATATAAAGCGGTAATCATAGTAATAAACAAGTGGGACTTGGTGGAAAAGGAAACCAATACCATGAAAGACATGGAAAAGAAAGTAAGGAGTTCACTTTATTTCCTTGACTTCGCACCTATATTATTTATCAGTGCAACGGAAAAGAAAAGGACGCATAAGCTGATGCCTCTTATAGAAGAAGTACTTACCGAGTACGGAAAGAGGATAACGACGGGACTTTTAAACGAAATAATGGGCGATGCGGTGATGATGAATAATCCTCCGTCAAAGGGAACGAGGAGGATGAAGATATTTTATTCTTCACAGGTTTCAACGGCACCTCCTACTTTCGTAATATTCGTAAACGAACCGGAACTGGAACAGGACGCATATTCCAGATACCTTACAAATAAAATCAGGGAAGCTTTTACCTTCCTAGGAAGCCCGATAAAATTAATTTATAGAAAAAAACAAGAAAATTAATGATATTTTCACCTCCAGGCGAATAAGTATAAGTAAGATACTTGAGTTTGGAGGTTTTCTTATGAATTTAGGAATATACGAAGATATATCAAAAAGAACAGGAAGTGATATATATCTAGGAGTGGTGGGACCGGTTAGAAGTGGAAAATCCACTTTTATCAAAAAATTTATGGACGTTTTAGTAATACCTAATATCGAAAATAAATTTAAAAGAGAAAGAGCAGTGGATGAACTACCTCAAAGCGGCTCCGGCAAAACGATCATGACGTGCGAACCGAAGTTCGTACCCAACACCGCAGCTAACATCAACCTTGGCAGCGGGGTGAATTTAAATGTAAGGCTCGTAGACTGCGTGGGATATGTTATCCCGGGTGCAGTAGGCGACATGGACGAAAACGAAGAAAGAATGATCAGGACACCTTGGTCAGACAGTCCTATGCCTTTTAAAAAAGCGGCGGAAATCGGGACAAAAAAAGTAATTGAAAAACATTCAACTATAGGTATAGTTGTGACTACCGACGGGAGCATAAGCGGTATCGAAAGAAACAACTACATAGAAGCGGAAGAAAAGGTAATAAACGAACTTAAAGAAATAAATAAACCTTTTGTTACGATTTTAAATACTACGACACCTAACAGTAAAGCTACAAGAGACCTTGGGAAGGAACTTGAAGAAAAGTATGAGTGTAAGGTCATAGTACTGGATGTAATGAATATAACCTTAGACGATATAGAGTCTCTTCTCAAAGACGTATTATTTGAATTCCCTATAAAAGAAGTCAATTATTCTCTTCCTCTATGGCTTGATTTGGTAGAAGAAGAAAATACTATAAATAATGATATTTATGATTTCATTAAATCGAACAGTAACGATAACGATACATTGAACAAGGTGATTTTCGGCGTTAAAAATTCTTCTTTTGATGAGTTTGATATGGAAGTTACAAATATAGATTTAAGCAGCGGTATCGTTGACGTAGATGTAAAAGTCGAAAACAGCGCATTCTATAATCTTCTCAGCGAAAAGAACGATATCGAAATAAAGGGAGAATCCGACTTGTTCGGTCTCGTATCGGATTTGACGCAAATAAAGAGAGAATACGAGAAAATCGCATCGGCACTGTCTTTAGCCAGAAGCAGCGGATACGGAGTGGTCATGCCGGAATTCGAAGATTATAAGCTGGAAGAACCGGAAATGATAAGTAAGTCATCCCGTCACGGAGTGAAAATAAAAGCTTCCGCACCGGCACTTCACATAATATGTACTGATGTGGAAACAGCGGTAAGCCCTACGATTGGTTCGGAAGAAGAATGTCAGGTATTCTACGATAAACTTATAGATGAATATAAAAACGACCAGGATAAGATATGGGAAAGTGAATTCTTCGGACGTAACCTGAAAAATATGATAAGCGACAATATGCAAAACAAACTTATATCAATAGAAGATGATAATAAGATGAAAATCCAAAAGACCCTTACAAAGGTCGTAAATTCCGGCAAAGGCGGAATAATACTTCTTTGGTTATAAAAATGAAAACCGCAGAAATGCGGTTTTTTTATTGTCTGCAATGATTTTCGGGGCACTACGCCTGCCTTCGGCAGATTCCGCGCCCCTAGTGACAAAACAAAGTAACTTTTAATTTATAATGCCCCTTTTACAAGTTCGGTAAAATCGGTTTAATAATCGACGGACATATCAACATAACAAAAAAACAGCAAAGTACAACTCTGCTGTTTTTTATTTATAAAATTATTCAAGTTCTATTAGTAACTGTCCCGCTTTTACGCTGTCAAGTTCCTGTACGAGAACGTCTTTTATGACGCCTTCCGCAGGAGACACGACTTCTGTTTCCATCTTCATAGCTTCAACGACGCAGACAGCTTGATTTTTCTCTACTTTATCCCCTATTGCCACGTTTACTTTGATAACAGAACCCGGTATAGGAGAGCCGATATGCTTGTCGTTATTGCTGTCAGCCATTTCAACAGCCTGACTCATTACCTGTGAACGTATCGCATTAGGGTCTTCAACGTATAGTGCACGTCTGAAACCGTCAACTTCGAATACCATACGTTTGTTACCGTCGGCATGAGTACGTCCTATCCTTACCAATTTGATAACATGAGACTTACCTTCACCGAAGAATACTTCCGTTTCTTCACCTTTTGCAAGTCCGCTGAAGAATGCGTCGGAAGACATGTAAGTAAGGTCTCCGTAAGTATCTTTAAATCTTAAATATTCTTTGTATACTTTAGGATATAAAGCGGCGGATAATACTTGTTTGTTATTTAGATCCATATTGAATTCTTCTTTGAATTCCGCTTTTATCTTATCAAAATCTTCATCCGGAAGAAGAAGTCCCGGTCTTTTATCCACGAAATCTGCCCCCTTAAGGACTACTTCTCTGAGTTTTTCGTCAAATCCCCATTCGGGCTGACCTATCATACCCTTGAAGAAATCCACGACGCTGTCAGGGAAAGCCAAGTCTTTTCCTTTTTCATAGATGTTTTCCTTATCCAAATCATTTTGAAGCATGAATATAGCAAAGTCACCTACTACCTTTGAAGTCGGCGTTACTTTTATAATGTCTCTTAGAAGTTCGTTAGCTTCTTTATATTTTTCAAGAACATCGGTAAATCTGTGACCAAGCCCAAAACTTTCTACCTGAGATTTAAGATTGGAATACTGACCTCCCGGTACTTCGTATTTGTAAATCTGAGTAGTACCCGTCTTAAGCCCGGATTCAAACCCGGTATAATATCTTCTCGCTTTTTCGTAGTAATCGCTGATTACTTGGATATCATCCACATTGATGTTGCTTTCTCTCGGTGTATGTTCAATAGCAGCAACTATGGAATCAAGAGAAGGCTGAGATGTGGTGCCGCTCATGGATGAAACGGCTGCATCTACGATATCAACTCCCGCGGCACTTGCCATCAGCATACTTGATACACCGTTTCCGGCAGTATCGTGTGTATGGAAATGGATAGGGATACTTATTTCGTCTTTAAGTGCTTTTGCAAGTCTCATTGCAGCGGCAGGTTTAAGCAGTCCCGACATATCTTTTATCGCTAAGATATGTGCTCCCATCGCTTCGACTTCTTTTGCCTTCTTGACATAATAATCAAGAGTATATTTTGTCTTGTTCTTATCGAGGATATCTCCCGAGTAACAAATCGCTACTTCAGCAACCTTACCGAGCTTCAACACTTCTTCAACTGAAGGTTTGATTTGGTCTAACCAGTTTAGAGAGTCGAATACTCTGAAAACATCTATACCGCTTTCGGCACTTTGCTTAATGAAAGCTTTTATTACATTATCCGGATAATTCTTATATCCGACCGCATTTGAGCCTCTAAGAAGCATTTGGAATAAGATATTAGGTATCATTTCTCTGAGAAGTTCAAGTCTTGACCATGGAGATTCTTTTAAGAAACGATAAGATGTATCGAATGTAGCTCCTCCCCACATTTCCAAAGCATATATATCTTTTTCGTATCTGCTTACGCTTTCGGCTATCTTAAGGAAATCATTCGTTCTCATTCTGGTTGCAAACAGTGACTGCTGAGCGTCACGCATGGTCGTATCCATGAATAAAAGCTGCTTTTGGTCTTTTATCCACTGAACAAGCCCCTTAGGACCCTTTTCGTCCAAAATCTGCTTTGTTCCGCTTAATTTAGGCATATCCTGATAAATTGGGACTTCAATTTTAGGAAGCATTTCTCTCGAACTATCATTCTTTGCAAGAGTTGTCTTAGCCAAATATTCAAGCAGCTTAAGTGTTTGATTATCAAAATCGGAAATATCAAACAGTTCCGGATGATCTTCAATAAAGTTCGTATTGCATATCCCCTTCTTGAAGTCTTCATGTTCCAAAACGTTGATAAGGAAGTCTTTATTTGTAGAAACACCTTCGATTTCGTGTTCCTTTAAAGTCCTTATCATCTTCTTTCTTGCCTTGTCAAAATCTCTGGCATATGTGGTAGTCTTAACGAGCAGACTGTCGAAATAAGGAGTTATTTCCGAACCTACAAATCCGTTTCCTCCGTCTAGTCTTACCCCTGGACCGGAACCTGTCTTGTAAACATCTATCTTACCTGTGTCCGGCATGAAGTTATTAAGTACGTTTTCGGTAGTTACCCTGCACTCTATGGCAGCACCGCTCATTTTGATATCTTCCTGAGATTTTATGTTTATTTCTTCATCGGTAAGTTTATATCCTTCGGCAATGAGTATCTGCGCCTGCACAAGGTCAACGTTTGTTACAAGTTCAGTAACCGTATGCTCTACTTGTATCCTTGGATTTACTTCCATGAAATAATGCTTTTCATTTTCATCGACCAAGAATTCCACAGTACCCGCATTCGTATATCCAACGTGTTTTGCAAGGTTCACGCTTTCTTCGCAGATAGCTCTTCTAGTTTCTTCGCTTATAGACTGTGAGGGAGAGAATTCTATTATTTTCTGATGTCTTCTTTGAATAGAACAGTCCCTTTCAAATAAATGCACTATATGACCGTATTCATCGGCCAGTATCTGAGCTTCGACGTGTCTCGGAGCCCTTACGTATTTTTCGATAAATACTTCTCCGTTATTGAAGGCTTTCTTGGCTTCCCTCACGGCAGACTCGAATTGATTTCTTAAATCGTCTTCTCTTTCACATACTCTCATACCTCTGCCGCCGCCGCCTGCACTGGCTTTTATGATTACCGGATATCCGATTTTAGAGCTGATTTCTTTAGCTTCTTCGGCAGTTTCTACTTTTACCCCGTCAAGCACGCTTACCCCGGCTTCGATAGCTGCTTCCTTAGCATTTACCTTATTGCCTAACAGTTCTATTACATCGGAAGACGGACCTATAAATTTGATACCCGCTTTTTCACATTCTGCCGCAAAAATAGGATTTTCCGATAGAAATCCGTATCCGGGATGAATAGCGTCGATATTTTTAGCTTTTGCAAGTTCGATTATTGCTTCTATATTCAAATAGGCATCCGTAGGTGAATTTATCCCTTTTATCAGATACGCCTCGTCTGCTTTGCTTCTGAAAAGTGATAATTTATCTTCTTCGCAGTAGATGCAAATAGCTTTCATACCCAGTTCCTGAACGGCTCTGATAATTCTGATCGCTATTTCACCACGGTTTGCGATTAAAACTCTTTTAAATTTTTTCATTTCTGCCTCCTTGTTCCATTTTAATATTCATAATATTATACTAAATTTTCAGACATTTTAAAAGACTTTTTATGTATTATTATAAAAAACACATTATATTTATAAATAAAAATTAATAATTATTCAGTTATATTTTGACATATATTCCCTGTCTATATTATACTGCTTTCTCCTTAAACATACCGTAACATTTGTTACATGTATCTTTTAATTCAAGACTTTACAACTCTTTATAATTTAAATAAAAATAAAAAAGACATCTTGATTTATCGACGCCTTATATTTTCTCCGTTATATAGATTTCTTTTATTTATAAAACTTATCATCATGTATATAATTCCAAATATCATCAAAGCAATAGCTATACCTTCTATAAATCCCAAAGGGAAACCGGATATCCTATTTCTTAAAAACATTGACACTGCATACATCATCATACCGATGAAAGAAATCCCCATTATAAACATGTTACATCCTTTTCTCTTATAAAATTTCATTTGATTTTAATCCTATCTAATTTAATATCCACATCTAATATAAATTTAGTATATATTAGATAAATTGTCGATGGCTGTAAATCATTTTAAAGAGCATATTAATACACGTATATACCGCGGGGCACTACGCCTTGCTTCGCAAGATTCCGCGCCCCGCATCATCTTCGATAAATAAACGTCAAAATATCATATATACAAAATTCCCCAATATTAAAAAGCCCCTTATAATCAGGAGCTTTTTAATATTGATTTTCTCTATATCCTAAGATACTTTTGATAACATCATATTTATTTATCGGGGAAATAAGAATATAATTCTTTTATTGATCAAAGTATCAATAGAGGCATATAATTATACCGTAAAATAATTTTTTATTTAGATATATTTTCTCTTTAATACAAATCCCATACCGCCCAGTGCTATAATGATCATTCCTCCGTATAAAGGTAAATTACTGACGTCTGAGGTGTTCGGAGATTTAATGTTTTGCTTGGTATTTTCGCCGTTATTCGTTTTTGCAGCATTTTTATTATCATTGCCGCTATCTCCGTTTGAATCATTTTTATCTATCTTTTCACTATCATTATCAGATGCAACCTCGCTGTCGTTTATATTTTCATCAATGATTTTAGTTTCCTTTTCTTTACATCTGCTACACACTTTTTCCATAGTTACTTCTTTTACTTTTTTGTTGCCGTCTTTAACGATAATCTGAGATTTTACTTCTTTCCATCCGGAGTATACATGTGTTCTGATAACATCTAAAGACAAACCTAAACTTTTATATGTATCATCTTTGCTGCCGTCACGGGTTATTACCTTTAAATAATTTGGTATATAATTATCCAAATCAGTTTCTCCGTTAACTTTACATGCCAACTCTATTTTATCAAGTATTAAATTACTTATATAACGATTAGCATTAGGAGCCATAAGTTCATCAGGAATATTTTCCAAATTAGGTAATGACACAAATTTCAAACTACTGTCATTTTGAATTATCGACTCCAATGCAAAAGCCCAGTTTTGTACACTGGTAACCCCATTACCGGTAAAAGAGGTAGCATTAATACATGATGCAAAAGCATAATTTCCTAATGTATTTATACTTTCGGGAATAATAATATCTCCCTTCAATTCATTACAACGAGCAAATGCACCATAATCTAACTTTGTAACCGTATCCGGTATCCAATCTAAATTATTTATCTTACTGGAAGAAAAAGTCTCTCTAGGTATACTCGTTAAATTTTTAGACCAGTGATCAACAGTCTCAATACTTGAAGCTGAAAATACATATTGTCCCATTAAAAGTACGGAGTCAGGGATATAAATAGTTTTTATTTTACTGGATGTAAATGAAAAAGAACCAATTGTTGTTACCGTATCAGGTATAACAACAGAAGTTATATCGGCATCATTAACATGTTTTTTGTAAAACCATATTCTTCAATAACGGTAACGGTATATTTAATACCATTATGCTCCACATTTGCGGGAATAACAATATCTCCGCCTAAACTGCGGGATTATCTTGATACACTTACTGTGCCGTCTTTTAAAATCTTAAAATCAAAATTTCCATCAGTAGAAGTATCCCCTACCGATTTGGCATATACATCTTCAGAAGATTTAGTTATACTATCCTCCACCTTTTTTTCATCTTTTTCATTCTCAGCAGTTTTTGTTTGATTATCATTTATCAAAGGCTGTGTTTGAGTTGTTACAGCTTCATTTTCATTTTTAATCTTGTTTTGCTTTACCAATATTTGAAGCCCAAACAGGCGATATAATTAACGATGACAACATTAAAACAGAAACCAACATCGCTGTAATTCTTTTTTTATAATTATCTTCCTTTCTTAAATTTAATTTTGTTTTATTTCACTAAAAAATTTTATATGTTTTATTTAATATAAAACCATTTCTTTTACTGACATTAATATAAAAAAAGGCTGATATTATCCTACATTTTTTACATAAAACATAAAAATCATGTCATGAAATACAATATAATTAATAAAAAATTTTATTTTATATAAAGGAATCAAAGTAATTAAAATAAAAAAAGAAGTTTATTATTATGAACTCCCTGAAATTTATTCCCTATATTCTTATCTTAAATTTTTTCTATCTCACTTTTTTTAATTATTTTATTACGCCTAAAATCTCACATATCTTTAACTTTTTTCTTTTTTAACCGATTTAAGAATATAAAAATATATCTTTAAATCTTTATTCCATATCCTCTTCCTTGACAACATAACAGCATTCCCTCATATAAAAAGCCTGACAAAAAATTTTTTATATGTACCGGAAATATTATTTCGTTTTCGTAACGGTGTTTCCTTAAACTGCCGATTATATAGATAAATACTATCTCCATTTGCTCTTCGGAATAATCATTTAAGTCAAAAGGTAATGCCTTTCTGACAGTATAAATCTTTATTTTTAAGTTTAATTTGTTATTCTCGGATATATTTATATCAAACCGGAGTAATATTTTAAATTTTCTTAATTCTAATCACAAATAGAAATCTTATATACCATAAATAATACATCTTTTAAATTAATGTTTCAGACAGATATCCAAAGTAAAATAATATTTAATAAATTCTTTATTTCTTTTCTAATTAAAATTTCAAGTGAAATATTTTTATTTTTTCATTGATATCTTTTATTTTTATAAATCAGGTAATATCAATTAAAACCCTTACAGTCATTTTTACTTATAATATTAATATAATGTTATTTATACCAATTTTATGTGTTTTTTTATAATTTTTTACAATATTAAAGAAATCCGTGTTTTCTTTGATTTCATGAAACGACCGTAAATCAAAACATCGTATTGATTACGTGAAAATAGTATTATTCATATCCTTCTCGCTTCGGGGCGCGGAATCTCACGAAGTGAGGCGTAGTGCCCCGAAATAAAAAAGACCTAATGGTCTTTTTTATTTATATTTTTTTATTATATTTACGATCCTGTTATATTCATCTTCTATCTTTTGCATGTCAGGCTCTATTTCATAATCGTTTGCTCTGATTTTTATTACAACATTATCGCATTCTTTATATAAATCAGTCATACCTAAATTAGCACTTACACCTTTTAATGTATGTACACCGACCAATACTTGCTCAAAATCCTTTTCTATTAAAGCTTCTTTTGCCTCATTAAAACTCTTATCATCCACAAATTTAAGAATAAACTTTGTACATAGTTCTTCATTTCCGGCAAATCTTTCAATTACAGATTTTATATCTACGCCATATTCATTCAATTCATTTAAAACACCATTCATAACTTATACATCCTCTCGCTTAACTTTTACTTTTGTCTACTTTTTCAAATTGTTCCAATACTGCAATGAATGCTGATATCAAATCATCAGAAAAAGCCCCGCATTCTCCGTTTATTATCAGTTCAGAAGCTTTCGAATGAGAAATAGGATTTCCGTTAGGAGTTCCCATAGTAAGTGCGTCATAAACATCTATCAAACCAACCACTTGAGCAGACACCGGAATGTTATCTCCTTTTAAACCATAAGGGTAACCTTTGCCGTCATATCTTTCATGATGATATAAAGCTATATCTCTGCTTGCTATATAATATTCATCTTTTATCTCTAAAATTTTAGATAAAAATTTAGCACCTTGAATAGTATGTGTCTTCATTATCTCATTTTCTTCATAATTTAAAATTGAACCCTTTTTAATTATGTTGTCAGGTACTGCTATTTTGCCCAAATCATGAAGTGCCGCAGCTTCTGTTATTACATCTATTTCTTCTTTACTTATATCGTACTTTGAATTGTTTATTTTTACAAGTGCTTTTAATAAAATATTAACATATTTTTTTATTCTATTTACATGTCCGCCGCTCTTTAAACTTCTAAATTCAATTAAAGTACTTAAATTGGATAATATCCTTGACTGACTTTCCTGAAGAGATTTCATCTGCCTATCTATTTTTTCTTTTTGCTCGTCAACTAAATTTACCAAATGATTACGATATTTAAATAAATCTATTAAATTCTTAGCTCTATTCTTGACTTCAAAATTATCAAAAGGCTTTCTCATTATATCCTCAACACCTATTTGATAAATCATATCATTCATATTTTCCGACACACCTGCTGAAATAACGATAACAGGGATATCTTTTTCATTGAGCTCATTACGAAGTATTGTTAGAAATTGAACGCCATCCATTTTTGGCATAACTATATCAAGCAAAATAAGAACTACTTTATTTTTATTCTCGTCAAATACTTTTAATGCCTCTTCTCCGTTAGAAGCCATTAATATATTATATTCATCTTCGAGAGCAGTTCTTAGTATTTCTCTGTTTAACTCTTCGTCATCAACAATTAAGATACTTTCTCTCTTTTTAATTTCTTTTTTTATTTTCTCTATATTTTCTTCTCTCTTAGGCTCATTTCCGCTATAACAAATCACCTTTTCATTTTTATTAAGTTTAGCCTGATACATTGCGATATCTGCTTTAGAAAACAAAGCTATATAGTCTTTGCCGTCATCAGGATATATACTTATTCCAATACTGACACTTACAGGGAAAGGATTGTTCAATAATTTATCTTTTAATTCGTTGCCTTTTCTTATTATAATATCGTTATCTACATTCTTCAAAAAAACAATAAACTCATCCCCGCCTATTCTTCCAATGATATCTGTAGAACGAAAAGTACTATCAAGTGTTTTGGCAATCAGAGTTATTACGCTGTCTCCTTTTTTATGTCCGTAAGAATCATTGATATTTTTAAAGTCATCTACATCTATAACCAATAATCCATGTTTATTTTCTTTTTCACTTGAATTTTCAATAAGTTCTTTGATAATTGCTTCACTGGCAACTTTATTTAGTAAACCTGTTAGCGGATCAAGGCTTAATTGTTTTTCAAGTTTTATCCTAGCTTGCTTTTCACTTTCTATAACCGAAAATCTACCTATAATCTTGTTTAAATTACTATTATTATCTCTTAAATAAAAATAACTAATTTTCAGCCAAAAGAATTCAGAATTATTTAATCTGCTCCCTCTATATTCAAAACTTCCCTTATCTTTTTTGCTTTTGCCTTTGAAAATTTCTTTGAATTTATGTATATAATCGGGATGAACATGTCTATCTATATTATATTTTATGAAATCGGAAGTAACAGCAGGAATATCTTTTTCTCCGGCTTCATCAAAAGGAATAGTAATAGTATCAAAAAAACAATCATATTCAAATTGTACATCTTTAGAAATAGAATCGATCAATTTTGCTGTTTCTATTTTAGATACAAGTCTATTGACTACTTGCTTTTGTTTATTTATATCTACCAAAACAAAAATAATCTTGGAACCACTTTCTTCATATGCCAGCTTTAGTCTTACTAAAACCCATTTATCATTATTCACTTTTAATTTGACTTCAAATTCGCTGGAATACTCTTGATTTAATTTGAGAGCCTTAAAAATATTAGCTTTTTCTTTATTAAATATTTCTTTTCCGCATAATTCAAATATAATATTTTTTATCTCTGTATTATTTATTGCCTCTTTATTTATAGATACAATATCATAAAAATTATCGTTTCCTTCTTCAAATTTTATAGTATTTTCATCTAAAATCGCAACTTTTAAAACTCCGACAGGCAATAAGCTTAATGAATTCTCCATTTTATTTCCTTCCCCGATAAGGAAAAAACCTATCAAGTAAAATACCTCATAGGTTTTTTTTCTTTAAAAATTATAAAATTTTGATTTAAGTTTATTATTTAAGTACACTATCCATCAATACCAATAGTTCAAAAACACTTCTGAACTGACTCACCGTATTATCTTCGACCCATACAATAGAACCTTGCCATGTAGCATTTTGTCTAAATAAAACTTTTATATTAAATGTAGCCAAAATTTCTTTTTCCTTAATCTCTTCTATAGACAGTTCTTCTTTGTTTTCTTTATTATCTACAAATGTTCTGCATTCATTGATAGCTTGAGGATAATCCATATCATCCATAGTTTCTTCTATAAGGTTTAATAAGTTAAAGGTAGACAAAAACTTTTTTTCAACCTTTAAATATGGATTATATAAAGTTCCAATAAGATTATTATTATCATAAGCATATATTTTAACAATGCTTGTTTTCATTTCGTTGGGAATAAATTTTGTAGGTGTTAGTGCCATATCAAAAACCCTCTTTCTTAGAATTACTTCTTTTATATTAATATAATATCATAACTCAGTTACACACCAGTTACAATTGGAGAGTTTTGTTTGTTATTTATAATTCTAATAAAAAAAGACCTTAAAATCAAGGTCTTTTTTTATTATCAATGCTTTATTATTTACACTTAAGCTTCGACTGTTTCTTCTTCCGCTTCGTCATTTGCATTTTTATATCCCATTAATAATGTCACTGAAGATATCAATGCAAATACAACCATAAATATAGTCCACTTATCTATTAGAGCCATAGGCAAACTCATATCTTCCGTTAAGATAAATACGATAAGTGCTATCACTCCGTCAATCGCTGCAAGTATCTTTGTAAAGAATCTTCTCTTCTTATTTTCTTGTAAATATTCGTCTGCATCAGCATATTCTGCCTCATAATATTCTTCTGCGTAGTATTCTTCTTTTTTCTTTCTTGCAAATATTAGAAGCATTAATCCTGATAACACTGAGAAAATAGTACATAACAGATTGATCAATGCCCAGCTTGAGTTACCTTCTGCCAAAGGAATTTTATCGTCAGGTATATTCACAGTACCACCGTTATCAAGAGGAGTTACGGCATCATCTATCGTTGTAGCAGGATTATTAGCTGCAGGTGCATTAACAGCAGGAGCTGCTATCGGTGTTCCTCCGCCATTAACTGTCGTTGTAGTCGTAGTCGTTCCTGTAGAAGGAGGTGTGGATTGAGGTGTAGTTGGTCTCGCAGGATTTACCGGATTTGGATTTATCGGATTATTTTCTTCTTCCTTATCATAAACAAATACTATAATATTATTTTCAGTATCTATTACTATTGACTGTGTGTTACTGCTTACTAATTCGTATCCATTTATATTAATCGCTTTTTCACTTACGGTATCTCCGAAAGCAGCTTTCATTATTTTATCATTATATAGTCTGTTGTTATTTCTGTCTACATAATATACTATGTATTCATAGACATTTTTATCATATACAAAAGTTATTTCGTTGTTTTCAACATCTATATCTATCTTTTGCTCATCACTGCCCTGTACACTGTAACCTTTTATATCTATTGCTTTTTCTGATATTGTTTCTTTGTACTTACCGCTGCCTTTTTTGTCTGCAGATAATGTGTTACCATCAAGGTCTACATAATGAACGATGTAATCATAACTATTTTTTTCATACACAAATGTTATTTCATTATTTTCAGTATCTATTTTGATACTCTGATCTTTTTCACCTTGTAAACTATATCCCTTTATATTTATTGCATTTTCGGTTATTGTTTCGTCGTATTTTGCATTACCGTTCTTATCGTCTGATAACTTATTTCCTTCGGTATCTACATAATGAACCACATAATTATAAATATTTTTTTCATATACAAAGGTTATTTCATTGTTTTCAGTATCTATAGTTATATTTTCAGTTGAACTTTTAGGAGAATATCCTTTTATATCAATGGCATTTTCAGTTACCTTTTTACCATAGTCAGCTGAGGCATTTTTATCATCATGAAGTTTATTATTATTTGTATCAACATAATGTACAACATATGGATAATCATTTACTTTCCATTCTGCAGTTAATGTAATATCTTCGGCAGGCATATTAAAATGTACTCCATCTGTATACCTATTATTATATTGATCATAATATCCTTCAAACGAATATCCCTTAACACTTATGTTGCCGCCATTAACTTCAACATCTGAATTAAAGTCATATTTTTTATCTGATGTAACAGTACCGTCTAAAACACCGCCATTAGGAACATTAGCATCATAGATTACAGTATATTGATTTATTTTCCACTTTGCTGAAAGAGTTACATTATTGTCAGGCATTGCAAACTTAGAATTAACATCAATATCAGTTACATCTTCAAGTCCTTTAACAGTCCAGCCGTCAAAAGTATATCCTTTGACTTCAATACCTTTGGAATCCGAAACTTCTACATTTGAATTATATTTATATGAAGTTATACTAGGTAATTTATCTTCATTTTTAACTACAGCTCCTTTATAAGGAGGATTAGCATCATAAATTACTTTATGCTCATTAGCCTTATATGCAAATGTTATTATCCTTGCATTTTTATCGCTTCCGTTGTTTTTTAAAATTTCATCAATGACTATAGGGTATTCACTGTTATTTTCTACTAGAGTATAACCTTTTATATTTCCTTTATCCTTAGCCGCAACTTTGAGAGAACTTCCATATTCTCCGGTCAAAGTTTCTTTATTTTTTATCTCTTTTTTAGTATCAATATCGATATATTTTATTACATATTTTGATGTTATTTTCTTAAATTTTGCATATACAACTATATCTTTATTAACCCATTTAAGTTCATGATCTTGAAGCTTTGTGCCGTCTCCATAATACCATCCATCAAATTCATAACCCTCTTCATACGGATTAACATCAGGTTTAGCAACCCCTGTATTATCTTCTACTTTGGGATAAGACTTAACAACATATTCAAAGTTTTCAAATATATTATCTTTTAAAGACTTATCATATTCATTAATAAAAACAACTTTATGATAAGTGGTAGTATCATATGCAACACCATCGACATGCCAACCATCTGTTTTATCAAATTTAATTACATACCATCTTATTGCTATCTTACCGCTATCTATATCTTTTTCACTATATCCTGCTGATATCAATGCCTTTTTCTGAGCTTCCATACTAGGTATTTGTACTAGGTTACCGTCTCTGTCAACTCCGTTTTCACTGGTATTATCGTATATAGACTTACTGATTGCTTTATTTATTTTTCCTTTACCTACATGTTTATAATTGGAAGGTTTATCGGGAGTAGCACTGCCCGGAACTTTAGAAGTATTTTTTAATACATAAAAATTAGCTACACCATTTGACTGCCAAATAGCATATAACTTAGTATTACTATTTAATTCAAAGCTGTCACCGGCTTTATAAGCTGTTCCGCTTCCATTAGACTTTGTATTCCATTCCTTAAATTCATATCCGACTTTAGCCTTAGGAACTTTATTTATTATATTTAAATTACCCTCTTTTTGGGTAGTTCTAATAAATACTCCGTTTCCGTTATTTGTCCAGTATTCTAAAGTATATTCCACCTTTTCTTCTTCAGGTTTATTTATATCCTCAATATTCTTACCGTCCTTTACCCAACCTGCATATAAATCAAGGACGCCATTATTTGTTTCGATTATCCAAGGATTAATAACTGCTTCTGCCCTATTTTCATAATATCTTCCCTCACTGTTAGTAATACCTTCAGCTTTATCATAATCTCTGCCATCCTTACTGTTCACAAACCATCCCGCAAATGTATAGCCATTTCTTACTGGTTTATGATTGTTATAAACATCTACATTAAATGCTGATATTTCACTTTCGATAGTTTGGTTACTGGGTTTATATGTGACTTCACTTGCAACTTTATCATTTTCATAATGATATACGATCTTTATTTTATAAGGTTCCTTTTCCCATACAGGTCTGAATACAGTATCAACATCAGGAACAACAAAGTTAGCCCCCGCTTTTACAACTTTTTCAGCCCAGTTCGTTGAAGAATTACTATACTTCCAGCCCGCAAACCTATAATTAGGTCTTGCAAGTGTGCCCGTCCTTATACTTATGGTTTCTCCAACAGCATACTTACTGGTATCAGGAACATCTCCGGTAACCCCGTCATCCCAGCCTTTTTCATAAGAAATGCTTACGGTTTTACCGCTTTTATTTTGTATATCCTTAGCAAAAACATTTGAAGGAATTAAACTTAATATCATAAATGAAATTAACATTAAGCTTAATACTCTATTTAACTTTTTCATAATACCCTCCGATATCTATATTAATACTCATTCTTAATAGATTTAAACTTTATTTTAATATTATAATATCACCTACCAGTTACATAGGAGTAACATATAATATAAAAAATATTTTTATATTTAATATTTAAATAAAAAAAGACCATAGAAATAGTCTTTTAGTTTATAGAATAAAATCCCAAAACCTTAATTTTATAATCTTCTTTTATCTTGTTTATAGTATTAATGATTTTTTCCTTTTGTTTGAAATCTCCGTTTATTTCCAGATAAAAATTATAAGTTCCCATGTCTAATTTAGTTGGTCTTGACATTATTGAGACGAGATTTATTCTATTTAAAGAAAATTCTTTTAATATATCGAACAATATCCCCGGGCGGTCATTATCCGGCATTATATATAGGGGAACTTTTATATCTTTATTATCAGTTATATCTACTTTAAGATCCCCCTGCCTAACAACTATAAAACGTGTATAGTTATTGATTGAATCGGTCACATTTTTTATCTTAAAAGATGCTGTTGAATGTTCAAACATATGTCCCGGTATTATTGCAGCTTCACCAATATTTCCTTCTTCTGCCTTATTAAAAGATTCCATATTGCTCTCAGTTATTATTATTTGTACATCGCGCAGTCCATCAATAAATTTCCTGCATTGTCCGCTTGTTTTGAACTGAACGTACAATTTTTTTATGTCTTCAATATTTTCAGTATTGCTAACCAAAGAAAACTGAACAGGGATACTTATTTCATTTTCAATGTAAACATTCATTTCAAGCAATAAATCCAAAGTTCTTTGAACATATCCGTCCAAAGTATTTTCAACGGGTATGATACCAACTTCACATTCAGCTCCCACACTATGAAATGCATCGTCGATCGTTGAATAATAAACCTGCTCAAGTTCATTATTAAATTCATTTATATATTCTATTGACGCACTGTCACTAAAAGTACCATTAGGTCCTAAAACCGCAATTTTTTCCACTATATAATCTCCATATTATAATTTTCTTTTTATTATAACATAAAACTTAATATCTAAATAAAATATCTACCAGAACAAAAAAATAAATAACTTTTTAAGAAGATTAAACTTTTACATAACGACTCTAAACATCTCAAACTTATATATTTTTATATAAAAATTTATAAAGGTTAATTCAAGTTACAAATGGCAATATAACTTTACAAATAATAATAGTTTTATAACTATATAGTATTATCAATTATATTTTTAATAAAAATAATCAAATTTTATTTACTTCTTTAATTATAAAATATACAATTATATAATAGAAAAATAACTGTAAATTTAAATAAAATAACAGATGGTACTTATAAGCCAAATCAGAAAATCATGACGCTATACCTTAATTGTAAAACATTGTTTTTTCACCTGATTTAGTGTATAATTACGCTGGGAGATAAGTTATGGATAATAATTTAAAAATAAAAATGCTCGGAGAATTTTCGATTTCATATAAAGACAATACTTTAAATGACTCTACAAGCAGATTTAAGAAAGTATGGTCTTTATTAGAATATCTTATTGCTTTCAGAGAAAAAGAAATATCTCAAAATGAGTTGATCGAAGTCCTTTGGGAAGATGAAAATCTTTCTTCTCCGACAAATAATTTAAAAACTTTGGTACACAGAGCGAGAAATGTCCTTGATAGTCTGGGTTACACCGAAGGGAAAAACATGATTAAATTTTCAAGGGGCTCATATCATTGGAACAATGACCTAGATTTTGAAATTGATATTGAAATATTCAAAAATTTAATTGATAAAGCTAAATTTTCTGATAATAAAAATGAAAAGTTAGAATATTATCTTAAAGCAATTGATATATATAAAGGCACTTTCTTACCCAAAAGTGCATATGAGTCATGGGTTGTTCCGCTAGCTACATACTACCAAAATATGTATATTACCATGATAAATGATATGATAAATATATTAAAAGAAAAGGATGACTATCAGTCTATTGCTGAAATATGCGAAAAAGCAGTTATAATAGATCCATATGATGAAGATTTACATTATCATTTGATTTATGCTTTAGCAAAAAATGAAAAGAATAAAGAAGCATTGGAACATTATGAATACGTCGTAGACTTATTTTATAAGCAGTTCGGACTAAATCTTTCACAAAAGCTTACAAGTTTATATAAGACAATATTGGATACAACAAAAAATGTTGAATTTGACCTAAATGTTATTAAAGAAAATTTAAAGGAAAAATCTTATTCTAAAGGTGCTTTTTATTGTGAACTCGGTTTATTCAAAGAATTATGCCAGATAGAAGCCAGGTCCATAGCCAGAACCGGGGTATCTATAAACTTGGCATTATTTACGATAATAGATATAAACGGATCACCTATCAAGCAGCATATAATGAATAAATATATGGATAAACTTCACTGTTCAATACAAGAATCGCTAAGAAGAGGAGACGTATTTACAAGGTATAGTTTATGTCAATATATAGTTATGCTTCCGTCCACAAGCTTTGAAAATGCGGATATGGTATCTGGAAGGATTGCAAGAGACTTCAAAAAGAAAATCGCAAAACCTGATTTGGATATTAAATTTACGATTTCCCCCCTGGAGCCTAACAACTAATAAATAAAAAACCTTATTCAAAAATGAATAAGGTTTTTATTTTTATAATTCTATTCGCTTAGATAAATTATCCGGATTAAGAGCATAGCGTATAGCTATGTCTTTTGATATAACTCCTTTTTTATAAAGCTCTAAAAGGCTATTATCCATACTTATCATACCTTCAGAAGCACTTGAAACTATCGTAGCATTAAGCTGATGAGTCTTGCTTTCCCTTATCATATTTCTTATTGCATTATTTGCATACATTATTTCAAATACGGGAACGAGCCCTCCGTCTACAGTAGGAACAAGCTGCTGAGATACGATTGCCTGGAGGAGCATAGCAAGCTGAACTCTGATTTGAGGCTGTTGATTTGCAGGGAAAACGTCTATAATCCTATCAACTGTATTGCTGGCACCCACAGTATGAAGAGTGGAAATAACAAGATGTCCGGTCTCTGCAGCGGTCATAGCTGTACTTATGGTCTCATAATCCCTCATCTCTCCAACTAATATAACATCCGGAGCCTGCCTTAAAGAAGCTCTCAAAGCAGACACATAATCCATCGTATCGAATTCGATTTCTCTTTGAGATATTATTGACTTATCGTTCCTATGAAGATACTCTATCGGCTCTTCCAAAGTTATTATATGAGAGTTCCTGGAATGGTTTATCCTATCTATCATACAAGCAAGGGTCGTTGATTTACCGCCTCCCGCGGGTCCGGTCACAAGGATAAGTCCTTTCGTCTTATTTACCACATCCATTACATTTTCACCGATACCAAGCTTCTTGTAATCCGGGATACCAAAAGGAACTATACGAATGACTGCGGCAAAGGAACCTCTTTGCTTATAAACACTGACTCTGAAACGAGAAAGACCTCTTATAGTAACGGAAAAATCATCATCTCCCGTTTCAATATACTTATCGATATTTCTATCTGCGATATCAAATATTTCTCTTATCATACGCTCTGAAATATCAGGCATAACGATTTCACTGTCTATCTCTTTTATAACTCCGTTAACTTTATATGAAAGTCCCCTTCCTGCAATGATAAATACATCAGATGCATTATCATCTACGGCTCTTTTTAGAAGTTCATTTAAACTAATCACCTAATTCTCCTCCCCAAACGTCAAGTTTATTATTGTAATCTTCACTTGCCTCATTGACTTCTGTCCACTTGACAACTTTTAAATTACTTCCGCTGCGTCTAAGTTCTACAAATAATTTTTTATTTTCATCTATTTTAACACTATATCCGATATAATTACTTCCATTTCTATTCTTTTCATAATCCACAAGAGAAGCAATACTTTTACCATTAGTTATATTATTTTCTATTTTATTTTTTATTTTTGTTGCTTTATAATCGGCTTCATAATATGCTTTTGTTTCATTTGAAATTTTTAAAGCCAAGTTTTTTTCATTTAAAGCTGTTTTATATGCAAGCAGGGAGAAAACCACAAGACAAAGAAGAGCAAATATCATAATAAGAGTACTGCTTCCGATATTGATCCCATACTCATTGCTATTATTTCTCTTCATATCATTTACCCCCATTTCCTACTTTTACAGAAAACAAGGATTTACTAATATCATTTTCTCCGCTCATGTTAACATATACATTTGCTTCTTTTTCATTTCCTACAATATATAAATCCAAGTCACCTTTTACGACAACATTACCGTTATCAATTTCGCCGCCAAGTTCTTTTGCAACTTTACTTAAATCTCCGTTATAAGCCTTATAACACTCTGCTCCGTCCTGTGCAAGAACGCATGCATTGTTTAAGTTATCACTGTAATCCGACACTGTCTTTGCGGAAGCAAATACTTTAAGGCAAATACTTGAACATATAGAAAAAAAGAATATTATTAAAATAAGTTCCATTAAAAACAGTACGGATTTAGACCTTTTATTTTCCATTACTGGTACCTCCGTCTTCGGATTTCAAAGAAATATAAGCGTCCTTTTTATCTCCTTTATTATCTGTGCAGTAGATATGTATAAGATTATTTTTTACCTTCTTAAACTCTATATTTTTGATCGGCACTATATTCTGACCGCTGTTTAACCCCAGTTCTTTACCTTCCTCTACCGTCAGTTCCTTAACGTATCCGTCATAATAATAAATAATAGTATTAAATTCTTTATCGTCAATCTGATTTTTTATATATAATGCATTTTTACCGTTAAAATCCTTTATATCCACACTATTTTGGGTATCATTATACTTTACTTTGGAAGATATATAATTAAGGCATGTCCTGCTTTCATATCTGCTTGAAAGTTTAGAAGCAATAGAGCTGTAAGATTTAACACCGCTTGTCAACACCAAAAGAATACTTACTAAAAATAAGCAAAACATTATAAGTGCCATAGCAGTTTGAATTGTATGAGAATTACTATTATTTTTCATACTACTTACCTTTCTATTATTGTCACATCGGGAAGAATATTTGAAGCAAATATTTGATAATTTACCTTATATTTATATTCATTGATATGTACTCCGTAGTTTTTTACCAAATAATCAAAATCTTTAGGATACTTACCTTCTATAGCATAACAGCTCACTATTGCTTTATTGATACTGTCTTTTGCTATTTTCATTTCTTCTTCCTTACTTTTACTTCCGAGAGAATTTATCCCCGAAACGATAAAAATAAAAATGAATAAAAACAAAATTATTCCAAATAAATTGGACTTTATAAGAGAAAATATCCCATTTTCTTTATAAATACTCTTTTTCATATCTCTATCCTATAAGCGAAATTATATTTGCAAGAGGAATCATCACCGATAATAGTATAGCTCCGGTTATTACCGCCAAAACTATTACAAGACTCGGCTCCACTTTACTGATCAAACTGTTTATATGCTCGTTGGCTTCCTCTTCGCTCCTGTCGGCAATCTGCTTCATTACCTTATCCACACTGCCTGTCTTTACACCTACGCTTAAAAATCTAGCATCTATTTCAGAGAGAAGTTTTACTTCATTTACAGCATCTGAAAAGCTCACGCCTTCTGCCATTTGTTCTTTTAAAGACTTTACCTTTTCTTCCATATCTATATCATTTGTCGTCTCCAATGACAAATCTAAAGCTTCATCTATCTCTAAACCGCTTCCGAGAGCCATTGCCATTACGGATGAAAATCTTGACTTAACGATTTCACCATATAGATTACTTTTTCTTAGCTTTCCGATAAGTATAGATTTACCTTTTTCGCTTTTAAGAAGCCACATAAGTAAAATTATCATAACAGCAACAATGATTATGAAAGGAAGTGCATAGTGATTTAAAAATTTACCTATATTAAGCATTGCAAGTGAAAAGCCTGTCAATGTACTGCCCATTTGTTCATACACTTCACTGAATATCGGCATCACCTTAGTTATAAGAACTAATATTACCGCAAGCATCATAACGGCTAAAATGGAAGGATAAAAAACAGCGTTTTTAATACTGGTATTGAGTCTGTCCATTCTGTCATAATATTCATACAAGGACTTTAAAGTATCCTCCAAATGCCCGGTAGTCTCCCCTGCTTTTATCATCTTCGTCATATAATGAGGAAAAACTTTTGAGTTATCTATCGCAGTATGTAAGTCTTTTCCTTCAAGTAAGTCTTTTAAAAGAGAATTTAATAATTCCTTACTCTCTTTATTGCTTTCCCCTTTGGATAACATGCCTATGGATTCATCTAAAGGCACACCTGCTTTTACAAGCAAGTAAAGCTGTTCCAAAAAAGATGAGATATATCTATCCGTTACCAATTTTTTATTCATATTTATTCTCCTTTAATATACGTACTTTTCCTGATATTTCGTTCCGTCCCCTATATATTCCTGAAGCTCATCTTCATCTTTATAAGAAGAAGAAAAAGTCGGATCCATCAGGACATAATCTTTACCGTCAAATTTAATTACCTTATCGATTTCTCCGCTTTCTTTGGAATATACATTTACCCAAGCGTGATATACTTCCCCCGAGTATCCTATAATCAGTTTTGTGGGAATATCTTTGCTTCTAAGCATTGCAGTCATAACAACAGCATAATCGAAACATATCCCTTTTCCGCTGTCGAGAACACTGTCTATACTCGGTATATAACCGCTGGTTTCGCCGTTCAAAACTTTTGCTGCAAGATCATTATCATAAGATATTTTATCCGTTACATAATTATATATGGTTTCAATAATTTCAAGCTGTGTCTTATTATCTTTTGTTATATCACTTGCAACTTTAATGGTTTCGTCATTTTCATCAAATTTTACATATGCATTGGGAAGAAGGAACGGCATAAATTTATCTTTTATTTCAACATCCAAATCGGTTGAATAAACTGTGGAATACTGGTTACCCGATATATTTTTATATACTCCTACATTATAAGTTCCGCTGCCATGAGGGAATGAAATAGTTTCATAGCTCCCGTCGCCTTCCAAATCATAATTACAGCTTTCCCCATTGGGCGAATTGACCAAAATTTTTAGCCTCTTATCTGTCTTACTTTTATATTTAACCATTACATATCCGTCTTTTATATTAGAAGCATCAATCTCGGCTTCATCATTACCATATACTTTTTTCCCGCTGGCTTTTGGTTTATGAGATATATAAGTAGGTGTTTTATTATTATCAACGGTAGCTGTTTTTGCCTCTGCTCCGCCGGAATCATTTCCTTCATCAGAAGAACATGAACACATAAAAAAAACAAATAAAATACATATAATTACAGATAAAAATGATTTTATTTTGTTACTTTTAAGTGACATAATATTCTCCTTTTTCGAGTATTTAACTCATTATATCATTTTATTACAAAAAAAGAAAATAAAGAGAGTAAATAAAAAAGATATATCAGCAAATATATCTTTTACTTTCTTGATGATAAAACAGACTTTATTTTATTAAGCATATATGTATAAGCATCAAGTTTTAATATATGACAACCTAAAGTATAAATGAAAATACCCATTATAATTTGAATTATCAACAATAAAATATTGGGAATATTAAGTATTAAGCTTAAAGAATATACCAATATAGACATTATAACTGCTAAAATCAGATAAGGAATGATATCCCTCCATTGTTCTTTTATAGAGTAGTTTATAAGATACTTATTTGGAAAACCATTGACAATCGTTGCTACCAAAGAAAATAATATTTCACTTCCCACAATAGCATATACGCCAAATGGGAAGCTTAACCCAATCAAACAAAGCCCGATAACACGTTTTATTACTTCCAATTTAAGTGCAACATCGCTTCTTCCCAAAGCATTTATTGCTTGAAGGTTAGCTGAATGCATGGGATAAAATGCATATGCAATACAAACAAGCTGCATAAAAGGAACGGCATTAAGCCATTTATCCGTAAATAAAATAAGTATCAGCGGCTTTGATACCGCAACAAGCCCAAACATAACGGGAAATATGACAAAGCAATTAAGAGACATTGTTCTTCTGAGCATTTTTTTCATTTCATCTATTTTATCCTGTTTCGTGGATAAAACAGGAAGCATAACCGCATTTATCGCACCGGTAAGCCCGTTCATAAGACTGGAGCCCAGCATGTCCCCTCTGTTGTAATAACCGAGAGTATCGGATTTAAAAGCTTTACCTATAATCAGAGTCCTTACATTAGTATAAATAACACTGACCAAAGAAGAGCAAACAAGCTTCCAGCTGAATGAAAATAAAGTTTTTACTCGTTTCAATGAAAATATCAACTTTGGTCGCCATCTTACGCTAAACCAAAGCACTACAGTCAAAACAAAATTATTTACTATTGTAGAAATAGCAAGCGCCCATATTCCGGCTCCCGCATAGGCAAGCCCAACCCCAGTTATGCCTGACGCAATACATCCAAGTAAACTTGCCTTAAAATTCTTCTTGAATTCCAAATTTCTTGCTAAAATAGCCTGCTGAACAGTATTAAAAGCGCCAAACACCAATATGATGGCTTCAGCCCTTAGTAAGTTTTTAAGTATATCCTGATGATAAAAATTCGCAACATAAGGAGCCGCAAAAAATAAAATTATATAAAGTACAAAAGAAGCAGAGATACTAAAATAAAAAATCGAAGAGCTATCCAGTTCATCAATTTCCGCTTTTTGAATAAGAGCTGTTCCGAAACCGCTTTGAACGAATATGGTTGCAATATTAATAAAAACAGTAATGATAGCTACTGCAGCAAAATCTTCCGGAAACAATTTTCTTGCGAGCAATATTTGAATGATCAGGTTTATCGCTTGCACACTTATACGTTCCATAAATTTCCAGATAAGATTGATTATAATATTTCCTGAAGATAATTTCTTATCACTCATACTATCCACCAATTTTCAAAATAATTAAATATTGAGCTTATCTTGTTTATTAAATAAATATCCTATTACAAAATAATACACTATCGATACCGAACTTATATATGGATAATATACCGATGAAAGAACCATAGTTATCTCGCACCCTATAAGCATAGAACCTATAAATAAGTATTTAATATCTAAATTTCTATTCGTAAATCCATAAAATATAATTTTTAATAAGTATATTAAAAATAAAACATTCATGATTACAAAGCTCAGTCCTGCTATTATACCAGCAGAATAAGCTATTTGCAAATATGTGTTATGAGAATTCGCTTCAAGATATCCTCCCTGATAAGGAACTTTTAACTTATCTGCATTATGTCCCCAAAAGTTAAGTTTACCTATATACATACTCCATATCTCAGCTCTTCCCGAAGAAAGAGTATTATCATCGGCTATTCCTTTCTTGCTTCTGTCTGCCGCAGAGCTTATTTGTTCTGTGAGACTTGTAAATTCTCTGTAGCTGCTTTCAGCCTTAAACGTTACGACAAAGGAATTTCCAAATATATTCTTCTCCGTACTAATAATGAAATTACTGACATATGTAAGCATTGAAAATAATATAACTGTCCCGAGAGCAGAAGACAATAATATTTTAAATAATCTAATTAAAATTTCTTTTAAATTTATTTTATTTATAAACAAATATAGTATATAAACAATACCAATAAATATAAATGATAAATATGTAGTCCTCGATTTTACGAATATAGATAATCCAAATACACACCCAATCAATATTACATCTAAAACCTTATTCGCTTTATCTTTTTCTGTCTCAAATAAATATAATAAACAAGGAAAGACTATTGTTAAATAAGCGCCAAGACCATTTGGATTTGCAAGGAATGAAGCATACTGCCCGGAAGTCAATGGAGAAATAAATATTGAAACAATAATCAATAATATAAAACTATATTTTATACCATTATTAAAACTTATTAAAAATTTACTATATCCGATTTCATCATTAAAAATAATATAAAGAATAGGCAACAAAACAGCAAAAATCAATGAACATAATATATATGCTAAAACTCTATGTAATATTCCAGAAATTAGGAAAAATCCTGATACAATATATAATAAAATTAGTAAGTTTTTATTTATTTCTATATTTTCAATTTTTTTATCTATTCCAAATAAAATAATAAAAAATGTTATTATTACACCTATAAAAGCGGCAATGGAAGTACTTCCCTTATAAACCCCGGCAGTAGACAAAAACATATTTATAAATAGCATAAAAAAGCTAAAAACAACTATTTTAGCCTTAATATCTTCAGATATATGACGAGTCTTTTTATATATGTAATTTATAAAATCCATATATATCTTATCAAATATTTTTGCCCTCATAAAATCGTCCCCATTTACTATTTATATAATTTCAGCCAGTCTTTTTTTACCGCATTCCATGAATATTTCTCATATAACTCTTTTACTTTATCAGCATTGTAAATATTAACATTTCCATCAGATATATCTTTTATAATTAAAGGTAATTCATTAAATGAACGATATTTAATATAATCAATACCTATATCATCGAATTCTTTATATACTATCCACTCCGGATTTATAAGCACAGCTCCTCCGTATACGCACTCCTGAATTGATGCAGAAAAAGCATCGCTTTCCTGTGCATGAATAAAAATATCGGTAGCATTCCTTAGCATAGCAGATTTTTCTTTATTCAAAAAATCATCGATTATTACATGTTTAACATTTATTTTACTGATTTCATCAATAATATTTTGTCGATATTCATCGGATGTAAGACCGTAACTTAGCTGAATAACAATATTTAATTTATTCAAAGTTTCATTATCTAACGTGGATAATTCATTTATGACTTTTAAATGGTTTTGTCTTATACTTCCGTTATAGCCTATCATAACACTGATTTTATCTTTTTCTATGCCAAAGAACTCTTTGCATTCATCTTTACTCTTATGACTTTTTACTTTATCTATAACATCATATATCGATATACCAAATTTAGCCCTTACTATCTTATCATTATAAATATCTCCGAACACATCATGAAAATATCTATCCATACCGTCCGAAGAATAAGATATACACTTTGCTTTATCCAGGCAAGGTATGGCTTTCATAAGCTGTTCCTTTGTTTTAGAAAGTAAATCGGATCCCCAGAAAGTACAAACAATTCTCTTGCCAAATCTGACTATAAACTTGTTTAAAAAAGTAACCATAAAATTACTTGGGACCGAATGAATATGAATAACATCAAACATCCCGTTATCTGCTTCTTTTTTTACTTTCCTATACATATTTACTAATGTCTTTAACTTTGGTATACGATCAAATAAAAATGTACCGTGATTTGTTTCTAATATATTAATATTATTTTTATTATAAAAATCATTGAAATCTTTATTTACAACACTTTTGCCGGCAATAAATACCTCATTATCACTACCCGGGAGTATATACTCAACGTATTCTTTAATCCAAAAGGAATTTGCATTCCCAATTATCAATATCTTCATTTATTTATTTCCGTTAAAAAACTTCTTTATTGTATCAGCTACTTTTGAAATTTCTTCATCCTTCAAATAAGGATGCATAGGTAAGGAAAGCACATTATCACAAAGAGAAATCGTATTTTTAAAACCTTCTCCCTTATATTCAAGATAATCAAATGCTTTTTGTTCATGCATCGGTTTTGGATAATAAATCATTGTAGGTATGTCATTATCTTTTAAATATTTTTGTAAATCGTCTCTGACTTTTTTATTATCCAAAGTGATAGTATACTGAGCAAAACTGGAGTAAAACCCTTTAGGTATATATGGAGTTTTCACCACTCCCTCAAGTTTTTCACTATACTTATCAGCTACCTTATTTATATCTTTTAGCTCATATTCTTTAAAGGCTTTCAATTTAATAGATAATATTGCAGCCTGAATCGTATCTAGTCTTGAATTGACACCGATCCTTACATTATCGTATTTCATAGACCCTTTTCCGTGTACTCTGTAAGACTTCAGAAGCTCACATATGTTATCGTCATCAGTAAAAACAGCACCGCCGTCGCCGTAACAACCGAGAGGCTTTGCGGGAAAAAATGAAGTCGTACTTATATCACCGAAACTGCAAGCCTTTTTACCTTCTATTTCTCCACCAAATCCCTGTGCAGCGTCTTCAAGTATAAAAAGTCCATACTTATCAGCTACTTTTTTTATTTGATTATAATCGGCAGGTAAACCGAACAAGTCGACTCCAACAACAGCTTTTGGATTTAATTTACCATCTTTTTTGACTTTCAATATAGCATTTTCAAGACTTTCGGCAGAAATATTAAAAGTATCCTTATCAACATCAACAAATATCGGTGTTGCTCCTATATGGGATACAACTTCTCCTGAAGCAAAAAATGTAAAATCAGGAACAAAAACGGCATCCTCCTCTTTTATTTCCCATACCATTAAGGCTAAGGACAAAGCATCGGTACCGTTAGCACAAGTTACACAGTGTTTAACACCGACATATTCTGCAAGTTCTTTTTCCAATTTCTCTACCTGCTTACCGCTTATAAAGTTACAATTAGTCATAACTTCAACCACCGCTTTGTCAATATTATCTTTAAGTACTTTATATTGTGTTTTTAAATCTCTGAACTCCATAACTATCCTCACTTCAATATATCTTCATATAAATCATATAATACTTTTTCGTCTATACTCCAGTTAAAATGCTCTTTTATCGTTCTTCTTCCATTTTCGCCCATTTCCTTGGCTGCCTTTGGATTGTCACTTAAGTATTTTATTGCTTTTGCAATTTCATCAACGTTATCGGAATTTACAACGATACCGAAATTATATTTTTCAATGACTTCTCTGGCATAAGGATAATCGTTACTTATAACGGGAAGTCCCATGGACATAAATTCATATATTTTTGTCGATAAATTTGAAAGTACCGCATACTGACCTACATTTAAAAGTACATTTGCACCTATGGTTGACTCCTTATACATATTTAAGATATCATCTCTGTTTAGATATCCTCTGAAATCTACGCATTTATATTCTTTAGTCTCTTTAAGTTCTTCTCCGTAAGAAGCAGGCACAAAATTTCCCCCGAGAATAAGCTTTGCTCCTGCATTATAGCTTGCTTTTATCAAATGAGTTATACCTCTGTTATAATTAAGCCCTCCGGCATAACAAACAACAGGTTTGGAATAATCCTTTTTAACTTCTTCGTATTTATCATAAAGCTCTTCCAATATAGGAGTATTATTTATATATACACATCTTTTACTTCTTCCCTCAAAAGGATGTTTATCAAACATCGGGCATGGAAATATTACCCCGTCTATTTTTTTGCTAACTTTACTTTCATAGCTTTTGAATACTTTTGAAATAAATCCTCTTAGCATTTTAGGAATATAATATTTTTCTTTTATCTGCTCACTGTAATTCTCATGACTGTCAAAAATCACTTTCTTTCCTTTTTTCTTAAGCTTAAGACCATAAGGAAGAAGTTCAGGGTCATGAAAATGATAAATATCCGCATCAACCGCTAAAGCCTTTTTATATATATCCTTTGCAGTAAATAACATCCTTGATATTCTGCCTCTGCTGCTTTCACCTATACCAATGATGTGAACCCTTTTACTTTCGTAACTGTCACCTTTTGCAACCAAATATACTTCATATTCATTTTTTTTAGCCAACGAAACACATTCTTTTTCGAATATCCTTACATCGGTCGGTTTATGTGCACTTGTCATATGGCAAACTTTAATCATTATTATTCCTACCTTTTTATAAGTCCATTGCTTCCTTTTTTGTATTTTCTTTTACAAGAACATTCTAAATTTTCATCGAGTATATTCCCGCACTCGCACACCCAGCCTATTTGCTTTGCGGGAACGCCCGCATATAAAGCATAATCGGGAACATCTTTTGTGACTACAGCTCCTGAAGCAACCATACACCATTTACCTAGGTTATGACCGCAAACTATTGTTGCATTTGCTCCTACTGTTGAACCTGTATTTAAAATAGTTTTTTTATACCCCAAAGGACCTTTTGGATACTTAGCTCTCGGAGTCAAATCATTGGTAAATACCATAGAAGGACCGCAGAACACATAATCTTTAAGTTCCACTCCTTCATAAATAGACACATTATTTTGAACCTTACATCCGTTACCTATGATCACATTGTTTGACACATTGACATTCTGTCCGAAAGAACAATTTTCGCCTATCCTTGCACCTTTTTGTATATGGCAAAAATGCCATACCTTGGTATTTTTACCAATTATGACATCTTCATCTACATAGCTTGATTCATGAACAAAATAATCGCTCATTTAAAACTCGCCTTTCATATCTATACTTGAAAAATCTTTTAAAGGAAGCTTAACTGCTCTTCCTTCTTTTTGTGATTTATATACGCTTAAAACTAGTTCAAGAGCATTCCTTCCCGCTACGGCGTCTACATATGGTTTTCTGTCTTCTTTAATGGCGTTCATTACATCTTTGAATAAAGAAGTATGCCCGTTTCCGTAAACATTGCCGGTGACTTCTTCCAAACCTTTATTTTTACTGTCTTCCTCGGTTTCATCTTTAAAATCCCAAACGTCTATATTGTTTGTAGATTTTCCTCCAAGTTTTACCGTACCGTTTTCCCCAAACAAATAAAGAGTTTCTTCAAGATTTTTAGGATATACGTTTGTAGTCCCTTCGATCGTTCCGACAGCTCCATTTTTAAATTTCACCACTGCCATACCTATGTCTTCGGCTTCAAGATAGTCATGAAACTGCTGTTTTGTTACGCCGTAAACTTCTTCGATTTCATCCCCCATCATCCATCTGAGTAAATCTATACCGTGAATACACTGGTTCATTAATGCTCCGCCGTCTTCAGCCCAAGTCCCTCTCCAAGGCGCTTGTTCATAATAATTTTTGTTTCTATTCCATCTCACATGAATAGAACCGTGAGAAAGTTTCCCGAACCTTTCGCTTTCAAGAGCATTTCTCATCTCCTGAACTGCGATATTAAACCTGTTTTGATGGCATGCAGATACTTTCACATTTTTTTCGTTTGAACGCCTGATTATCTCATCAGCGTCTTTGATACTCATCGCCATAGGCTTTTCTATTATTACATTTATTCCTTTATCTATTAAATACAACGCTATCTCAGCATGTGAACCGCTTTGTGTAGCAATACTTACAAGTTCGGGATTAACTTCTTCCACCATAACTTTATAATCATTATACCTTTTTATACTTTTGTCCTCTTCTAAACCATGCTTTGAAAGGACTTCTTCCATTCTTTCATCTAAAATATCACATACAGCCACTATTTCTAAATCATTGTTAACAGCAGCTTTTATATGGTTGGTAGAAATCCTACCGCAGCCTATTAACGCATATTTCATATCTATTCTCCTAAATATATTATAAAACTTCTAAATTATCTCTATTTTTAATATCTTTCATTACATTTTTTGTATCAAATACTGCTTTAGCATTTTTACCTACCATTTCATAATCCACATTACTGTGAGCTGTAGTGATCATAATCAAATCATAAGAAGATATTATTTTACCGTCTATTTTATTTATTCCCTTTTTACTCTTTCCTTCATGTTTATATTCACTTATAAAAGGATCGTAAAAATCTACATCCGCCCCATTTTCACCCAGTATATCTATAACACTGAGTGCAGGGGATTCTCTGTAATCGTCTATATCCTGCTTATAAGCAACGCCCAACACAAGTACTTTTGATGTACTTAAAGCCTTACCATGTCTATTAAGTATTTTCATTGCTCTTTCAACACAGTACTCAGGCATTTTATCGTTTATCATCATAGAGCTCTCAATCATGGAAGTATGAAAACCATATTCCCTTGCTTTCCATGAAAGATAATATGGATCTAGAGGAATACAGTGACCTCCAAGCCCAGGTCCGGGATAAAAAGCTTGAAAACCGTAAGGTTTAGTCTTTGCAGCGTCAACAACTTCCCAAAGACTTATCCCCATTTCGTGACAAAGCATTGCAAGCTCATTTACAAGACCTATGTTTATATTTCTATAAGTATTTTCGAGTATCTTTTCCATTTCCGCAACTGCAGGAGATGAAACAGTATGGATATCACTTTCCAAAACCGAACTATACATTGCCGCTATTACTTCCGTCGCATCTTTACCTATAGCGCCTACTACCTTAGGTGTATTTTTGGTTTTATAAATAAGATTACCCGGATCTACTCTTTCCGGAGAAAATCCAAGATAAAAATCCTCACCGCATTTAAGCCCAGAGCCTTCTTCCAAAATAGGTTTGATAAGCTCTTCGGTTGTTCCCGGATAAGTAGTTGATTCCAATACTACCATAGTACCTTTGGTTAAATACTTGGATATTTCTATAGTAGAGCTTTTAACATAAGATATATCCGGCTGCTGATGTTTATCAAGAGGAGTCGGAACACATATAGCAATAAAATCAACATCTTTTACAAAACTAAAATCAGTCGTAGCCGATAACATTTTACTTTCAGTAAGCTTCTTTAAATCACTGTCGACCACATCTCCGATATAATTTTCACCGCTGTTTACCATATTGACTTTTTGCGGCTGAACATCAAAACCTATAGTTTTATATCCGGCTTTTGCTTTTTCAACGGCAAGAGGCAGCCCAACATAACCAAGACCGACTACTCCAACGATTATTTCTTTATTTTTAATTTTCTTTAACAGTTCGTTTTTCATATTTTTCACCCTATCTTACTTAATTAAATAGTCTATTATATCAACCAACTTATCCGTAAGTTTATCAAAACTAAATTCTATACTTGCATTAAGTGCATTGTCACATAATTTAGAATACATATCTTTATCGGATATTATTTTTTTCTCTATATCATCACAGTATTCATCAAGCTCATTGTACTTCTTACAAATACCTACATTATTATCCTCTATTAAATTAAATTCTCCGAGATTATAATTAGCACATATCGGTTTACCGCTTGCCATATATTCAAAAAGCTTATTCCAGCTAACTCCATAGGCTCCTATATTTCCGGATATACCACTAATCAAATTCAAATCACTCTTAGATAATATAAAAGGAATATACTTCTTTTCTACTCTTCCTTTAAATACTAAATTATTCAACGACAATCGTTTTGATTCTTCTTCCAAAGGCTCTTTTCTGGGGCCGTCTCCGTAAATTATAAACTTGATTTTATCTAAATGTTTATCTTTATAAATTTTTGCCATATCAAGGATTTCATCTATATTATTTACATCTCTTATGGAACCGGCATATACTATTTTAAATAACTTATCATTATTTAGATCTTCATCTTCAAAACTATATTTGTTCTTATTATCTTCAAATTCCTCAAGGTCTACCCCGTTATTGATGTAAAAAACTTTTTTTTGAGGAATCACACTTGTCCAATTTCTGTCTTTTATATATTTTTCTCCGCCAGGAATAGTGAAAAGTACCGCATCGGACTTTTTATAAATCCACTTCTCTCCCTTATATAGGACGTTTGCAACTAAACTCTTTCTTTTTATTATACCATACTCTATAAGACTTTCGGGCCACAAATCTCTAACTTCACTTATACAAGGTATATTAAATTTCTTTTTAATTTTAATCCCCGCAACGAGAGCCAAAGGATGAACGGAAGAAGCATATATTATATCAGGCTTACCCTCTTTTTTTATATATTCATATACCGCTTTTTTAACATTTTTATAATATGAAAGCATATTTTTTATTCTCGAAACTCCATTTCCCATATAAGGAGAAGTTTCTACAAAAACATAAGGAACATCATCTTTTCCTTTTTTTTCTATATATAAATTATTATTTAAATCCACAACTTCATCACTGTTATGAACGGTACTGGCACAAAAAATTTTTACTTCGTGCCCTTTTTTAAGTAAGTATTTCGCAAAACTCTGATGTCTTCCCAGTTCATCAAAATACATATTAGTTGCATAATGATTTAAAATCCATACTTTCATATATTACTCCATTAATTACTTGATTCTTTTTAAAGGATTTCCGACATAAACTCCTTTTTCGTTTATATCTTTTACAACCACACTTCCAACACCAATTATGATATCTT
This sequence comes from uncultured Anaerofustis sp., assembly GCF_938029165.1. NCBI lineage: Bacteria > Bacillati > Bacillota > Clostridia > Eubacteriales > Eubacteriaceae > Anaerofustis > uncultured Anaerofustis sp. The sequence continues at coordinate 283,560 of NZ_CALHFB010000039.1, forward strand.
CGCCTATAATTACATTATTTTTAACTGAAGTCCCAACTCCAAGCCAAGTCCCTTTTCCAATGCTTACACTACCCCCCATATGAACTCCGGGAGATAAATGAACAAAATCATCAATATTACTGTCGTGATCTACGCTGACGGAAGTATTGATTATAGTATGATTTCCTATTATACTTCCGCTGTTAATTACACTGCCGCCCATTATCACACTGCCTTTACCAATTACTACATCTTCACCTATTACGGCAGATGGATGAATAAAGGTAGAATAATCAAGATCATATTCCTTAGAAATCTTTTCTCTTACTTGATTATTCCCTATGGCAATTATAAATTTAGTATCTTTATTATATTTTAAAGCGTCCTTAACTTTACCCGCAACTTTACAAGATAAAATATCACTGCCGACTTCTAAATTGTCATCTAAAACTTCAAATTCCGACGGTTCATATCCGTTTTTCTTTATTATATCAATAACGACTTTGGCATGTCCGCCTCCGCCTATAACAACTATCTTTTTCATTAAATAACCTCTTCGACTTCTCTGGATCCTTGAAATTCTTCCATTGTTACTGAAGTACCGCTGTCGATACCTTCTTTAACAAATACTTTTTTTATTGTTTTAAAAAATATGAATATATCCATAAACAATGAAGAATTATTTACATAAAATATATCAAGCTCAAACTTTTCTTCCCAGCTTATTGCATTCCTTCCGTTTACCTGTGCATATCCGGTAAGTCCGGGTTTTACATCGTGCCTATGAGCTTGTCTTTCATTATATAAAGGCAAATATTTAACTAAAAGAGGTCTTGGACCTATTATACTCATATCTCCTTTTAATATATTAAACATCTCGGGAAGCTCGTCAAGACTTGTGGATCTGAGGATCTTACCAAACTTAGTAAGTCTTATCTCGTCATCCAGAAGTTCCCCGTTCTCATCCTTTTCATCAGTCATTGTCCTAAACTTATACATCATAAATATTTTTCCGTTAAGCCCCGGTCTTTCCTGTTTAAATAGAATTGGTGAACCTAGTTTCACTCTGACCAAAAACGATACTATTAATAAAACAGGACTAAGCACTATAATCCCGCATAGTGATAAAATAAAATCTATGATCCGTTTTATATATTTATCATAAAAAGTACGTTTTCTAATCATAATTAATCCCAAAGCGTTTTTATAATATTACTTACCCTTTCCATATCTTCTTTTGTCATTTTTGTATCGGAAGGAAGACATACTCCATTATTAAATATATACTCTCCTACACCGCCGTTATCGATATAATCGTATTTTTCAAAAAATGGCTGCTTATGCATAGGGTTCCAAACATGTCTTGCTTCAATATTGTTTTCTTCAAGCTTCAAAATCACATCCAAAGGTTTTACCTTTGATTTTTCATCTATTAATATTGTGGTTAACCAACAGTTACATCTAGTTTCCTCATCATTAATAGGCATCATCTCGATATCAGAAATATTTTTGAATGCTTCTTTATAATGGAAATAAATCTCTCTTTTCTTTTCCACTCTTTTATCCAAAACTTTTAGCTGACCTCTGCCTATACCCGCTACGATATTGCTCATTCTGTAGTTATATCCGACTTCTTTATGATAGTAGTATCTTTTATTTTCTCTTGCCTGAGTAGATAAAAATCTTGCTCTTTCAGCTTTTTCACTGCTATCAGGTGCATTTACAAGAAGCATACCGCCCCCAGAAGAAGTAATTATCTTATTTCCGTTAAAAGATAAAATACCATAATCACCAAAAGTTCCCGTCATTTTTCCTTTATATATACTTCCTAGGCTCTCCGCTGCATCTTCGACTATAGGAGTATCATATTTATTACATATTTCAATTATCTCATCTATTTTTGCACAAATACCATATAAGTGTACAACAATTACTGCTTTTGGTTTAATTCCTTTTTCTTTGTATTTTTCAAACGCCGCTTCCAAAGCTTTAGGACTCATATTCCAATTATCTCTGTCGCTGTCTATAAAAACAGGAGTAGCGTTTTCGTATATGATAGGATTAGCACTTGCTGAAAAAGTCAGACTTTGACAAAATACTATATCATTTTCTTTTATATTTAACAGTTTAAGAGCAAGGTGAATGGCGGAAGTACCGGAAACCAGCGCAGCAGCATCTTTTGCTCCGGTTACTTCACATATTTCCTTTTCAAAATTATTTACGTTTGCCCCAAGAGGTGCTATCCAGTTAGTATCGAAGGCTTCTTTTATGTATTCTTGTTCGTATCCTTCATCACTCATATGTGGTGAAGCTAAAAAAATTCTTTCGTTGTTTTCCATTTTTAACTCCCAAATTTAAATATTTTCATTTGATTCATTGATTCTTAATTGTTCATATTCCATAGATGCTATGAATAATATCATAAGGAAAAACATGAATGGAATAATGTTTAAAATAGTGTTTTCAAAATTAGAAACCACAATCATATATATAATAGGTAAAAAATATTTTCTGCACACTTTATCATCTAAATTTTTAATTCTTCTTACAAAGAAATACAAAAACAAAATCAAGCATATAAGACCATTTCCTGCTATAAAATCAAGAAATCCGTTATGCGCATTTAGTGTCTTATATTTGCTTGCATACCCTGCATCAGCTCCGAGTTTGACATCTACCATTTGGGGAATGTTATCCATCAAATAATTATACCTCTTCTCACCGGTATACTCATAACTCCCAAAGCCTAATAAAAAATCATCTTTTAAAGATAAAATAGTATACTTATCCAGCATATACCTCTGTGAACTGTAGGTATTCCATAAGTTTTCAAATGGAGTAAATCCTGCAACCTTGCTGTTTACACCTACAACGGAAAACATTATTATCAAATAAGCCAGCGATATCGATAAAACAACACCCATTTGCTTTTTAAATCCTATTTTTTTACAAAACTTTGTTATCAAATAACATAACATTACAACAATTAATCCGGTTATTGCACTTCTGCATCCCGATATAAATAGATACAAGATTGATATTATAAGGAATATATAATATTTATAATCTTTTTTTTCAATATATAATAAACTAAATGCAATCACAAAAGCCACAAGTACTCCGCCGTCATTGGGATTTACGCTAAAGGTCGTACCTGAAACAGAGTATATCAAAGATTTTAAAAAGGCTTCTTCCAGTCCACTGCTTGTAAAAAGATAATAAACAACTCTTAAAATAAAAAATGCCGATACCAATGATATTATAATAATACATGGTTTTAATATTTTCTTTGGATCATTTCCATTTAAAGTAAGTCCTCTAAATAAAATCACCAACAAGAAAAATTCTATAATTATACTTCTGAGAGTCGCATTATCGAAATCTTTTATAAATAAAGTAATAATCCTAAAAATAAAATATAAAATAATAATTATATTATTTTTTATAAATTTTTTTAAATTCAATTCATTATATGTCTTCATATAATTATATACAAAGACAATAATGCACAAAAAGAAGCTTATTAAGTTTAAACCTATAAAAAAAGTATTATCAAGTTTTAATAACAATGTATTTCTTATTACAAAAATAAGCATTGTAATTATAATTATAATATTAAATATTACATTACTCTTTTTACTTTTAATCTCCACAAAAATATCTCCTTATATGTCAGATACATATTATACACCATATCGACAAATATTGATTGATTTTTAATCTATAATTAATAAAAAGCAAGAATATTAATAATAACTTAAGAGACGATTTATCTCTTAAGTTATTATTTAATCATTCTTAACTTCTTTATATGTAGGACAAAGCTTTTTGATTTCATTTCTTATGATTTCATCGTTATTTTCATAAGCAATATTTATAAGTTCATTTAAATCAGTCAGAAATTCATTGATTTCTATATCTATTGGTTTTGCTATATAAATCATATGATTTTTTGTACCGGTAAGACCTTCTTCTTCCATAAGTATTTCTTCGTACATCTTTTCACCGGGTCTGAGTCCGACAACATCTATTTTTATTTCTTCTCCCGGTATATATCCTTTAAGCTTTATCAAATTAACTGCAAGATCATAAATCTTAACAGGTTTACCCATATCAAGGACAAAAATCTCCCCGCCCTTGGCAAGAAGTCCTGCCTGTATAACGAGAGATACCGCTTCTCTTACAGTCATAAAAAATCTAGTAACTTCCTTATGCGTAACTGTTACAGGTCCTCCCTCTTCAATTTGTTTTAAAAATAGAGGTATGACCGAGCCGTTGCTTCCAAGCACATTACCAAATCTAACAGCTACAAATTCAGTTTCTGATTTTGAATTATAGCTCTGTATTATCATCTCACAAATTCTTTTTGTTGCCCCCATAACATTGGTAGGTCTTACAGCTTTATCCGTAGAAATCAAAACAAATCTCTCTACCTTATATTTATCAGCTAATTTAACAAGATTAAGAGTACCTTTGCAGTTATTTTTAACTGCTTCGTTAGGTGAATATTCCATTAAAGGAACATGCTTATGTGCCGCAGCGTGATAAACTATTTCAGGTTTATATTTATTAAATATACTATCCATTCTGTTCATATCTCTTATGGAAGCAATAAGAACCGTAACATCTATATCAGGATGTTTTCTTTTAAGTTCCATTTGAAGTTCATAAGCAGTATTTTCATATATATCTACTACTATAAGCCTTTTGGGATTATTTGCTGTTATTTGTCTGCAAAGTTCTGACCCTATGGTTCCTCCCCCTCCGGTAACCATTACGGTTTTGCCGTCAACAAACTTTTTAAGCTCTTTATTTTTTATATCTACGGCATCTCTGCCAAGTAAATCTTCATAATTTACCTCTCTTACTTTTTGAGTAAGAGAACTTGTAAGGCTTTTAGCTATTGCAGGAAGGATTTTTAACTTAACGCTGGTTTGATTACAAATAGTGATTATATCTCTTATCGTATCTACAGAGGCCGAAGGCATTGCAATTATTACTTCATCAACATCATATTTTGCAATATTTTTTAATATATCGTCCCTTGCTCCGACTATAGGTATATTATGTATATATTTTCCTACTTTGTCGTCATTGTCATCAATGATACAAACGACATCATAACTCTTCATTCCGTTTCTGATTTCTTTGATTAGAAGAGAACCTGCCGAACCTGCACCTATTATCATTATATTTCTTTTAAGTGCACTTTTTTGTCTTCTTGCAATTATTCCTTTAAATACTCTAACGGAAAGTCTGGATAAAGCAATGAGCAAAAATAAGAAGGTAATATCAAAGAAGTAATAACTTCTGGGCATACCTACATTTAAAAGTTTATGATATAAAAGATAAATAAGTTCGATTACTATAGAGGCTTTAAGTGCAGACATTACCTCATCCAAGGAAGCATAAGTCCATACCCTGTTGTACATTTTAAATATAGCAAGAACAGAAATTGCTATAAATATATCAAGAGGGAGAAACTTAAGTGCAGGATATAAGAACCTTGAAGGAATAGTAAACAAATCAAATCTTAAGAGTAAAGACATCATAGAACTGAATGTTACTATCAAAGCATCTACAATAAATAATATTGCTAACCTTTTCTTCTTTGTCAATTACTTTCTCCTATGTATTTTTTAATTAATTTTTATGTAAATTAACTAGATATTTACTTAAATTATTTGCAATTTAGTATACTACGAAGCCCGTTAAATGTCAAACTTTGCGCAGTTTGAAACATATTGAGGAGGTAAATTAATGTTTTTGTTTAAATATATCAAAATTTATATTTTTAAGTTATTAAAAGTATACTTAGAATATAAAAGACATTAAAACTGCATAATATTTTAAATAAAGATAAATTATGATATAATTAATATCTATAAAATTTTTAAGAGGATAAAAATAATGAATAATCACGGATTTATAAAAGTAGCATGCGGAGTACCTAAGGTTAAAGTCGCAAATCCAAGCTATAATACAAATGAAATATATAAGTTAGTAAAAGAAGCAAAAAAAGAAGGTGCAAAAATACTCATAACGCCGGAACTCTCAATAAGTTCTTATACTTGTGCGGATTTATTCTTTCAGGATACCCTTCTTGAAAAATGTGAAGAAGAACTTGAAAACCTTGTTGAAAAGACTGCAAATGATGATATTTTCATTGTTGTGGGAATGCCGGTAAGATATAAAAATTCACTTTATAACTGTGCCGTTGCATTTTTAAATGGGGAAATCCTTGGAGTAATCCCCAAAGAATTTATACCTACTCACAGCGAATTCTACGAAAAAAGATGGTTTGTAAGCGGCAGTAACGTATCAGACGAAATATACTTGGCAGGACAGGAAGTATCCTTCGGACAAATGCTGTTTAAATTAAGTAATGATCTTACTGTCGGGATAGAAGTATGTGAAGACTTATGGGTACCTATAGCACCGAGTGCAAAACTTGCACTATCCGGAGCTAATCTTATTTTGAACATTTCCGCAAGCAATGAAGTAGTTTCAAAAGACGAGTACAGAACCAATTTGATTTCTTCACAAAGTGCTAAATGTTTATGTGCTTACGCATATGTTTCAGCCGGGGTTCATGAATCCACGACCGATTTACTATTTGGAGGAAGTTCTCTGATAGCGGAAAATGGAATTATACTAAACAAAGGAAAAAGATTTGAAAGAGAAAATCAACTTACATGTGCATATATAGATTTACAGAAATTAAATTTCCAAAGAAGGCAAAATATCAGTTTCAGCGACAGCAGAGAACAATATGAAGAATTTTATGAAGAGATCGAGTGCGAATTTGAAGATGATATTGATATTACCGATTTCAATAGATTTATTGATCCTCATCCTTTTACGCCTAACGACGAAACCAAACGTATAGAAAGATGCAACGAAATTTTCAATATTCAGTCTTCGGCTCTCGCAAAAAGACTTGAACATACAGGGCTAAAAAAATTGGTCGTAGGGATTTCGGGAGGACTTGATTCAACACTGGCTTTACTCGTTGCAAATAAGACAATGAAACTTTTAAATCTTCCAAGTGAAAATATAATAGGGATCACAATGCCGGGATTTGGTACAACAGACAGGACATATACAAATGCTATAGATTTAATGAAATCATTAAAAGTAACAATAAAGGAAATCAGCATAAAAGAAGCCGCAACTCTTCATATGAAAGATATAGAACACAATATAGATGTTCATGATGTAACATATGAAAATACACAGGCAAGAGAAAGAACTCAAGTACTAATGGATATGGCTAATAAGCACGGAGCTATACTCGTAGGCACAGGGGATTTAAGTGAGATGGCTCTTGGATGGTGCACATATAACGGCGACCATATGAGTATGTATGGAGTAAATGCAAGCGTTCCGAAAACTTTGGTTTCTCATTTAGTCAGGACTGTAGCAATGATGAGTGATGATAAAACAAAGGAAATTCTTTTGGATATTCTAGATACTCCAGTTAGTCCGGAATTACTACCTCCGACAAAGGACGGAAAGATAGCCCAAAAAACCGAAGATAATATAGGTCCGTACGAACTTCATGACTTTTTCTTATATTATTTTATAAGGTTCGGAGCGAAGAAAGATAAACTTCACTTCCTTGCAAAACAAGCTTTTAAAGATAAATACAGTGATGAAACGATTGAAAAATGGCTTAATAATTTTATGAGAAGGTTTTTCATATCTCAATTCAAACGTTCATGTACACCTGACGCACCTAAAGTCGGCTCGGTAAGTTTAAGTCCCAGAGGAGACTTCAGAATGCCGAGCGATGCGGATTTTAGTGCTTGGTTAGAGGATTAAAACATTTCGCCCTAAAGGGCGAGCTTCTTTTGTCCCAGGCTACAAAAGAAGCCAAAAAATCCTTACGTTCAAACGCCACTATGGCTTAAACGCTTCTCGATTTTCAATAAAATGCTGCCCGCATTTTATGAAAGAGAAGCTACCCCAACCCATAATTATTATTTTTAGTATCAATTATAAAAAAATGAACAGTAAATTACTGTTCATTTTTATTTTTAATATTTAACTCCGTCAAAATCAATTTTAAGCGGATACAAGTCATATTTATCTTTTAATTTTTTTATGTCATAATCAAGCTTTCTGAGATTGATATTACCTTCATATATTCCCATTATTGTAGGACCCGCACCAGACAGATATGTACCGATAAAACCATATTTCTCGGTTAAATTTACAATGTCATCATATCCGTTAATAAGATTTTTTCTGTATGGTTCATGGATTTTATCCTGAAGTGCATCTTTTACAAATTCGCTGTCACCTCTTTCCAAGCTAAGTGGAAGAAGAGATGCTCTTTGAATATTGAATACAACATCTTCTCTAGTGTATTTATCCGGAAGCACGTTTCTTGCCTTCTTTGTAGAAAGTTTAAAACGAGGAATAAACGCACATATCCTATATTTTTTATTGGTATGTATCTTGTAATATTTAAACTCCGTATCTTCTTTATATGAAAGAGTGGTCCCTCCGAATATGCAAGGAGCAACGTTATCGGGATGCCCTTCGATACTTGAAGCGATATTAAAAACATCATCTATATCAACTTCAATACCCAAAACTTTATACGCCATTATGATCCCTGCAACTACACATGTGGCGGAACTGCCAAGACCCCTGGTCGAAGGAACGTCGCTTTTAACTTCTACTTTTACACCAATAGGCTTTTTATTTAAAAATCTACATGTCGTAAGCATACTGGTTAAAATCAAATTATTTGTATTGTTAATATCTTCTTCTTTTCCGTCGAAAATAAATTTATCACATTTTTCTACTTTGAAAGTGTTATATAAAGTTACTGCAAGTCCAAAAGTATCAAATCCGCAGCATAAATTAGCACTGGTTGCGGGGGCTTTAATTTCAAACATTATTTCTTACCCTCTATATATTTTAGTATAGAATTTCTCATATCTTCTTTTGTAATAACTTCTTCTTCTCTTCTTTCAAAGCTTTCTATATTGTTTACAGGTTTTGGTATATTTACATTGGTTTTCTCGTTAAGTTTATACATATATTCAACGTCATCACTAGCTTTTACATCATCTTCAAAAATCGAATCATATACGTCTTTAGAAAACTTATAAGGTGAAGCTGTGGATAATAAAACAGAATATGTATCATCATTTTCTTTAGTATCTTTATAAACCTTATACCCCGCAGCAGTATGAGTATCCATTAAGTAATCATCTTCTTCATAAACCTTTTTGATTACTTTTCTGATTTCATTTTCGGTTGAATAACCTCCGATAAAATTATCGGCTTTAGACATATATTTACTGTCTATAGTATATTTACCCTCATTATTTAACTTAGTCATCAAATCTTTTACCTTTTTATCATCTCCATCATACATATGATAAATAAGTCTTTCAAGATTAGAGGATATCAAAATATCCATTGAAGGTGAAATTGTCTTTTTAAATTCTCTGTTTTTATCATATACACCGCTTTTGAAGAAATCAAAAAGAACATTATTATCATTGGAAGCACAAATTAGTTTATTAACCGGAAGACCTGTCAAATAAGCATAATATCCCGCCAAAATGTTACCAAAGTTTCCTGTAGGAACTATAAAATTTACTTTATCCCCTTCTTTAATTTTCCCTTGTTCAATCAATCTTACATATGAGTGATAATAATATACAACCTGAGGAAGAAGTCTTCCGATATTGATTGAATTTGCGGAAGAAAGTTTAACTCCGTATTTTTCAAGTTCCTTTTCAAAGTCACTGTCGTTAAATATTTCTTTTACACCGGCTTGTGTATCATCAAAATTACCCTTCACTGCATAACTCTTGACATTACTTCCTTTTTGAGTAAGCATTTGAAGTAACTGTAATCTTGAAACACCTTTATAAGGATAATAAACTATAACGTCTATACCATCTACATCATGAAAACCTTCCAAAGCAGCTTTACCAGTGTCCCCGCTGGTTGCGGTAAGTATCAAAACATCATCTTTGTCATTTTCATTTTCTTTGGCACATTTTAATAAAAGAGGCAAAATAGAAAGAGCACAGTCTTTGAATGCTATGGTGTTACCGCTAAATAATTCCAATATAGAAAGTCCGTCTTCTACATCAACGACTTTAAATATATCTTCGGTTTCAAAGTTGTTTAAACTATAAGCTGTATCAACACAGTAATCTATTTGTTCTTTTGAAAAATCCAAAAATTCGCTTAAAATAATTTTAGCTATGTAGTTATAAGATTTACCGATAAAGTCTTTATAATTAAATTTTACATCTTTCAAAAACTCGGGAACAAATAATCCTCCGTCATCACTAAGACCTTTTATAATAGCTTTGGAAGGACTGAGTTTATTATTATTATTATCTCTTGTACTGTTAAAAAGTTTCTCCATAATATCTCTCCTATTTTAATTCTAATTTTAAATCTCCGGGTTTTATTATATTCTTTTTCCTAAATATTTCACTGATTACAAGTGTTAAAAAAGCAGGAAGAACAAAATGCATAAGTATAATCATAGCAATAGTTCCTGTACTGCTCCCCATTGCTTCTATCATCCCAAACTGCCCAACAAGTCCACTGGTTCCCATTCCGGCGCCATAAGCGGTATTTGTCATCTTAAATACGACCGTTGAAATAGGTCCGAGTATCGCACTCGTTATTATAGGCGGAAGAAAAAGTATAGGTTTTTTCATTATGTTTGCGATTTGAAGCATACTCGTCCCAAGCCCCTGAGATATGAGACCTTCAAACTTATTTTCTCTGTAGCTCATCACCGCAAAACCTATCATTTGTGAAGCACAGCCTACACACGCAGCACCTGCCGCAAGTCCCGATAGATTAAGCATTATACCGAGAGCCGCGGAACTTATCGGAAGCGTTAAAATAATACCCATAATAACACTTACCAAAATACCCATAATCAAAGGTTCCTGTTCACATGACTTCATTATCAGTTCACCAAGTAACAGCATAAACTTCTGCATTACAGGTCCTATGTAAAATCCGACAAGTCCGCCTACGAGAACCGTTACTATCGGAGTTATTATTATATCAAGACTTGTTTTTTTCGATACCAGCATTCCCGCTATTGAACCCGATATACCCACAAGCAGTGCACTTATGGGATCTCCTCCTATAAGCCCCGCACCACCGCAGGCAAATATTACAAGAGGATCCGATTTAAGTCCGTAAGCAACACTGACAGCTATTACCGGTGCCGTCATGGTTTTTAGTGCGGGAAAAAGAGTATCAGTTAAAAAACTGATATGAAAAACTACACCGATTTGGTTTAAAATACTGCCTATGATCAGTGTAGAAAAGAGCCCTAAAGCCATGCTTGATAAAGTATCTATAAAATAAGTTTTAAAGAATTTCTTCAACTTAATTCTCCTAATTATCTTTTTCTAATTTTTTAAGTTCTTCATCTATATTTTCATCTGCATGTTCAGCATGTTTATCGTGATTTGGACAAGATTTATTTTGACATGTATCTTTGTTTGAACAATGTTTTTTCTTTTTCTTAAGTACTTTTACTTCTCCATTCGTAAATTCTTTAAAAGCGATATCTCCATCGTTTTCAAATTTAACGAGAAATGTCTCTTTTAATACATTAAGTCTTTCGACAGTACCTATACCGTCAGGGGTCTTCACTTTGTCAGAAACCTTAGGAAGTCTTGAAAGAGCATCTTCATAACAGTTATGTTCGTATTGTAGACAACATAAAAGTCTTCCGCATATTCCCGATATTTTTGAAGGATTAAGAGATAATCCTTGTTCTTTTGCCATTTTAATTGAAACAGGCTCAAATTCTCCAAGCCATTTATTACAGCAAAGTCCGCATCCGCATGGACCTACACCGCCTAAAATCTTCGCTTCATCTCTTACCCCTATTTGTCTGAGTTCGATTCTGATTTTAAATATCGACGCTAAATTTTTTACAAGCTCTCTGAAATCTATCCTTCCGTCAGCCGTAAAATAAAAAATAACTTTTGAAGCATTGAATGTATACTCTGCTCTTATAAGTTTCATATCAAGTTTTTGCTTGATTATTTCTTCTTTACAAATCTTTAAAGCCTTTTCTGCTTTTTTAAGATTTTCCTCATTCGTTTTAGTATCCTTTACAGTAGCTTTTCTTATGACAGGTTTGATCGGTTTTGTAACTTCGTCTTCTTCGACGTATTTTACCTTACTCGCAACCGTACCATACTCAAGTCCTCTTGCTGTCTCTACAATTACATTATCTTCCAATTTGAGATAAATATTTGTAGGGTCAAAATAATATATCTTACCTGCAGGTTTGAATCTTACACCTACTACTTTTTGCATTATACTTCCTCCCCTATATATATAAATGTACTCAGAAATGCCAAAGAAGCATTCGCATTATAATTTATCATTTCATTTATATATAAAATTTTGTCTATTATTTTTTGTAATTTATCCTTAGTAACAAGCTTATTTACTTGTTTTATATATTCCACATAAACAGGGCTTTTATCATTAAAAGTCATATCTAAATTACTTTCTTTATATATTAACACATCTGAGAAAAATTTCATTATAAAAAGTGTATAATTTTCAACTTTATTCTTCTCTTTTGTCAGTTTTTTACTTATATTTACATTATTTAGATTATTTCCTTTTAATATATTAACTAAACTTTCCAATATATAATTTTTTTCCTCATCAGAAAGGCTTAAAGTAACTTTATTATCATTAACTTTTATATGAATGCACCTTGAAAGTATCGTGGGAAGAAGTATTTCTTTGGAAGGTGAGGATAGAATAATTATAGTATCCTTAACAGGTTCTTCCAAGGTCTTTAAAAAAGCATTGGAAGACTCTATAGTCATCGTATCCGCATTATGAATAACAAATATATTATACTTATATTCGCTTGAAGATAAACTTATTTTGTACTGCATATCCCTGATTTGTTTTATTTTGATACTTGCGGGATCTTTATAAATATGAGTTATATCTATATTATTGTTCGTATTGATTTTTATACATTCCTCACACTCATCACAGTAGTACTTAGCGTTTTTACAGTATAGGGTCTTAAGAAATTCCAGTATTGTTTTATCTAGAGTTTCTTCTCCTGCTCCGTAAAACATATAAGCGTGAGACATTGTATCTTTTTCAATATGATTTAAAAGTATATTTTTTTCCGTTTCAAATAAATTATCTAACATTATTAGTACTTTTCAAACTGTGCAACATCCAATACAAAGACTGTTGCGCCTCCAACCTCTACGCTTGCTGTATATGTCGTAAGAGGACTTTCCATAAAAGAAGCGTCCACAGGTGTAGATATAACTTGTTCTCTTTTTTTACATATTTTCTTCATTATTTCCAAAGCTTTTTCAACTTTTTCTTCTTCGGTACCAATCATCAAAGTAACATTTTTCATCTTCAAAAACCCGCCTATCGTATTTAGCTTTGTTACTTGATATCCTTCGTCTGTAAGTGCATCGGATAATATGAATGCATCTTCATTTTGTACCATAGCAATAATTAATTTCATCATCTTTCCTGCCTCCTAAGGTCTTTTATTATTTTTTTATATAAAATATCATTTATTTCTTCTATACTCTTAAGTGAATTTCCCTTTACACACTCTATTCTCTCAAATCCATACTTGTCCACTAAAAAATTAACATTCTCATAAGCAGACAGTAAATATTCATAATTACTTTCATGTATATCTTTTTTACTTTCATTAGTAAACTTATTATCCCTATCTTTTATCAGTTCCTTGGAAACCTCGGGGATGATATCCAGGAAAAATACTCTATCAGGTCTTGGAATCTTAAAAATATTATACTCAAAATCCACTAACCAATCCAAATACTCTTCCTTTTTTCCTATATCTTTTATCTTGCAGCCCTGATGCACCATGTTACTCGTTACATATCTGTCTGCTATGATTATACCGCCTCTTAAGTAAAAGTCTTCATATTCCTTTTTATAAGTAGCATATCTGTCAACCGCATAAAAGGCTGAAGCTACCTTTGGATCTATATCATCCGCATTCTCACCGAAATCTCCGTTTAGATACATCTTGACAAGAGCGGAAGATTCACTTTTATAATTGGGATAACTGGCTCTTATGACATTATATCCTTCATCTTTCAGTCTCTTGGTTATAAGTTCGCTTTGTGTCTGCTTACCGCTTCCGTCAAGCCCTTCTATAACAAATAACTTTCCTTTGTTCATTATTACTCCTTAATCACGTCTATATACCCATTATTTAACCCTAAAACACTCTGCTTGTCCATTATACTCTTTAAATAAGATATCATATCTTTATCTAACACTTCTCCGGGAACAAGTATCGGAAATCCGGGAGGATAAGGGACAATATAATCACTGATTACTTTACCTACTGCCTTGTCCAATTTGATACTTTCTCTATTCATTTTTAGCGCATTTCGCATTTTATATTTAATAACAGGTTTAATATTTTTAAAAACAATATCATTTCTTTTTTTAATTTTAAAATCTTCTTTATCTATAAAAATTAAAGCTTTTTTTAATTTATCTAAATCTTCTTTGTTGGTCTTTAATCCCAAATAGCAAAGAGAATACTTATCAGTGGAACACTCGGTAAATATATTATATTCTTTTTCCAGTATTTCGGATAAAGTATATCCATCCAAATCAGTATTTGAAGTATCTATACAAATCTTGGTATAATCATGTATTTTCCCTGAAAATTCTTCAAATTTAAACCGGGTATTATTCTCCACAAAATCTTTGGTTTCGATGTACCATTTCTTTATATCTTTTAAAATCCCATGCCCTTCGTCTTCGGCAAAATGAACAGCCGCCTCAACAGAAGTAAGAAACAAATAAGAAGGAGATGTAGATGTAGTCATATTTATATATAATTTTAGCTTATTTATATCTATCAAATCACTGTTTACATGAAGAAGTGACGTCTGAGTAAGAGCTGTCAGCGTTTTGTGCATGGATGTTATGACAATATCACTGTTAGCTTTTAAAGAACTCATGGGATATTCATCACTGAAAGAAAAATGTGCTCCGTGAGCTTCATCAACTATTATTATGATTTCCTTATTTATTTTCTTTATTTCATCACATACGTTTTTAATATCCAAACTATAACCAAAGTAACTCGGATAAGTAATGATAACAGCTTTTATATCAGGATTTTCCTTTATTGCATTTATATATTCATCTTCCGTAACACCTAATATATTATCCTTTGGGTAAATATATATAGGTCTTCCGCCGCTTAAATAAAGTCCGTAATAACCGGATATATGACTGTTTCTGGGAAAAAGTATCTTATCATTTTGATTTAATGAATATAGAAGTGAACTTATGATACCGCTTGTACTTCCGCCGACGAGAATGAAAGACTTTTTGCTTTTAAAAGTATCTCTTATATATTCATTGAGTCTTGATATCACTTCGGTCGGAGCAAGTAAATTATCGTTAAAGGAGAGTTCGGTAACATCCGACTCGTAAAAATGTTCTTTTTCCACCCTTCCCTTATGCCCCGGCATATGAAATCTGACAGGATTTTTGTCTATATATTTTTTTATATTTATGTTTAATTCATTTTTCATAATCAGTCTCATTTATTTACATATAAAATAATATAAAATTCTTTAATAAATCTTTAAGTCACTATATTTTTTTCAAAATATTACTTCTCTTATATTTATTTTATTATAGCATAAAACAAATTCTAAATTTAAGCATATAACATTAATTTTCAATTAAATATGTAAATATTTAAATTTAAATGATATAATGTTAAAGATGTGAAATACTAATATTTAGGAGGACGATTATGGCAAGTGAAAATATAGTAATAATTACAAATGAAAACTTCGAAAGCGAAGTAGTAAACAGCGACAAACCCGTAATGGTAGACTTTTGGGCAAATTGGTGCGGGCCTTGTAAAGGACTTGCTCCTATTATAGATGAAATTGCTGATGAATACTCTGACAAAGTAAAAGTTTGTAAAGTAGATGTAGACGCAAACGGAGAACTTTCAATGCAGTTCAGAGTTATGAGCATACCGACTGTGATCTTCTTTAAAAACGGAGAACAAGTTTCAAGAGAAGTCGGTGCATATCCAAAAGAAAAATATGTGGAAATCATAAATTCTCTATAGTAAAAGAACAGCTAAAGCTGTTCTTTTTTATTTTTATATTTAAAAATATCGTTTAAAGTTTCTTTTAAATCTCCCTTCACAAAAATTATTTTATCTTTTATATCAAAAAAGTAAGGACTTTTTTCTTGATTTATTCTTATAAGTACTGCATTTTCATATTTTCTTACCATGTTTTCAAATGGATATTTTATTATACCGGGGGTATTAAACCCAACCCCTAGTTCCAAGAAAACTATTTTTTTATATTTATTTATATCAAGAAAATTTTTATAGTTTTCATGTGCTCTATGCCAGCCTTTATCTTCAACAAAAGTATCATCAACTCTTAAATTTGTCGTCATAGGTTTATTGCATTTCGGACAATAAGGTACTAAATTTGACGGTATTTTTCTGTCTTTTTGTTTTTCTACCATCTCAGCTATTATATCCTTATTATCATAAGTCTTATTATGACAAGGAACTGAACATTGAAACAGTCCGTAATCACCCTGAGTATAAAATAATCTGTTTTTATCCACTCCGGAAAGCTGAAATTGATGATCTACATTTGTAGTTATAACAAAATAATTTTTATCTTTGATAAAATCAATCAAATTTTTATATAATTCATTATCTTTATATTTATATCTGTTTAAATAAATATGTCTGCTCCAGTACCCCCAGTACTCTTCCAAAGTCTCGAAAGGATAAAATCCGGCAGAATACATATCACTAAATCCATACTCTTCTATAAAATCACTGAAGTTTTCTTCAAAAAACATTCCTTCATATTTAAAACCGGCTGCTGATGAAAGTCCTGAACCGGCTCCAAGGACTAACGCTTCGGCGTTATCTATGACATCGACTATTTGTTTTAGGTCTTCCCCAATAATATTATTCATCGATATTTTCTCCCCAATAAATTTATTTTATTAGCCTAATTATTAATATTTTTTCTTTGCTAAATCCTTATAGATCTGATAGTCTGCATCTTTAAATATATTTATTATGATTTTCATATCATTGTCTTTCAAAAATTTACATATAACATCTAAAGCTATTTTTGCGGCTTCTTTATTCGGAAAACAAAATTCTCCTGTAGATATGCAAGGAAATGCTATACTCTCTAACTTATACTTTTTTGCTAAAGTCAAACATTCACTGTAGCAGCTCTTTAAATCTGATATATTCCGTTTTGTCAACTCTTCTCTCACAATAGGACCGACGGTATGTAGGATATATTTGCTTGGAAGATTATAAGCAGGTGTTATTTTTGCCTTTCCCGTAGCTTCAGGGTGACCTTGTTCATTTATTATCTCACTGCACTTAAGTCTTAATCTAACTCCCGCAAAAGTATGAATAGCATTATCGATACATTTATGATTTGGATAAAAACATCCTAGCATTCCGCTGTTTGCTGCATTTACGATACCGTCGCATTCAAGAAGGGTTATATCCCCTTTATATAAATATAAGTTTTTACTTATATTTTCTATATTGTCAATGCTTACAATGCCTTTATTGTCAGCGACCTCCTTCAGTAATTTATCTTCCCTCTTTAAATATTCACTGCTTATTTCTTTAGGCTCCCTAATATTAACAAGAGCTCTGTATAAATAAAATCTATCCTCTTCATCTTTTGGTATTTTTAAATTTTTATATTCATCATTTTCATTTTTTAAATATTTAATAAGCCATAATAAATCTTCTTTACACATATCCATACCTCCATATATAAATGTATATATATCTTTATATAAATAATATAAAACAGCTCATTTAAGTTGTAAAGTAAGCACTTTAAAGTGCTATAGTTTCCTTTTGGTAACTAAAAAAGCAGCATAATGCTGCTTTATACAAATTTATATATCTTTTCTTTTATTAAACATACTAACTGTTCAATATATTCAATTCCTTTTAAAATTATAAAATAATAAACATAATAAAAAAAACACATAACAGTTAGTCTTCTTTAATCCATCTTCTGCCTTTAGCACCTGTAGGCGGAAGTCTGTCACCTTGGTCTATATTTACTAATCTACCATTTTCAATATATTATGACCCATCATTTTCTACTTCTCTGTATTCTCCTGCCGGTAAATTGTCTGTACCGGGTTTATATAAATCACTCATTTTTTAGTTCCTTTCCTTGAAATTTATTTACAAAATTATTTTTTGTATGAATGATATTTTTATTCCATGTATAAAATGACAATTTTCCACTTTTATAATAAATAAAAAGACTATCACAAAGATAGTCTTTAAAACCCACTAATTAAATGCAGGCGGTTTTCCGTCTACATGATGCAATTCACTTTGAGGTGATGGTTCAGACATATTAAAATACATTTTGGCAGCTTTTGTAGTTCCGAAATCTCTGTTTGAGCCTGTGTCCTGAACTTTGTTAAAAGCTTCTCTGAACATCGCATTATGCGCTTCTTCTCTGTTAAGAAGAAAATCTATAGTTTCTTTAACTTTTTTATCATTGATTTGACGATATAAATATTCATAAACAACTTTTGCACGTTGTTCAGATGCGATATTAGAAAGCAGATCAGCACATAAATCTCCAGTTACGGTTACATAATCGCCTGTCCAAGAATATCCCGAAGCATTGATAAGTCCCGGATTTAGTCCTAATAGTACATGCGTTTCAACTTCTCCCACATCTACTTTATTATAATTAACATCGTGTCCGTTTAATAAATTGATAGTTGTAGCGACCATTTCCATATGTCCAAGCTCTTCAGCAGCGATATCAAGGAATAAATCTTTGATTTCCTGATCTTTAATCCTAAAGCTTTGAGACATATACTGCATAGCAGCTTTTAACTCTCCGTTTGCTCCTCCAAGCTGTTCCTGAAGCAACGCCGCATACTGAGGGTTGGGACCTTCGACTTGAACAGCATGAAATAATTGTTTTTCATGTTTAAACATAATAATCCTCCATATTTTTATTTTCTTTATTTATTTTTTCACTAAATGAAAAAAATTATTTAAACTAATAAAAAATAAAAAAAATTTAAAAACATGAAAAATATAAAAACCGAGGACTATATTTCAAATTCCTCGGTTTTTCCATTTAATATGTATTCTCTCTTAACTCTTTTATTTATGCAGCATAGTAATTCATAAGGAATAGTTTCACATATATCCGCAAGCGATGATATATTTATATTTTCCCCAAAAATCTCAACTTTGTCTCCTATATTGATATCCGCGTTTTCCGGTATTTCAAGCATTGTCATATCCATACAAACATTACCTATTACCTTAGCTTTATATTTACCGTTTATTAAAACTTCGCCTTTATTGGATAGTTTTCTGTTATAACCATCGGCATAACCAACGCACATCACTGCTACTTTCGTTTTATCCATGGCTGTAAAAGTCCTTCCATAACCCACAGTTTCATCCTTATCTATATGAAATATATTGGTTATTGTAGTATAGAATGACATTACCGGCTTATATGGATTTATTTTTGGCTTTACTTCAGATGGATAGACTCCGTAAAGGACTATCCCCGCTCTTACCGCATCAAGGCTATATTCATCCAAGTCGGTTATGGCAGCAGAATTTGCAATATGGTAGATAGTTATACCCAATTCATATTCCTTGGATTTTTTCAAAGCATATTCAAAAATTTCAAACTGCATATTACTGTAAGATTTATCAACTTCATCACTGGTCGCAAAATGAGAAAACAGACCTTCATAAATCAAATTATCCAAACCTTTTAATACTTTAAACGCTTCGTCGATTTCATTTTTATTAAAGCCCAGTCTGTTCATTCCGGTATTGATTTTAATATGTACCTTTACTTTTTTATTCTTTTTCTCTGCTTCTTCGTTCAACTTATTTGCAAAATCCAAATTATAAATCGTAGGAATGATATCATTATCGATTATTTTATTTATCTTTCTGTCGGGAACATAACCCAAAATCAAAATATCCGCATCTATACCATAATCTCTTAGACACATTGCTTCATACACACTGGAAACGGCAAATAAATCCGCCCCTTCTTCCATTAAGATCTTTGCACAAATTTCAGCTCCGTGCCCATATGCATCAGCCTTGATTACCGGTATGACTTTTTTACCTTTGACTTTCTTTTTTATTACCCTGTAATTACTTATTAAATTATCTAAATTGATTTTTACACCGCTTTGAAATTTTTCCATTTTATGATTATCTCCTAAATATGATGTTTTATACTAATTTCGACAAAAAAAACTAAAAAGTGACGAATTTGTTATGAAATTGACATATTTATACACATATCAACATAGTTATCCACAGTTTTCCACATTTTCTACATATAAAAATCCGCTATTTTATGGTAGTTTCATCAAAATCATGGCAATAATTATCAACATTTTACCACTGATTTAAGGTAATAATGTTTAAAAATCCACGTAAAAATGTTGATAATATTTGTTACATTTTTGTATTTCTATTAAATATATTTTATAATTTTAAGTCAGGATTTGCATTTAAAATCAAGCTGTCTTTTTTGTTGTTTATATAATTAAAATATCCTGCCGAACCTATCATCGCAGCATTGTCCGTGCAGTAAATTTTATCCGGCAAAAAAAGCTTTATATTTTTCTCTTCGCATTTCTTTTTAAGTTCATTTCTAAGCAGATCATTACACAAAACTCCGCCGCCGACACATAAAGTTGTCATATTTTCTTTTTTTAGTGCGAGCATGGTCTTTGTAACTATAGTATCTACGACACATCTGTTAAAACTTGCGCATACATTATCAATACTAACTTCTTCGTTCTTCATCTTTTTGCTGTTCAAATAATTTAAAACAGCACTCTTAAGTCCGCTGAAACTAAAATCAAGGTTATCCTTTCCCATAAGGACTACCGGAAAATCGATACTATATTCATCTCCAAGCTTAGCATGTTTATCTATTTGTACTCCCCCGGGATATGAAAGTCCGAGGCTCCTTGCTACTTTATCAAAAGCCTCTCCGGCGGCGTCATCCTTAGTAGAACCAAGAAGCTCAAAATCCGTATAATCATTTACCTTTGTAATATTGGTATGTCCTCCGCTGGCAGTAAGGCATATAAAAGGAGGTTTTGCTCCCATTATAAAGCTGGCTGAAATATGTCCCGCCATATGATTAACTCCGACCAAATCCTTATTCAAGCTAAATGCCAAAGCCTTTGCATATGATAGACCTATCAATAAAGCTCCGACAAGTCCGGGCCCCGTGGTTACACTTATGAAATCTATATCATCAAAAGTGACACCTGCATCTAAAAGTGCTTTATCCACAACACTAGATATCTTCATAAGATGATTTCTGGATGCGATTTCGGGAACAACTCCGCCATATACTTTATGGATATCTATTTGAGTATGAATGGCGTTTGATTTCACTTTTACCCCGTCCTCAACGACTGAGGCACTTGTTTCATCACACGAAGTTTCAATAGCTAAAGTAATTATTTTACTCATCTGTATCATCCTCTTTATTATCTATATCATCATGATCTTCATCTTCATTTCTAGTAATATCATTTTCATCATCTATTTTATTTGTAGTATCTTTTTCCTCATTATTACTCTTATCTTCTTCTTTTTGCTTCATAGCTTCTTCAAATTTTTGACTCTTCATTTGTTCAAATTTTTGTTTTGTCCTTATTATATCTTCCTTGGAATTATTGATACTCATAAGAGTAACATACTCTGTTCTTTCTCTTTTAATCTGAAAACGAAGGTATAGAGAAATAAGCATTACAATACTTCCAATACCAATCAAATTAGCTATTAATGTGATTACAGAGCTAAAGAATGATGAAGGAAGGAAATCCAAAGCGAAGATTACAAGTATCCCTGTTAACATCTTTGATGAAAGATTTTGACCTTTTATAAATAATCCCCCCAGTACCAATGCCGTTGGTATGGTTGCAATGTAAGTCAAATCAAAATATAAACTTGCAATATGAAGTGCAACAGGCATTCCTACAATAGTAATGAGGAGTATGAATATTACAGGTATTATGAATAACATAGTCATAGCACCTACACTTAAGCACTTAAATACATTTCGCCTTGTAAACAGTTCTACCTTTAAAGCACTCATTGGAAATAATTTGAATAATAAAACAGCAATCAAAAGTATGGAAATTTTATTTAATATCCCATAATAAGATATAAATCCTGCAAGAGCACTTCCCTCTTCGTTTGCCACACTTGGGATTTTAAAACCCAAATCTTCATTTTTTATACTTCCCTTAACTTTACTTTGATCGGTTTTTACTATAGGATTGGGACTTTCGTATGTTAACGAACCATTTATTCTTGTACCTCTGCCTAGAACAAGTTCATTACATCCTACTTTTACATTTCCGTTTACAACTCCGTTAATGGTAACACTCTTACCTACTACCAATACATCTCCGTCAACTTTACCCTTTAAAAGGACATCATCAACATAAAGATTTACATCCCCGTTCACTACTGTCTTTTCATTTGTTATAACTTTATTTCCATAGCAAATCAAGTCTTTTTTAATATGCGAATCATTCAAATACATATTATTATAAAAGCCTATTACGCTTTTATTTATTACTCCGGAATTGGTGAAATTAGGAGCAATGGAAATAACGCTTCCGCTTATATTACCGCTGTTATTTATTGAAGTGGAAGCTGTAATTACACTCCCGTTAATTTTACCTTCGTTTAAAATATTTGTATAAGTCCCCATAAAAATGGATTTATTGTAAGTATCTTTTTTATTAAGAGTAAATATAGTCCCTTCGGTGTTGGTTTTAAGATTCTCCTTTTTTACATTATTTTCGATATTGGCTCCAAAAATAACAGATGGAATTAACAACAACACCATAACCACACTAAATATTATACTTATTTTACTTTTTCTTTTTTCTTTCATTATGTCTCCCCCGGAAGAAATACTATATATCAAATCTCCACATTATATATGCGTCTTCGTGATTATCAGCATAATAATTTTTTCTCTTTCCATATATTTTAAATCCCATACTCTCATATAGATTAATCGCGGTTATATTCGACTCTCTCACCTCTAAGGTCATCTCTTTGATATCTTTTCTATATGCATGTTCTACTATCAAAGATAACAGCTTTTTACCATATCCAAGACCTCTTTTGTCTTCCCTTACACCCATTGTGGTAATATGACCTTGTCCAACTATATCCTGATACCCGCCAAAAGCTACGACGTCTTCCCATTCATAGAACACTATATAAAAACTTTTATTGTTTATAAGTTCCGCAAAAATAGATTGTTCTCCCCAAGGATGCTCAAAACAATCTCTTTCAAATTCTATTATGTCTTCAACGTCTGTAATGACTGCTTCTCTTATTTCAAGTTCCATACTATTTCTTTTTTAACCTTTGCTCTTCTGCCGCCGATGGTCTTATATAATTGGGAAGATAATTATCGTAAGAATATATATTTATATCTTCTTCAATATATCCTTTAGAAATTTTCGCTACTCCGCTTGCCTTTGGAAGCAAATTATAATTGTCTGCAAAAATAGCTTTGTCAGATACTCTTTCTTTAATCTTATCTTTATATTTATTAACACCGTCACCTGCAAATAAAACTCTCTCATATCCTTCTAATTTATCGACTAAATCATTAATATTTATAATACTATCAGAATATAAAGGAGTTAATTTATTGTCTTTATTTATAAAAATATTATAATAAGCATCATTTCTCTGTGCATCAAATATTATACAAATCACATCATTCATACCCTTTAAATTTTCCGCACATGCAAATAGTGAAGAAACCGACACTATGGGTTTATCCATAGCATGAGCAAAAGCTTTAACCGTAGAAGCCGCGATCCTCAAGCCCGTAAAGGACCCCGGTCCGGAACCGACAGCAAAGTAATCTATATCATTTAAACTTAATCTTACATCTTCAAGAAGATGTTTTATTAACGGAAGAAGCTTTTCTGAGTGTTTTAATTTATAAGCAGTATATTCTTCTCCAAGTATGTTATCATCATCTAAAATAGCCGCACTCGCCGCAACGGTCGAAGTATCTATCGCAAGTATCTTACTCATAAATTTCCTCCAATTTTTTCATTATATCAATGCTGTCATCGAACGCTTTTATATCTATAACTCTTTTGTTAAAATCTTGTTCATCTTTATTTATATCAACGATTATTCCGGTTTCATCAAGCTTGCTCATTATCATATCAGCCCATTCGATAATCATTTTTTCATTTTTATATATATCATAAAAACCGATATAATCAAGTTCACTTATATCTTCTATCCTGTAAGCATCCATATGATAAAGTGTATCAAATTCATTTTTATATTCATTAATAATCGTATAAGTAGGAGATGAAAATTTATTTAAAAGCCCCAAACTTTCAGCAATACCTTTGCTAAGCTGCGTCTTCCCGCTTGCCATTTCTCCTATTAAATATACACTTGTATTATTTTTTAGTAATTTACCTATCTCTTTGCCTAACGAGGTAGTTTCTATATCATTTCTTGTTATTATCCTCATAAATATACCTATCTGATTTAAACTTAAATTATATTATAACAAAAAATACCCTACTTTAAAATATATATGTGAGGTTTAAATGTAAAGTTTTATATTTATACAAATATTAAACAAAATAAAAAACGCTTTCAGCGTTTCTTAATTTATATCTCTTATTGGGATTTTATATTTATCCGAAACTTCTTTTAAATCATCAAATTCTAACTTGCTTTTTTCAATACCGTATCCGCTTCCGACTTTTTCTTTTATACTTCCGTACTTCGTTTTTTTTTCTTTAAAAGTCCTATTTAATATATACCTATCATATTCGCTTCTTCTGACTCCAAAGGTAGAAGTATATTTCATGATAACATTCAATAATCTTTCTTCAACTTCTTCTTTCATTAGTACTTCGAGTATTACCCCCGGACGGTTTTTCTTCATACTTACGGGGATCGTATACACATCAAGGGCACCGTTATCCCACAGTTTATCAATAGCAAGTCCGATTTCCTCTCCCGTCATATCGTCTATATTACACGAAAGCTTAAATATTTTATCTTTAAGTTTATCCTCATCATTGATTTTACCTAGAAATACCCTAACAAAATTAGCGGATTTTAGCTCTTTTTTTCCTAAACCGTATCCTATCTTTTCATAGGTCATGTTTCTTCTGTTTGTAAACTCTTTAACGGAATGTTTTAAAATAGCAGCTCCCGTCGGTGTTGTAAGTTCACCTTTTTCTTCGTTCGTATAAGTAGGAACATCTCTTAAGATATATGCAGTTGCGGGAGCAGGCACCGGAAGTATACCATGAGCGGTCCTTACATTTCCGTATCCGACATTTAAAGGAGAACAAATAATATTATCTATATCTAATTTTTCAATCAAATAACACACTCCAACGATATCAACTATAGCATCTAAATTCCCGACTTCGTGAAAATGAACCTTATCAACACTGCATCCATGAGCTTTTGCTTCCGCTTCAAGAATAAGATTATATATTTCTTTAGCATGATGTTTCACATTTTTACTTACATATAACTTATCTATTATATTATTGATATGTTTGATGTCATTATGATTATGCTTATGGTGATGTCCATGTACATGTAAAGGTTCATGGTTATGAGCATGTCCATGATGATGATGTTCATGACCACAGTCATGCTCGTGATGAGAATGTAAAGTTTCACGTGCCTTAAGATAATCGTCAAATCCTACCTCAAAGGCATATAGCCCGTCTGCCGGAAATGAAATATCCTCATTTTTTTCATCGTGTTTTATTTCTATTTTTTCTTCGGCTCTTTCAGGAATATGATGATGTTCATGTTCTATAGTTCTACTTCTGTCATTCAAAAAATCGCTGTAGCTTTCTTCGAAAGCATATAAACTATCTGCGGGGAAAGTAGGTTCTTTTACTTCTTTTTTTATTTCTTCACTAATATCAATTTTATTTTCGTTTCTGCTGTTCAAAAAATCATGATATCCGCCTTCAAAAGCATAAAAACTGTCTAGAATTAAATCATCTTCATGGTTACCTTCATGTTCATGATGTTCTTGTTTATTATCTATTACATCAAGGCTTTCTTCCTCTACACCATCAACGGTTACGATGATGTTTTTCCCAGTTATACCATTTCTATTTTCTTCTCTAAAACTTACACTTACATTTTCAAGACCGAGATTATTCATCTTGTATAAAAAATCTTCTTTATCAACATATAAATCCAAAAGTGCAGCCATTAACATATCACCTGCCACACCGCTGTTACATTCTATATATAAGCTATTCATCAATACCCTCCATTTTGTTTATCATATTCGCAAGATATCCTGCACCGAAACCATTATCAATATTCACTACACTAACTCCGCTTGCACAGGAATTAAGCATCGAGAGAAGAGCAGAAAGTCCGCCGAAATTAGCACCGTACCCAACACTTGTCGGAACGGCAATAACGGGACAGTCAACCAGCCCTCCGACAACGCTTGCCAAAGCACCTTCCATTCCAGCAACCACGATTATTACTCGTGCAGACATCAAAACATCCAAATTATTCAGTAATCTGTGAAGTCCTGCCACTCCTACATCATAAAGCCTCTCAACATTGCTACCAAGGGTAGATGCGGTAATATAGGCTTCTTCACATACATCTATATCACTGGTACCCGCCGCGGCAATAACAATTTTCCCGACTTTATCTATATCCTTATTTTCGTAAGCTATACCCATTTTAGCTTTGTCATAGTACACAATATCTATACTATCCTTCAATTTTTTATACTTATTTTCATCAATTCTTGTAATAAGTATATTTTCACTGCCATTATCTCTCATGCTGTTTACAATGCCAATGATTTGCTTTGCTGTCTTTTTTTCTCCGTAAATGACTTCCGATACGCCTTGCCTTATAGAACGATGATTATCGATCTTTGCATATCCGATATCACTGAAAGGTTTCATTTTGAGTTTTACTACAGCGTCATCGATTGATATCTCATTATTTTTAACTTTCTTAAGTAAGTCTTTTAATCCTTCTTTACTATTCATATCACTTTACCTTCTTGGTCTTAAATCTAAACTGATTTCATCAAACATATGAGATATCGTTTTTAATATTCTGTCTCTGTTTTCCATGACTTTTTGAAAATCTTTTTCTTTCACTTGAATTACCGCGCTATTATCTTTAACTCTTATCCTAAAATCCTTAAAGCCTAATTTAAATAAATAGGACTCACTTTTTTCTATTTTAACAAGAGTATCTTTTTTTATTTTCTCTCCCGAGTTTATCCTGGTTGCAAGGCATGAATAAGAAGGCTTGTCCCATGTAGGAAGCCCGGCGTCTTTTGATAAATTCCTTATATCTTCTTTCGTAAGAGAACATATTTTTAAAGGTGATAAGATCTTCATTTCTTTCAACGCTTTCATTCCGGGGCGGTCACTTTCATCATCGGTAGCATTGGTTCCGTCGATTATAATATTATATCCATCCTGTTTAGCCGCTTTTATAATATGGGAAAAAATATTCTGCTTACAGTAATAACACCTGCCGCTATCATTAATTATAATCTTTTCTTCATTTAAAATAGGATTATCTATTATTTTTAGGTCCGCACCAAGTTTAGTTGCAAGAGTGATACTCTCTTTTAATTCAAAGTCAGGCTGAAACTCACTTTTTACAAAATAAGCCGTAGATTCTATATTTAGTTTTTTTAATATGTATAAAAGATAAGAGGAATCAACACCTCCTGAAAAAGCCAAAGCAACTTTTTTATAATACTTAAAAAATTCTTCAAGGGTCATAATCCTGCCTCCATAAGAAATTCTTCATTATTTAGTACATCCATATTTCCATTATAATATATACTTCCATTTTTTAAAATAACAATCCTTGTACAAGTTTCTTTTATTAAATCAAAGTCATGGGAAGCAATAAGTTTAGTGGAATTAATAGAATTTATTATTTCAATCAGTTTTCTTTTTGATTTTCTGTCTAAATAAGAAGTTGGTTCATCAAATAATATAATATTGGGATTTTGTACCAATATAGAAGCAATGCAAGCACTTCTTTTTTCTCCTCCGGAAAGCTTATAAACAGCCTTATCTTTTAAATGATAAATACCGAGTTTATTTAATATATCGTACACTATATTTTTAACATCATATTTATTCATATTTAAATTATTTAAAGCAAAGGCAACATCATCGTATACAGTAGAAGAAAACAGTTGGTCATCGGGATTTTGAAATATAAGCCCGACTTCCCTCCTTATTTTATCGATATTGTTTTTATTTACTTCACTGTCATCTATGGTTATACTTCCGTCAGCTATTGGAATAACTCCAAGCATACTTAAAAATAAGGTGGATTTCCCGGCACCGTTTGCACCAAGCAAGCCTATATTTTCATTGTCACTTATATCTAAATTTAAATTATTTAGTGCATTTGTTCCGTCGGGATATTTTATATTTAAATCTTTTATACTTATCATTGACGCTCCTTTAAATAACATAAAAACTTATTACTAAATATACAAAGAAGATTATAAAACTAATATAATCTCTTTTTGAATACTTATATATTTTACTGTAATTGTACTCGCCGTTATAACCTCTGAGTTTCATTGCATGATATACTTTATCAGCTTTATCCACACTTCTAAGGAGTAAATTTCCGAGAAAACTTCCCATATCTTTGATATCTATACCTTTTTTCCTGTTACTTCTTAAAATATATGAAGTATACATATTTCCTGCTTCATCGGCTAAAGTATGTATATACCTGAATGAAAGGTTCAACTCATTGACAATAATCTTTGGAACTTTTATATTTCCCATAAAAGCAAATATATCGTTTAATCTAGTAGTTGAAACAAGTAAAAACACTGCCATTACAGTAAGGTAAGATTTTAAAATTATACCTATAAAAGATATAAATCCAAAGGTAATTGGAATATTTAATATTTCATAATAAACATTATTGTTTACAAAAATATTACCGATACCAACAAAGAAAGAAAACGGAAGGACGATCAAATATCTTTTAAACAATAGTTTATTATCTGTTTGACTTATTATGGACACTACAATTATATATAATAAAAAAAACAGTAACCTTAAAATATTATAACTTGCAGTTGAAATAACAGCTATTATAAAAACTAAAGTCGTAAATACCTTAACAGAAGGTGTAAGTAAATGGATAAAACTGTTATCGTCTGCTAAATTTTCCATAAAATAAATATCATTTAAGGATGTTCTTATATTCGCCATTACTTACTCCTTTCTATTATATTATGACCTTTTTAATTTCCTTACTTTATATACGCTTATCCCAATAACACCTGCGAAAATAAATACTATTACACCTCCGACTACGCCGGCAACAGATGTTCCACTTATTAAACTTTCGTTATTTTCATTCTTATAATTATAATCAGGCATAAAAGCCGTCTTTTCTTGGATATTATTCATCGCAGTATAAATATCATGGTTTCCCTTTTCAACCTCAGTACTTCCCGTAACCCCCTGAACAGACCATTCAAGACCGTCAGGATTTGACGAAGCGAAAAGAGATAACCCTCCTGCAACAATAAGAGTAATAATACTTAAAGACACAATGACTTTTTTAAAACTGGCTTTACTTTTCTTACTAAATATGCTCTCATCTAAAATTTCTTTTCGTTGATTAAATATAAAGTCTACTACGAGCATGGTGACAATACCTTCAACAAGTCCTATAGCCAAATGTATCGGCTGCATTAAAATCAGGAACTGATTAAAAGGAAGTTCGCTTATCCCCGAAAAAGAAGTTTCTATTACAACCATAAAAGCACCTAACTGTAATGATAATACGCACCCGAGAATTGATGCAACCCCAATACTTTTCTTATTTATTCCCTTTTGTAATATAGACTTTATAACATAAGGATAAATTAAAAAGCAAGGAATTACACCCATATTAAATAAATTACATCCGAGAGCCAACAGACCCCCGTCCGCAAAAAACAAACACTGGATAAGTAACACCGAAAATATGGATATAAACGCCGCGGGACCGCCTAAAATCAAAGACAGAAGTATACCTCCCCCGATATGTCCGCTTGAACCCGTCATAGGTATAGTAAAATTAATCATTTGAGCCGCAAATACAAATGCACTCATAATTCCCATCAACGGAACCTTTTTCTCCAAATTATCATCTTCTTTTATTTTCTTAACCGAATAAGCAAGTGCACCAGCACTTACAGCTATCATAGCACCTCCCACAGCAGGAGACACCAAAGCATCCGCCATATGCATAACTATTTCCTCCCATAAAAAAACACGAAAGAAAGACATTACTTCATGTAATGGATTATCCTTCGTGGAATTATTTCTTAATAATACTTTAATATAAAATACCTTCGTGGTATCAGCTTCTATAACATATTATCATTTTTATGAAATATTTTCAATATAACATTGAACCTAAACGTTTCATTTATTTTATGAAATTATTATACAAATAAAAAATCCGCATAAAGCGGATCTTTTTAATTATCTTCATCGATTATTTCAGCTTCTACTTCCTCAACTTCTTCTTCATCGTCATTAGAGTCAAGAGCAAGCTTTTTATCTTCTTTTAATTTTTTTCTAGCTTCTTTTTCTTCTTTTCTCTTATCATGTTTTTTCTTTTTAGTAAAGAAGTAAATTATAAGAGCAATCAATCCGGGTAAGAACCACTGAACAAATTCCGTAAACTTATTAAGCCCGTTTCCTTTTGTTACTACACTCATCATTATTGCAATCAAAGCAAATACCGCAGGGATTATTAGTCCCATAAGAATATTGTCGGATCTGCAAAGTAAAAATTGAATCAACACTGCCAGAACGACACATACTAAAACTATTATTAAACTATTCAAAATCTTTTCCTCCGTATATTATTACATATATTATTTTATTGGAATGCGTCAACGTGAATACCGTTTGCCAAATACTTAAAGTAATTTAAGATTACTTGGCTTACACCGTGATAATGTATTTCAAAGTGACAATGAGGTCCCGTAGAGTTACCGGTACTTCCCATTACCGCAATCTGTTCACCTTGCTGAACTTTCTGCCCTACTTTTACAAGTATCCTTACATTATGTCCGTATCTTGTAGAATATCCATTACCGTGATCAATATCTACACAGTTACCATATCCTCCGTACCAGCTTGCTCTGGTTACTATACCTGTATCGGAAGCATAAACGGGAGTACCCTGAGGATTGGCAATATCCACAGCTTTGTATCCTGCATGAGAACCTGCTTTATTAAGAGCCGAAATAGTACCGCTTGCAGGCATTATGAACCTTCCCGTACTCGTTACAGGAGGCAGAGGCTTTGTACCTCTCGAAATGATTTTGCTGGTAGATTTTTCTGTAACTGTTTCTTTCTTTATATCACTTTTTACTACAGATCCGTTTTCATAAGTATTTACGGCAGTAACCTTCTTTTCTCCGTCTTTTCCCTCTTGCTTAACCTTATTGGTACCTACATACACATCAGGATCATCTCTGTAAACAGTTTTATAAGCTACATCCTTTTTATATGTTACTTGTTTTACGGTAGTTATAGTGATAGAAGGTTTACTGCTGATTTCATCTGTAGAAAATTCATTTTCCCTAAAATTCAAAGCACTTACAAGATTAGTGCTCTTCTTAGATTCATCAATCTTACCTAAAATATCACTGTCTCCGGTATTTTCAACCTCATGGTTTGAACTATTACTCAAATAATTAATTGCATCTTTAACATCCATTGCAGAATCTATAGATATAAGTTTTTCCTTATACTCCATATCTTCTTTTACTTTACTGCCTTTTATGAGTTTTTCGTTAGAACTTTCTTTTTCGTAATTATTACCTATATTCTTTATTACCGTCTTTGCGTCCTGGACAGAAGCAACCCTTACGGCCTCATTACCGTTAACACTAATAACAGCACCCTTACAAAATAGAGGGATATTTAAATTATAAACAGCATTTTCACATTCTTCCGTATCCATTACATCCTTTGGATTTTTTATTGGTACTTTCTGATAAGAAATTGATTTTTCATAATAAATATTTGAATTATCATACCATTTTGTTAAATTAGCATCTACATTAGTTAATGCATTTTCAAAGTCATTGACATTCTTAACTATACCAAGCTTTGTACCATTAAAAATTACTTCATATCCAAATAAGTTTTTATAAGTAAATGCTCCCACAAAAAATATAATCACACAAAAAACGCCCACTAAAAAACTAAAAAGATGGTCTTTTGCATATTCTCTAAAATCTCTTAGTCCGAATTTTACTCTTTTTAAATAATATTTGACTCCGACAAAAAATTCATCCAAATCTTCTTTGATTTCATCGATTTGATTATGAAGCCAGCTTCCCTCATATTTTTGTCTAAGTTTTGACGGTTCTTTTTTTACATCTTGTCCACCGGCAATTCTTCTAAATATATTTTCTTTTTTATGTATATATGTTGATTCTTCTGCTATATGATATTTATTTTCTCTTCTTACTATTTGTTTATATACTTTATCGAGCTCCTGCTCTTCATTACGTCTATTGACCCATTTAATTTTCATAAACAGACATGACCTCCTATATGTATAATTCTATCGAATTATATCTATACGTATTAAAAGTTTATCATAATAATAATAAAAAAGAAAGAAAAAAGGCTTTTTTTTGATGATAGTTTGTGGAAGAGAATGAAAAATTTGGTTTAAAGCATGGTTATAGAGGTAATAATAATATAAAAAGCGGAGGTATAAATATGAAGTTACCAAGTCATTCTTACAACAGTGCAAAAAAAATCATTGTGGATAATGTCGGCAAAGATGTAGATTTTATAAGTAAAGTTTCAAGAGGAAAGATAATCAAAAATGAAGGTACTATTTTAAACGCATATAATAATATTTTTACCATATCTACTAATATAGATAACAAAGATGATATTTTATCATTTTCTTATTCAGATTTAATAAATCATTCATTAAGGCTTAAGATAAAATAAAGAATTCTGATTTATAATGTAAACTAAATGTAAAAATATAATAAGATAACATTATTTATGATATAATATATTTTACAAATAAAGGAAAAGGAATAAGAAATGAAATATAAATGTGTAATTTTTGATTTTGACGGTACCCTTGCAAACACGGAAAATGTTATTTTTCGCGTATACAATGAGATTGCCAAAAAATATGGTTACAAAGAAATTACACACGATTATATAGATGAACTCAAACATCAGCCTATCCATAACATAATTAAAGATTTGGGGGTTCCCTATTTAAAGGTATTTTCTCTTATTAAAAAAGGACAAAAATTAATGAAAGAATACCATAAGTCAATGGATCCGTATGAAGAAGACATAAAAGAAACACTAAAAATTTTAAAATCCAAACTTAGCTATATGGGTATTATTTCATCCAATTCAAAAAAGAATATCAATACTTTTTTAAAAAATGAAAATATTGATACAATGGATTTTATAATATCTTCACCTCTTTTTTCAAAGGAAATAAAGATAAATAAATTAAAGAAGAAATTAAAATTAAAAGATGAGGATATATTATATGTAGGCGATGAAGTAAGGGATATCGTTTCGGCAAAAAAAGCCAACATTGATATTGCAAGTGTGACATATGGATATAACACAAAAGAATATTTATCAAGTGAAGAACCGACTTATTTTATAGATAATTTAAAAGAACTTTTTAATATAATAGAAAAATAACCCTATATAGGGTTATTTTTTATTTACATATTTATCAACTAAATTGTTAAAAGCTTTAATCGTCAAGATTTCATGAGTAATAAATTCATCCTTATAAAATACACTATATGAAGTATAAGGACATTTAGCATTCTTTGCTTTTTCCAAAGTATCTATTTGTATACTATTAAAAGGTATATTGTTCCTTTTCGCTTCTTCTTCTATAATAGGAGCATACTTTAGAGTAAAAGGACACTGGGAAGTGTAATATAAAGTAAACCCATCATTTCCTGTCTTTGGATTTTTTACACTATCTCTGAATTTAGGAGGAGCAATGTCTTCTTCAAAAGGTAAGTACAACAGTTCAAAATAAGGCTCTGCTTCATCACACTTTATAAACCCTTTATGCATCAAGAATTTTTTATCTGCCATATATCCCTTCTTTTTATCGGAAGAAAGAATAGCCAGTCCTTTTAATCCGCGCTCTTTTGTATCCCTGATACATTCATCAAGAAGTATGCTGGAATTTCCGCTTCCGGCATATTTCCCGCTCACCCAAAGACAGTCTATAAACATGTACTCATCTCCGTCAACGGGATACCAAGCATTTTTAAGAGGAACATACTCAATAAAAACTTTACCTCTTACGTCCATCTTTTTAAATGTCAAGCCTTCTTTCATCCTATCTTTAAGCCAAGATTTTTTTTGATTCACATAACCGCTGTCTTTTGCGGACATAAGACAGCAAATATGTTCTTTTTCGATATTTTCGTTATTTAAAGTTATTATATCCATTTTTATTCTCCTATTTTTTTAGCTCATTATAAGTACTTATTACCAAATCTTTCAGCAAATCTTTATCATCAATATTTTCTATCAAAATATGTTCTTTTGCACCTTCATAGGGACTTGCGTATAATATATCCTCTCCCAGCAGTTCTCTGCCTAAAGAAGTATCTTTAACAAACAGCTGATTATCACAGATACATCCAAAGAATTTTCCCTTATACCAAAGTCCATATTCACCGAACATTTTTTTACACTTAATATCTCCCAATGGTTTCAAATTTTCATAAACGTAATCAACAAATTCAATACTAGTTGCCATATCTATATCTCCTATTATTTTAGATATATTATATAATAATAAACATGACAACTATATGTCATGTTTATTGTATTTATTATTAATTTTTTTTATAAGTTCAATAAATTCATATCTTATATCACTTGGGAATATGATTTCTGCTTTATCAGCAAAACTTAATAACCAATTAAATAAGTATTCTTTATCATAAAAGGAAAATCCGAAGAAAATTTTATCGTCAAGGAAATATGTGTAACTATCTTTGCCATACTCATCTATTATTCTATACTCTACGTCCTTATCAAACAATATAAGTACATTTATGGTATTGGGGAAAATCACATCGATATCATCTTCTACCAAAGGAACTTCTCTGGGTAAAAAAGTATTTTCCGTTACATCAAGATTTATGAGCCTATTTAATTTAAATAATCTAAAATCTTCTCTCTCAATCGAATAAGCGTATAAATACCAGCTTGACCATTTAAATGTAAGAGTATATGGTTCCACTATCCTGTGACTTTTACCCTTTTTTGAAAAATAATCGAATTCCAAGAGTAATTTATCATTGATACCTTTTTGTATTTTTTCTATCTTATCCGATAATGATTTCTTATAATAAGATGAAAGGTCTATATCTAAATCATTCTTGGGATTATCCTTAAATTTCTCAATAAGAAGCTCGTATTTACTGTTATCACTTACGCTTATAATACCCTTGAGCCCCGCATATATAGCACTTATTTCCTCTTCTTTAAGTAAACTTTTATCCATTTTAAAATCCGGATCCAAATATATACCGCCCCCTACTCCCCTAGTTGTTACTATCGGAATTCCTGACTTACATAAATCCATTATATCTCTGTTTATGGTTCTTACGGATACTTCGAATTTTTCCGCTAAAAAAGGAGCTGTCACTTTTTCCTTATTAAGTAAAGTTGTGATTATACCCATCAACCTGTCAATTTTCATAACAAACTCCTTTTATTTAATTATTTAAATCTCGACATGCATTGAACACATCGCAATCCCTCCGGCGGCTTCACAAATTATCCCCTGTCTGCCGCCCCTGGAATATAAACCTTTAAATTTTCCGTTATATATAAATATGCCCGGCATATTGCTGAACTCATCAAAGACAAATTCTCCGTTTTTTTCTTTTATAAAGTTCTTTGTTTTATACATTGCAGCATATTCCTGAAGAAGATATCCATTGTTAGTATTTTCATCTATAAGTTTCGTAAATTTTTCTTTTGAATAATCTACTCCCGCATATACACCCCTAGCTCCGTACAAATCATCGGGTTTTATTATCCAGCTGTCTTTATTGCTTATCACTTTTTCTCTGTCAAATACCCCATCATTTAACCAGCAAGTATATGGGATATGGTCTTTTATAAAAAGGATTTCCTCAGCAGTTAAAAAGTCAAAAGTTTCCTTTTTATGCATTATCATGTAGACTATTTTATTGTGGATTACCTGAGTCCTCATGGAACCTATTATGCAAGTCTTTTTATCTTTGATTGCTTTAATAAATGCAGGTATCTTTTCAATTTTTTCCATCATTTCGCTGGTAACGGCTCTTCTGTAAACCGCGTCTATTTTTACGCCGTCCTTAGTATAAAGTCCGTCATCGTATTTAAGGGTAGTAATATCGGCTATAACGGTATCATATCCTCGTTTTTCAAAACGAGACTTAAACACTTTGAATTCTTCATTAGTAGCACTTTCCATAAAATCGATTATTCCTATCGTAGGTTTTTCGACCTTATATTTAAAAGTATCGTAAATATTTAAAAATTCATCTACCCAGCTGTCGAAGAGTTCAAAATGACTAATATTATACTTTTTACTGAACTGATTAAATATTTCATCATCCTTATAAGCATTATTGAGTTCCCTGTCTTCGTTCATTGCACTGGCACCGTCAGCATTAAATTCACAAAATTTAAATGTAAAATCTTCTTCATTCAAAAACAAATCGATCCTCGTAATAGGAAGCGGCTGTTCATAATAATTTTCGCATAAAATTAGTTCTTCCAGCTCTTTACTAAACGGAAATAACTTCCTATATTCTTCATCTTCGATATATTTATTTATTATTTTACAAAGAATAGTATGAGTAGTCATGGCGATATATTTAAAATAATCTATCACTTCCGTTGTATAGAGCTTTGGAACATATGGAAACCTTATATGTTCTCCGTGATAAATAGCCGTTGAATTTTCTATATAATTTATTGCTTTTTCATAACTTTCCTTTGATTTATCCATATCGGATTTAATCAAATCCAAGTATTCATCCGTAAGTTCTCTTACCTGCATCTACTCACCTCTTTCATCCTTTAATATTTTTAAAGTCTTTTCCATTTTTATAAGGTCATAGAACAGACTTGCCCTATCTTTTTCTTCATGACACAAATGATCTTTTGCAAGCTCAATCAAGTTTAACATTAAATCTTTGATATCAAAGCCATAAACTTTTGCATCATAACCTTTATTTACGACTTCTTCTTTCGCTTTTATAACATCTATATCTTTTATATCCTCAAACTTATCAAGAAGTAACTTTACTACCTCTTCACTATAAAAAATACCTTTGATTATACTTGCATAAGATAGTGCGTAATCTATCGGAAGACAGTCTGCCATTCTGATTTCCACATAATTTTTAAGTCTTACATCCGGGAAAAACATTGAAATTATATGTTCTATATCTTTCTTACTTAACTCTCTGTCATTATATATATCTTTTATTTTCTTATCTTTCGTATATACACTGTTACCATTATCATCTTCTATTAAAATGGCAGGGGAATTTAATATATATTCACTATATTCGCTAAAACCAAATTCCTTATTTAAAGCGCCCTTAACAATCATACTTCTGTCGGGATCGACATCATTCCATATCTCAACCCTAACACAATTTTTATCATAATGTTCACCTTCAAATATATTGGTATTATCAGTCATGAAAGAAATAATGGGTGATAAAATATTTGCCAGCCTAAATTTATTTTTAAAATCTTCTTCGCTGAAGTAGTCTACGCTGACTTGTGCCGAGGCGGAGCCCTTCATCATATTTTTACCATGCAAACCCACTTTTGAAAAGTAGTCAAGCATATATTCATATCTTTTTTTAGGAATCAAATTAAGATCATCGACTTTGGATTTTGGCTGATAACCCGCATATATCATTTTATAATCAAATTTTTTTAATATAGGTTTTATCTTAAGTAAAAAATAATTATACTCTTCAAGAATATCAAGAGTATCGATAAAAGGACCTATACTGATTTCTAGCTGACTTGCAGGTTCCAAAGTGATATTGGATTTATCTTTTACAAGTCCGATAAGATTTCCGTCTTTGTAAATTTCTTTTTCAAAATATGGACTAAGAAGTTTTAAAATATCTCTTATCCCATTTTCTTCATAGTAATCAACACTTTCCATGGTATCTGCTTTTACAATAAAATGTTCAAGCTCCAACCCCATACTTTTATCTTTTTCTTCTTTTATACCACTTTTAAAATAATCTATAAGTTTATTTAAATTTATGTCATAATAATCCATAATGTCACCTACTCGTCTTCATCATCTTCCAATTTACTGTCAAGTATTTGTTTAGCTTTATCATAATCTTCTTTGTTTACATAAACACTTACAGGCATGGCACTTTTACCTATTATCACTTCTGCCCATGCGATGTCGGTATCATATTTAAGCGTTGCTTTTACTCCGCATGAATCCAAAAGCCCTTCGATAATACACCCCTCTGTATCATTCCTGACACCAAGCAAAAATACCAAATTATCATCTATTTTCTTTTTCATAGTTAGTACCTCGGGAATATTATACCACAATTATCTTTTTATCTTAGCAATAATGGAAAATTTAGTAAAAATGATATATTTTATTCTTTAATTTCTCTTAATGTTTTTCTGACCTCGATTATAAATAATATGACAGTCACACTTACAGCTATTATATCTGTTATGGGCTGTGCTAAAAATACACCTAAAACATTATTTGTGATTAGTTTTGGCAATATCAGTATTAGTGGTATCAAAAGTACTAGCTTTCTGAATATAGCAAGGAAAAGAGAAACCTTAGCATTAGAGAGAGCAACAAAAGTTTGCTGACATGATATTTGGATTCCTATCAAGAACATAACAGCCATATAAATCTTTATCGACCACTGCGTATATGCTATCAGTGCAGCATCCGAAGTGAACAAGCTAATCAAAACCGTAGGTAAAAACATCGTTAAACACCAAAGGATAAGGGAATAAAACGTACATATCACGATTTGAAATAAAAATGCTTTCTTGACCCTATCGGATTTTCCCGCTCCGTAGTTAAAGCTTATCACAGGCTGTGCACCTTGAGTAAAACCTTGTATAGGCATAGTATAGAACTGTAATATAATATTTAAAATGGTCATCGAACCGACAGCTATATCTCCGCCGTACTTAAGCAGCGAAGAATTAAAAATAATAGCTATAGCACTTTCCGTTACCTGCATGACAAAAGGCGACAATCCAAGAAGAAGACAAGGAAGATATATTTTTAAATCAATCTTTAAGTTTTCTTTTTTTATTTTTATATAACTTTTTTTGCTGTTTAAAAAATATAACACCCAAAGAGCAGATAAAAACTGTGAAGTAACAGTAGCAAGGGTAGCTCCCTTTACACCCATATCAAGAGCAAATATAAAAATAGGGTCTAAAATCATATTTAAAATTGCCCCTATTAAAATGCTTATCATTCCGGTGATAGCAAAGCCCTGTGCCATAATGAATGTATTAAGTCCTATAGCGATTTGAATAAATACAATCCCCAAGGAATAAACCCTTAAATAAGATAATGCATATTCAATGGTAGCCGTGCTTGCACCAAAAAGGAATAATAGCCTTTCACCAAACAGTAAAATAACTATAGTCAGAATGATACCTGAAATAATTGTACCGATAGTACAGCTCCCGAGAATTTTTTCAGCACTGTCTTTATCTTTTTTACCAAGCATTATAGCTGCTCTGGGAGCACCTCCCATTGACGTAAGAGCCGCAAAAGCATACACCAATATAAGTATGGGAAAACAAACACCGACTCCGGTAAGTGCAAGAGTACCTACATTTTCTATATGTCCTATAAACATCCTATTGATGATATTGTAAAGCACACTAACGATTTGTGCGATTATTGCCGGGATAGCAAGAGTAAAAATAAGTTTCCCTATATTCCCGCTGCCTAAATCTATTTTATTTTCATTATTTTTTTTCAATATATATACCTCATTATTATTAATAAATTTAAATTGAATCTTTTACTATTTTTAGCAATATGAAAACTTAATATTTACATAATAAAGAAATATATAATTTTTATTTACAATAAAAAAACGCCTAACCGCTAGACGTTTAATTTATTTTAATAAAATTCTTTTTTAACGCTTCTTAAAAACATATCTTTAAGCATTTTATGAGGACTTAATTCACCTTTAAGAACTGCATTGACTCCTTTTATTATAGGCATTTCAACATTATAATCATCACTTAACTTTACAATAGCTTCGGCTGTAGTTACACCTTCGGCAAGATAATCATCACGCAAAGTCCCCCTTACAAAATTTTCACCATATCTTCTGTTATTGGAAAATTCACTGAATAGTGTAGCCTCATAATCTCCCAAATGACAAAGTCCATAGGCGGTTATCTCATCTCCGCCCATTGCTTTTATCAGTCTTGAAACTTCTCTCGCACCCCTTGCCATCAATGCGCCTTTTAAAGATGAATATCCGACGGCATCAAGCATACCCGCAGCAATTCCGATAACATTTTTAGCTGCCGCACCAAGCTCATCACCTATCAAATCTTCACCTATATAAAGTCTTATCAAATCGCTGGAGAATGTTTTTACGACATCATCGGTAACATTTTTATCATCGCTGTCTATAACCATACAGTTAGGGATCCTCTTCACAAAACTTTGAACATGTCCCGGACCTACCCAAATGGCTAAATTCACTTTATTTCCGAGTATTTCCCTAAAAACCTCAGTTAGCCTTTTTCCTGTTGCTACCTCAATACCTTTCATACAAAGGATAAAAGTCTTATCTTTATAATTTGACCTTTTTATATCTTCACAAAGATTTCTTAAATGCTGTGATGAAATTGAAATTATTATATAATCACTTTTTTCTATCGTTCCAATTAAATCATTCGTAAGCTTGGTAGTCTCGCTCAAATATAAATATTTATTTTTTCTTGTATGTTTAAGTTCTTCTAAATTTTTAGAACCGCTTCTTCCCCATATAGTTACGTCGTAACCTATCTTATCGCTGTACCATCCAAGAAAAGTCCCCCAGCGCCCGCATCCTAAAATCGATACTTTCATATTGATACCTCTTTTACTGATTTCTATATTATGATTTTACCCTTTTATATAATAATTCACAACCTTTTAACTTTTATTTTTTATCATATCAACGATTTTTAATACTTCTTTTTAAATGAAATTGCTATCTTTTCTATAGCTTTTTTTTCAATCCTTGAAACGTAAGACCTTGATATATCATACAAATTTGCGATTTCTCTTTGTGTATAACTTCGCTTTCCTTTTAATCCGTACCTAAGATATAGTATTTCTTTTTCTCTGTCTTCAAGCACTTCATCCATTATCTTATAAAGGAATTCGCTTTCTACTTTTAAATTTACTTTG
Source organism: uncultured Anaerofustis sp. (assembly GCF_938029165.1). NCBI lineage: Bacteria > Bacillati > Bacillota > Clostridia > Eubacteriales > Eubacteriaceae > Anaerofustis > uncultured Anaerofustis sp. The sequence continues at coordinate 325,273 of NZ_CALHFB010000039.1, forward strand.
CTGTTAACATCGTCTTCATCGGTAGCTAAAATATCAAGTAGAGATATATTGTTCCCTTCTTCATCAAAGCTGATATAATCTTCCAAGAATACATTGGAAGCAGTCTTTGTTTCACTTCTTAGTGCCATTAGTATTTCATTATCTATACATCTCGCCCCATAAGTCGCAAATTTAGTTCCTTTGTTGTAATCAAAAGAATTTATCCCTTTGATAAGACCGATGATCCCTATAGAAATGAGATCTTCCTTTGAAATATTCGAAGAAGAATATTTTTTGCTTACATGAGCAACCAACCTAAGATTATGATTTATAAGCATTTCTTTAGCATGCATATCATTTTCTTCTTTGAACTTTATAAAATATTTCGTTTCATCTTCTTTTTTTAGTGGTTTTGGAAAAGATTCGCTGGCTGAGAAATAGCCTAAGAATACTAATACTCTCTGCAATAAATCCAAAATCCCTAGAAAACCTAACATAAAATCACCCCCATAAAATATATGAGGGTGAGTAAAAAATCTTGCTTGTACTTATTTAATTAAACTTTTTAAATTTTTATAAATCAAATAACACTTTTATAGCTCCTAATATATTCGATTTAGATAATCCAATCCTCCTAAGTTGTATATCGTATATCATAATCTCCAATACTTCTATAGCATATAATATATTTTTTATTTCATCATAATCATTTAGTGTTTGTACACTATGTATATCAGATAAAAAACTGTCAAGAGAAAATTCTTTATGGTATTTACTAAAAATACTATCAATCAAAGCCGATAATGTATCATTAGAATGCTCTATATGATATTTTATCTTCTTAACAAAAATCATATTTTGTATATTTTTATTATTGTATAATTTATCAAATTCTATGTCCAACCCCTCGATAATATATGCAAGTTTTTCTATTCTTCGCATATCCCTATCATGTCCGTTCTCGGGTATATGTTTTAAATATAAATCATTATTAGAAATAAGTTCCAATATTTTACCGATGTGTCCGTTTATATACCTTATTCTTATGCTGGGATATAATTCTACCTTTTGATTAAAATTGTAGTTATGAGTATTGAACTTTGGAAATACCATTTCGCCAATCATATCATAATCTTCATCTTTATCATTCTTTTTCATTAAAGCTATCTCTTTTATATTTATATCCCTTCGGTAAAATAAAAAGGATAAAAAATCTCTTATAATTTTATCAAGAGCCACTAGAAATCTCGAATTTTGAATAGTATCAAAATATAAATCAAAAGCAGGATATACTGCAAGTGGATATTTATAGTAAATATCTCTTACTACATGAAAAGAACAGCTTATCTTAATTCCTTTATAATTAAAAACTTCATTCACGGATTTTACTTTTCTAAAATCTAAAAGACTTATATTACCGTCTTCTTTCTCATCCAGAAACTTTAAATACTCAACAAAATTCAGATAATTCATTTTGGCTATTCTTATTGAAATACCGTCATATCCGGTTTGTTTATTTTTAAGTGTAATAAAATAATCAATTTTGATTTTTATTATATTATTATTTTCATTTGAAATAATCACTCTTGGTTTAAAAATTATAGTATCCCTGTTACCTTTGACTTCACCTATTATAAACAAACTGACCAAACAATTATTCCCGATGTTACAATAAGTATTAAAATAAAAGTCAGGTTTCCCATTATGAGCCAAAGTCAATTTTAAAATTGAATCCTCATAAACAAAATTATAATCTTGTTCGTTATATTTTGCATTCCCCTTAATCATAGTTACACATTCACCCTTCATTTCTGACATTTTTCTCATTATATAACCAGAATCATAAGTCGTCAATGATATATTCAAAGAAACATAAACATTTTCATGCTACTTTAGGCGATTTAGCAGCAGATTTTCTTGTATTTACAATTTATCTTGGATAATATTCCAATCATTGATCAACATTTCCAGTGAATACCTTGCATTTGCAGGGCTTGTAGACGGAAGCTTTATAATATTCATATTCAAATCCTTATTATACTTTTTAAACAAATTATAAGCAGTTCCTCCATTTAAAAATATAGTTTTTATATTCGTCTCTTTTAAAATCGCTGATAAATCATTTGGAATCACATTTTTGATTGAACTGTCACTTGAACCTTCTATGTCACACGAAGCAATTACATCCCACACCGCTATATTATTATTTATTAACATTTTTCTTTTATCTTCTATTGTACCGGGAAGCTTTGTATTTGTAATACTGCTTATTACTTTCCAAAATCTGTTTTGCGGATGCCCATAAAAAAATTGAGTTTCTCTTGACTTAACAGATGGAAATGATCCAAGGATCAATATTTTTGAATTTTTATCGTAAACAGGTTTAATATTATGATATTCCATACGAAACTCCTATATATTCATTCCCATAAACATACCTATAAAATAAGGTATAAGCCATATAAGCCATACAACTATACTGAATTTATGAAAATTTTTCTGCATTTCTTCATTGTTTTTCCTAAGGACTATAATAGCCCATATAGCATGGAATAACATAAGAAGTATTGCTATCAGACCGGTTATGCCATGAATACCAAAGCTGCTGCTGTTTGCTTTTGCAATAAAAGACATGATAGTCGTTCCCGTAGTATCACATACAAGTCCCAGAAGGAAAAAAATAACATGAATTGGTTTTAATATCTTTGCTTTCCTCTCAGAAAAAACTCCGACAGTATAAAATACTAATGCGAGAGTTATTGTTATAATAGCTAAAATAAGTTTAAATTGCATGACATTCTCCTTGTAAATAATAATTTATTAAAAGTAAATACTTAATCAAAATATACTCTTTCTCTGTCGGGATGTTCACCTGACCACCCGATTTGAGGAAGGCACATCAATTCATATTCGTCTTCTTTAGAAATTTCAAAATCAAAAACATCCATATTTTCTTTCATTCTTTCTATTGACGAAGACTTTGGAAGAGGCTGAACACCCAGCTGTAAAATAAATCTTATACAAATTTGAGCTACGGATTTATTATATTTCTTTGAAAACTCGATAAGTCTTTCTTCTTTTAATACCCTTGCCCTTCCTATGGGCGACCAGGCTTGAGGTAAGATATCATTATCTTTTAGAAAATCAATGGCAGCCTTTTGAATATATCCGGGATGTATTTCAAGCTGATCGACCATTGGCTTGATATCACAGTTATCAAGAATATTGATCAAATGATGAGGCAGGAAATTACTGACGCCGATGGATTTTACCCTTCCGTCTTTATAAAGAGTTTCTAAAGCTTTCCAAGTTTCGATATCTATTCTCTTCCAGTCTTGATTTTTCAAATTATCTTTTGGCCAATGGATAAGAAACATATCCAGATAATCCGTTCCCAAATTTTTAAGCGATATTTCAAATGATTTAATAGTATTGTCATATCCCATTTCAGTCTTCCAAACTTTTGATGATAAAAATAAATCATCTCTTTTGACACTTGACCTAGCAATTGCTTCTTTGATCAATTCTTCATTATTGTAAAAAGCTGCGGTATCAAAATGCCTATATCCGGCTTCAATAGCATCCAATAATGTCGGAACATAATCCCCGTTACCCGCCTTGTATGTTCCAAAACCTATTTTATCTATGTATATACCATTATTTAATTTATACTTTTCCATACTTTACTCCAATATTTTTTATTAATTATACTCTTTTATTTTTAAAATACCTAATACTTAATAACATTTTTTACAAGGAGTATATCCCGTAGATTTAGCTTTTTTTATAGTGACTTTGTTGGGTTTTCTCATATGACTGCAGTACTTGTTTGAGTGATATTTGCTTCCTGTACGAGAAATATAGACATAAGTTATTTTATTAGAATTCTTTTTTAATTTTTGTTTTTTCTTTTTTAAGGCTTGTGCTCTTTTATCAATCACTCTAACTGTTATAACATTGCTTTTAACACCGCTTTCGCTATCTGTTATATATAGATCTGACTTTCCCTCCTTAAAAGATTTTACTATTATTTTTCCGTCTTCCTTATTTATTTTTATTACACTTTTATCGGCAGAAATATATTCTAAATTATTTATGTTTGCATCATCCGGGAAAACTTCAATATCTATAGCTTGAATAGAATTAATATCCATATTATAACTTTTACATGAGATATTAATTTTCTCAGGTCTAACAGGATTTGAAGGAACAAAAATAAAAGATAAAAATGAAATAAAGAAAATAATAAATCCAATTATAAGAACTTTTTTCTTCTCATTCTTATCGCTGTCAATTTTTTTATTATAGATGAATAAAACTAATAATAATGGTACCCACAAATATCTAAATAAAATTACGGATAAAATCATTAATAGTAAACTTCCTATTAAATATAAAAAACCTTTTTGCTTTATCTCTTCCATATCATTATCCTTAATTTTTATTTGGTTTATTATGACATATAGAAAAAATCCATGTCAAGCTATAATAAATAAAACACTATATATCAAACAAAAACCATTGTACTAAATAAAAAACTCCTTAAATAAGGAGCTTTTTACTTGTCATCTTTAATAAATAAAGTATTCATATCACAATCGAAAGCATTCAATAATCTGTCAATCATATCAAATGATATTTTAGTAGTTTCATTCTTTACCAATTTATTCACAGTGTCATAATTACTGTTAATTGTTTTAACAAGCCAATATTTACTCCTATCGTTCTTTTCCAGCAGATACTTTAAATTTAAATAAACCATACTAATCACTTTCCTTTGTTTTATATTTATATTAACTATTCTATACAAAACTCATTTAAAATATAAGTACTTTATAGATGATACAGTTATAAATGATATAGTTATGGTTGACTTATTTTTTTATCTTTGATATACTAAACTTGCAACAAATCAATCTTTTCAAACATAATTTGCTATAAGTGAGTCGCTAAAAGGAACTTCCGAAACCGGATGTTCTTTTTAGATTATAACAAATTTATACAAAAAACAAATTATTTGCATAATTATTCTTTTTAATAATTATATATTCTATATTTATTGAAAATTCTAAACTTTTCTGATAGTATTATCTAAATGAAAATATAAGGAGATAAGTATATGAAAAAAACACTTACTTATAAGATATTAGAAAATCATCTTGTCAGCGGTGAAATGACAGCGGGAGAAGGGATTGCCATTAAAATCGATAATACACTGACTCAAGATTCAACGGGAACTATGGCTTATTTACAATATGAAGCCATAAGTGAAGATAAAGTAAAAACAAAGAGATCTGTTGCATATATCGATCACAATATGCTTCAAACCGGTCCTGAAAACATGGATGACCATATTTACATACAAACAGTTACGGATAAAATAGGAGTTATATACTCTCGTCCGGGAAACGGGATTTGTCATAGACTAAACTTGGAGAGATTTTCCATGCCAGGCGAAACGTTACTCGGTTCGGATTCTCATACCCCTACATGCGGAGGCGTCGGTATGATTGCTATAGGAGCAGGCGGACTTGACATTGCGGCAGCAATGGCAGGAAGTGAATATTACCTTACTATGCCTAAAGTCGTAGGTGTAAAACTAACAGGTAAACTCGGTAACGGCGTAAGTGCAAAAGACGTTATTTTGGAAGTACTCAGAAGACTTTCCGTAAAAGGCGGAGTAGGCAAAGTAATTGAGTATTACGGAGAAGGGGTTAAATCATTAACTGTTTCACAAAGAGGTTCCATCACAAACATGGGTGCCGAATTGGGCGCAACAACATCTATATTCCCTTCTGACAGCGAAACTTTAAAATTTTTTAAAGCACAAGGAAGAGAAGATGACTTTAAGGAACTAAGAGCAGACGAAGGATGTATATATGATGAAGATCTTGAAATCAACCTAAGCGAGTTAAAACCTCTTGCAGCATGTCCTCATTCTCCCGATAATGTAAAAGACGTAAAAGAACTTGAAGGAACAAAGATCACTCAAGTATCGATAGGAAGCTGTACGAATTCTTCATATGAAGATTTGATGACAGCAGCTAAAATATTAAAAGGAAATACTATCGCAGACAATGTATCTCTCACTATAGCACCGGGTTCAAGACAAGTTCTTGACATGCTCTCAAGGGACGGAGGTCTTTCCGATTTAATAAATGCCGGAGCCAGGATACTGGAATGCGGATGCGGTCCGTGTATAGGTATGGGTCAAAGTCCAAACTCAGGCGGAGTATCACTTAGAACATTCAACAGAAACTTCAAGGGCAGAAGCGGGACTGTAGACGCAAATGTATATTTGGTCTCTCCCGAAGTAGCTGCATATTCTGCAATAAAAGGCGAAATAGCCGATCCTTACGGAAAAATTGATTTTGTCGTTGAAGAACCAAATGAATATATAATCAATGACAATATGTTCATTATGCCTAAACCTGATAAAAACAAAGTAAGCGTAAAAGGACCGAACATTAAGCCTTTCCCTAAAGCAAGTGTGATATATAATAATTTTGATTTAAAAGTCGTAACAAAACTTGAAGACAATATAACAACAGATGATATCATGCCTTCAAACGCAAAACTGCTTCCTTTCAGATCTAACATAGAATACTTAAGTGAATTTTGTTTAAGACCTGTAGACGAAAATTTCTCTAAAAAAGCAAAAGCAGAAGAAAAAGGTTCAATAATAGTTGCAGGCGATAACTACGGACAAGGTTCAAGCAGAGAACATGCGGCACTTGCACCTTTATATCTCGGAGCAAAAGTCGTTATAACAAAATCTTTTGCGAGGATTCATAAAAATAATCTGATCAATAACGGTATCGTTCCATTAACATTTACTGATGAAGCAGATTATGATAATATAGATATTGACGACATATTAAGTGCAAAAGATATGCTCAAACAACTTGACGGAGACGAGATAATCGTGAAAAACGAAACAAAGAATAAAGAATATAAATTAAAATTAGAAGTTTCTGACAGAGAAAGAATGTTACTTAAAAACGGCGGATTAATAAATTATCTCAAAAACAAATAAATTTTTATAAATTTAAAAGCTTTCATTATAATGAAAGCTTTTTTTATTTAATCAATAAGAAATACCATAAAAGATATATAACTTTTAGCTATATCAAGATATAAAGAAATAGAATTAACGAATAATGAAAATATATGATATACTAAAAAAAATCAATTTCAAATAAAAAGTTTTTTGTTTGTTGATTTATAGATATTTAAACGTCTACGGAATAAATAATCAGTTAAAAAAATTATAAACTTATGCTATAATATTAGTTAACGTTTAAAAATTAATAAGAAAATGAGGAATGATGCTGTTATGGATTTAAATAATGAGAATTATCCGATTATAAAAATTGAAAACTTATATAAAACTTTTTATTCCAAAGACGGAGAAGTAAACGCTCTCAAGGATATAAATCTTGAAATAAATAAGGGAGAGATTTATGGGATAATAGGTATGAGCGGTGCAGGTAAAAGTACTCTTGTCAGATGTATAAACTATCTGGAAAAACCTACAAAGGGAAGAGTCCTTATTTCAAATAAAGATCTATCAAAACTAAACGACAAAGAGCTTAGAGATGTAAGGCATTCAATAGGAATGATATTCCAGCAGTTTAACCTTCTTATGCAGGAAACCGTGATCAAGAATGTAATGTTCCCTCTTGAAATAATAGGCACTAAAAAAGAAGAAGCACAGAAAAGGGCATTGGAACTATTAAATATAGTAGGACTTACGGAAAAGGCAAATGCATATCCCGCACAGTTAAGCGGAGGGCAGAAACAAAGAGTGGCAATAGCGAGAGCACTCGCATCAAATCCAAGCGTACTGCTTTGTGATGAAGCTACATCGGCTCTTGACCCTAATACCACATCTTCGATACTGGAACTTCTTAAAGATATAAATCAAAAACTTGGGATAACTATAGTGATAATCACTCATGAAATGAGTGTTGTTGAAGAAATATGTACTCACGTTGCGGTAATCGAAAATTCAAGGATTACAGAAACAGGAACGGTTGAAGATATATTTACTCATCCTAAGAGTAACTGGGCTAGAAACACAATAAATCCTGACAGTAAAAACATGAGCCCCGATATAAAGACAAATTCTCTTAGAATAGTATTCGACGGAAGCACGACCCATGAACCTATAATATCAAATATGATATTGGATCTAGGTGTAAAAGTTTCTATCCTTTACGCTAATGTCAAAGATATTGAGGGAAAAGCATTGGGACAGTTAGTCATAGAAATCCCAAAGGATAAAGAAGACAGAGAAAAAGTAATGAATTATTTAAATGAAAAAAATCTTGTAGTAGAAAGGGTGGAGGAATAATATGTTAACTGGTTCAGAATGGCAAATGGTTGGTGTAGGAATACTCCAAACTTTATATATGACTATAGTATCAACGGTTATTGCTTACATAATAGGGTTACCTATGGGGGTATTACTGGTAACAAGCGCTAAGGACGGGATAAAGGAGAATAAAATACTATTTAAGGTGCTTGATATACTAACAAATGTTTTAAGAAGCGTTCCGTTCCTTATATTACTTGTTTTGGTCATTCCACTTACAAGATTAATAGTAGGCACAACAATAGGTTCAACTGCTACTATCGTCCCGCTGGTAATAGGCGCAGCTCCTTTTATAGCAAGGATGGTTGAATCATCACTTAAGGAGGTCGATAGAGGGGTCATTGAAGCCTCGCTTTCCATGGGCGCATCTCCTTATCAAATAGTAAGTAAAGTTATGATTACGGAATCAATGCCGTCACTCATGGTTGGGTTCGCGATTTCAATAACAACAATTCTAGGGTATTCAGCCCTTGCCGGTTTTGTCGGAGGCGGAGGTCTCGGTGATATAGCAATAAGATACGGATATTACAGATATCAATCAAATATAATGATTGTCACGGTAATATTACTGGTTTTAATCGTTCAAATTCTTCAGGCAATAGGAACAAAGATTGCGGCGAAGATTGATAAAAGAATATAATAAAAATACATATGAGGAGAAAAAAATTATGAAAAAAGTATTAGCAGTATTATTAAGCGGTATTTTAGCCGTAGGTTTACTTTCAGGCTGCGGAAGCAGCAGTTCTGACGACAAAGTTATTAAAGTTGGTGCAACGGCAGTACCTCATGCGGAAATTTTAAATGCGGTAAAAGAAGATTTACAAAAAGATGGTTATACATTGGAAGTTACGGAATTTACAGATTATGTACAGCCTAACAAAGTTGTTGATGACGGAACATTAGATGCAAACTTCTTCCAACATAAACCATACATGGATTCATTCAATGAAGAACAGGGAACAAAGCTTGTATCTGTAGGAACAGTTCACTATGAACCTCTTGGGATTTACGCAGGTAAATCAAAAGACATCAAAAACATTCCTGATAAAGCAACTATAGCAGTTCCTAATGATACAACAAATGAAGCAAGAGCCCTACTCCTTCTTGAAAAAAATGGTATTATTACACTAAAAAAAGGTGCGGGTCTAAATGCTACAGCAAAGGATATTGAAAAAAATCCTAAGAATGTAAAAATTCAAGAACTCGAAGCAGCACAAATTCCAAAGAGTTTACAAGACGTAGATTTTGCAGTCATCAACGGTAACTATGCTATGGAAGCAGGATTAAGCGTTAAGAAAGATGCTCTTGCAATCGAAACTGCTGACAGTGAAGCAGCTAAAACATATGCAAATATCATCTGTGTAAAAGAAGGAAATGAAAATACGGATAAGACAAAAGAATTATTAAAAGTACTTCAATCAGACAACGTAAAGAAATTTATCGACGGTAAATACGAAGGAAGCGTAGTTTCAATATTTGAATAAAATAAAAATAAAAAAAGGCAGTTTTAAACTGTCTTTTTTATTTCTTGATTATTAAACCGAGGATGACGATAGCCGTTATTTCAAAAATTTTGAATAAGAATTTTTTAAATAATTAAACTATGTATCCCCCACAGCTTTAACGGAGATTTTTGATACTTTTTATCTCTAAAAAGTTCGGAGTTTTATTCATCAAAAATACTAACTATTTTCCCATCTAAAATTCTATTGGTGTTTTTCAACGCACAGAAGTTACCGCACATTGAGCATGTATCCTCTTTTTCAGGCTTTGCTTCTTCTCTGTATCTCCTTGCTTTTTGTGGATCGATACAAAGTTCAAACATCTTTTCCCAGTCAAGTTCTTTCCTTGCCAAACTCATTTCATTATCCCAGTTACCTGCTCCATCTATACCCTTTGCAATATCCGCAGCATGTGCGGCAATTTTAGTTGCTATAATACCTTCTTTTACATCATCTAAGTTAGGAAGCCTTAAATGCTCTGCAGGAGTAACATAACAAAGGAAAGACGCTCCGTACGTAGCAGCAATCGCACCTCCGATAGCTGAAGTTATGTGATCATATCCCGGAGCAACATCTGTCACTATTGGACCAAGCACATAAAAAGGAGCACCGTAACATAGTGTTTTTTGAATTTCCATATTAGCGGCAATTTGGTTTATAGGCATATGTCCGGGACCTTCAATCATTACCTGCACGTCTTTTTCCCATGCTCTTTTTGTAAGCTCGCCCAAAGTGATCAATTCTTCGATTTGAGAAGCATCCGTACCGTCAGCAATGGAACCCGGACGACAGGCGTCACCTAAACTCATTGTTATATCGTATTCTCTGCAAATATCCAGTACTTCATCATAATATTCATAAAATGGATTCTCCTCCCCAGTCATTTCCATCCATGCAAATATAATTGAACCTCCTCGGGAAACAATATTTGTAAGTCTTTTATTTTTCTTGAATTTTTTAACAGTTTCTTTATTAATCCCGCAGTGAATAGTCATAAAGTCAACACCGTCTTCAGCATGCATTCTTACAATATCCAGCCATTCTTTTGCTGTTATCTTCATAAGCGCTTTATGATAATACACTACCGCATCATAGATCGGAACGGTACCTATCATGGCAGGACATTCACTTGTAAGACGTTTCCTGAATTTTCTCGTATCTCCGTAAGAAGATAGATCCATTATTGACTCTGCACCCATTTTTACTGCATTATTAACTTTTTCTATTTCCATATCCATATCTTTAAAGTCTCTGGACACACCCAGGTTTACATTTATTTTTGTTTTTAACATCGAACCGAGACCGTTAGGCTCAATATTTTTATGAAGCTTATTACAAGGAATGATTATCTTTCCTTCGGACATAAGTTTCATTAGTTTACTTATTTCCATATTTTCCTTATTAGCAACTATTTCCATTTCTTTTGTAACAATACCTTTTCTGGCAGCATTCATCTGTGTCGTATAATTCATATCAGTTCTCCTTAATTTTTTCAAATAAAAAAGCTTATCCTCTGGATAAGCTTTAGAACTAACATATTATTTCGCTTACATATCATGGCATTATCCATACGAGGTTATAGGGTCAAAATTCGTTCGTATTTTTTCTCAGCCTACGCGTAAGCTCCCCTGCTTTTTTAATTGTATTAAAATATTAGCATTTAATTTATTTTTTGTCAAATAGAAAATTCTTTTCAAGTTTAGTATAAAGTCTAAATTTATCATTTCCCGGGAAATCGTGTAATAAAATATAATAAACTAATTACTTTATTAAAATACAAATTCAAATAATATTCCTGTCAAACAAATATTACAAGTCATATATTAAAATATATGTAATAAATACTTACTATTACAATATAATATTAATTATATAATAAAGAAATGATACATTAAAATCCCTATAATAATCCCGGAAATTAAACTTATAAAACATAGAGAAATAGTTTTGTTCTTAATTTTTCTTTTATCTAACTTAGCTTTTTGAATATAAATATCTTTATCTGTAAAATAATTTTTACCTAAATCAGTCAATTCAATATTTATTGGATAATCTTCCATATTGTCTATTTTTATAAGTCCGTTATCTTCCAAAGATTTTAGAGTATTAATTATATCTTTGTTATTGTCTATCTTTTCTTTAAAATATCCAAATGTAGTTTCATTTGGGACATTCAAAATATGACTTATATCTTTAAGCAGTTTTTCTTCGTTTTCTTTTAAAATATTCATTTTAACACCTTAATATAAAATATACTGAATTATATCATTTATCGACTTATATAACAAATTAAAAAAGAGCTTTTAAAGCTCTTTTATCTAAGTATAGCAGTAGCAATAAGTCTATCCAATTTTCTTATATCAATTCCTTTTTTAAGATTAACTTTAATATGACCTATTTTAGTCCAAAGCTCTACTTCCGCATTAAAATCCAACATCCCACCTGCGTTCTCCGTACTCCACATTTCTATTGAAGAATAAGGAAGAGAATATATTTCTATTTTTTTTCCTTTAAGTCCTTGTGCATCTCTTACAATCAATCTCTTAGTCGTAAATATTGCACTGTCTCTTATTGTTTTATATGCTGCGACAGCTTTCTCCCCATTGACCAATAAATCATTTACATCATCGGGAATAGGACACTCCGATGCAAATGTCCAGACTAAAACTTCATTAACTTCCGGCATTTCAATTTCCTCCATAAATTATATTAAATTATTTATACTATTATATCATACCTTATCGTATTTTGAAGAAAAAAGATTCCGGAATAAATACTCATTATTTTATCATATACCAAATCCTAAAATCTCCAGTGCTATACCACAAAAGATACTTATAAAATAAAGAATGGAAACTATTTTTATGTTTTCCAATTTATCCTTATTAACTTTAAATAAAACAAGGAGCCCTACCCCGGCACTAGATAACAGTCCTGACATCATTGCCCCAAAACATATCGCTCCTTTTAAATACAAGTCTGTTATCACTACAGAAGCAGCACAGTTTGGTATAAGTCCAACCAGTCCTGCAAGAAGTGAGCCAATGATTGGAGTATTGAATATGAAATTAGATAAATTATCCTCTCCTATAAAAGCAATGATTATATTTAATACAAATGAAATTATAAATATAAACACAAAAATATTTAATGTATGTTTTATAGCCGACATAATAAAACTTTCGCTTTCACTGCAGTCATCATGCATATGATTATCGGTTTCTCCCATATGCATTTTTCCATTTAAGGAACGCTTTCTAAAAATCAAATCCAAAACGATACCAAAGATTATACCAATAAACATCTTTAATAAGAGAACTTTAAGTATCATTGATATTGGTGCATTATTGGAGATCATTATGGGAAGCATTTCGTCGGAAGTAGATAAAAATATGGAAATCAAAGTCCCCAGCGTAACAATTCTTCCTGCATAAAAATTCGCAGCAGCAGTAGAAAATCCGCACTGAGGCACTATTCCAAAAATTCCTCCGAGTATAGGTCCCAGTATTCCCGCATGTTCAATTATATGTACAAGCTTATCGCTTGTTTTATGTTCGATATATTCAAGAACTATATATGTTATAAGTAAAAATGGAAATATTTTTATGCTGTCCATAAAAGCATCAACAAAAGAATCCCAAAACATAACAAACCTCCATAATTATTACTATATTATACATTATTCAAAGATTTTTTAAAGATATAACACGAAGTAATTATAAAATAATCCTTTTATCTAAAAATAAAGTATTTTGCTATCAAATAAAAATTATTTATTTTCACTATTTTTTACACCTGTCTTGTCAGATGTTAACTTTAGTGGTATAATTGATTGCAAATTCTTTAAGGAGATGAATATGAACGATTTAGCAAATAAAATAGAAATACTAAAAAAAGAAAAGGACGCAGTAATACTTGCTCATTATTATGTGGAAGATGAAGTCCAGGAAGTTGCTGATTATGTGGGAGACTCTTTCTACTTAGCGAGGATAGCTACAAAGGTAAAAGAAAAAACTATAGTATTCTGCGGAGTTTCTTTTATGGGAGAAAGCGCAAAAATACTTAACCCCGAAAAAACAGTTTTGATGCCCGATGAAACAGCAGACTGCCCTATGGCACATATGGCTGCTATAGAAAAGATAGAACAAATAAAGAATGAAACTGAAGATGTAGCTGTAGTTTGTTATGTAAATTCAAGTGCGGCTCTTAAATCACACAGTGATGTATGTGTGACTTCTTCAAACGCCCTAAAAATAGTTAAAAATTTACCAAATAAAAATATTTTCTTTATACCAGATGAAAATTTGGGAAGATATGTAGCAAAAAAAGTTCCTGAAAAGAATTTTATATTTAACGACGGATACTGTCCTATACATAAGGAAATGACAAAAGATAATTTAATTAAAACAAAAGAAACTTATCCAAATGCAGAGGTTCTCATACATCCGGAATGTACTGAAGATGTACTCGAGATTGCTGATTACATAGGAAGCACTGCGGGGATAATAGACTATGCAACAAAAAGCGATAAAGATGAATTCATAATCGTAACCGAGCTTGGCGTTCTATATGAACTTAAAAACAAAAATCCTAACAAGAAATTTTATAATTTAGGCTGCGGACAATGCTGTCCCGACATGAAAAAGATAACACTTGAAAAAGTTTTAAACTCTCTGACAAACAATGAATCAAAAGTAGAGCTTGATGAAGAACTTAGAAAAAAGGCATATAAACCACTTAAAAAAATGCTTGAGTTAGGAAAATAAATTAAGGATAAAAAAATGGAACTGAAAACTGATATTATAATCGTCGGAACAGGTGCCGCGGGTTTATTTTCTGCATTAAATCTGCCATTAGACAAAAATATAATAATTATAACAAAAGATAAGGCTGAAAACAGCGACTCTTTTTTAGCTCAAGGCGGAATATGTGTTCTTAAAAATAAAGACGATTATAAAAATTATTTTGATGACACCCTAAAAGCCGGACATTATGAGAATGACAAAAAGTCTGTAGAAATAATGATAAACTCTTCAAAAGAGATAATCGAAGATTTGGAAAAATATGATGTCAAATTCAAAAAGGATAACGGAAAATATGTATACACAAGAGAAGGAGCTCATTCTTCTCCAAGGATACTCTTTCATAAAGATATAACAGGTAAAGAAATCACTTCTAAACTTTTAAATGAAGCAAAAAAAAGGAATAATATAAAAATCATCGAGCAATTTACCATGGTCGATATAATAAATAAAAATAATAAATGCTATGGAATAATCGGTAGAGATAAAAAAGGCTCTATAATTCCAATTAAAGCCGATTACACGATATTTGCATGCGGTGGTATAGGAGGACTTTTCGACAACTCGACGAATTTCCCTCATATAACGGCAGACGGAGTAGCCATTGCAATAAATAACAACATAGAACTAAAGAATATCGACTACATACAAATCCATCCCACTACCTTATATTCAAAGAAGACCGGCAGAAGATTTTTGATTTCCGAATCGGTAAGAGGAGAAGGGGCGGTTTTATTAAATAAGGATATGAAAAGATTTGCAGATGAGCTGCTCCCAAGAGATATACTGACAAAAAAAATATTGGAACAGATGAAAAAAGATAACATGCCTTATGTGTGGCTTTCCATGAAACCAATAGCTAATAAAGATATTAAAAGTCATTTTCCCAATATCTATGAACACTGCTTGAAAGAGGGATATGATGTAACAAAAGAGTGTATCCCTGTAGTACCTTCCCAGCATTATTTTATGGGCGGGATAAAAGTGGATTACAATTCCAAGACTTCGATGGAAAATTTATATGCCGTCGGGGAAACCAGCTGCAACGGCGTTCACGGTAAAAACAGACTTGCAAGCAATTCATTACTAGAAAGTTTGGTATTCGCCAAAAGAGCGGCAAAGGATATAACAAGAGAAAATAAAAAATCGGAAGATATAAAATTAAACATCGATTTAAGTAATTATAATGATTATAACAAATTACAAGAGTCATATAGAAAAATCGTACTTGGCGAAATCGAAAGGAATAAGAAAGAGTATGAACAATCAAATCACAATGAAGCTTAATATGGATAAACTGATATTACAGGCAATTGAAGAAGATATAACCAGTGAAGATATAACCACAAATGCAGTAATGAGAGAAAGTAAAACGGGAGAGGTTGACTTAATATGTAAAGAAGACGGGATAATAGCAGGTTTGGAAGTATTTAAAAGGACCTTTGAACTTCTTGATGAAAATACAAAAGTAGAATTTTATGTAAAAGACGGAGATAAAGTAAAGAACAAAGATTTAATGGGAAAAGTGACAGGAGATATAAGGGTACTTTTATCGGGAGAAAGGACCGCACTTAATTACCTCCAAAGAATGAGCGGTATAGCAACATACACAAGTAAGGTAGCAAGCCTATTAGAGGGTAGCAAGACAAAACTTCTCGACACAAGAAAAACAACACCTAACATGAGGATATTTGAAAAATACGCAGTTAAAGTTGGAGGAGGATATAATCACAGATATAATCTTTCTGACGGGATTTTACTTAAAGATAACCATATAGGTGCTGCGGGCGGAGTAAAAAAAGCTATTGAAATGGCTAAGGAATATGCTCCTTTTGTTAGAAAAGTAGAAGTGGAAGTGGAAAACTTGAATATGTTGAAGGAAGCATTAGATGCAGGTGCAGATATAATCATGCTCGATAATATGACCAAAGAAGATATGATCGAAGCCGTTAAATTATGTAAAGGCAAAGCAGTGACGGAATGCTCGGGAAATGTAACTAAAGAAAATATAAAACAGCTTACAGACATAGGAGTAGACTATATCTCAAGCGGGGCACTTACTCATTCCGCAAAAATTTTGGATATATCACTTAAAAATCTTCATGCAGTATAAAGGGAAAAATATATGAATGCAGAAAGCAGAAGAAAAGAAATATTAAATTTAATAAGATATAACTTAGAACCTATCTCGGGAACCACTTTAGCAAAAAAAATGGGTGTAAGCAGACAGGTAATAGTTCAGGATATCGCACTGCTAAGAGCACAGAACAATGACATAATCTCAACAAACAAAGGATATGTACTCACATCGGATAACAAATGCAGCAGGGTTTTCAAAGTATATCACAGAGATGATGAAATCATTGATGAACTTAATACAATAGTAGATCTGGGTGCCAAAGTCATAGACGTGTTTGTAAAACATAAAGTTTATGGACGGCTCAGCGCTAATCTATCTGTTGCATCAAGAAGAGACGTAATGAATTTTATGGATAATATAAACAAAGGAAAATCAAAACCTCTTAAAAATACTACATCCAATTATCATTATCATACAGTCGAAGCCGACAATGAAGAGATTTTAGATTTGGTCGAAAAAGCTTTAAAAGAAAAAAATTATTTAGTTGAAAAATAAAAAGAACTTATCATTAAGTTCTTTTTTATATATCTACAGTTTTGTATATAGTATTTAGTCTATTTATATTTTTTATATAAACTTCGGTAAAGTATTTAATATTCTCGTCATTAAATAAAAAATTTTCTTTTATAAAATCATCTGATATAGGTAACTTATTTATATCAAAGTGAGTAAAATAATCAGCCAGTCTAAATAAATTTTCCATATCATCATATTCTATACTTTTAGTTTGAATCATCCATAATATCTGTTCTAGTTCCGATAGCATTCTCCAGTGAATAGTAAGTATACTCATATAATTTTCATTCTTCTCTTTATCTTCTATACTTTTTATATAATCCTCCGAACTATTATAAATCATGTGAAAATAATTTAGATAATCCTGAAATATACTATTATCTATATGTGCAAGCAAACTTTTATAAATAAGCTCCCAGCCCATAAGTTGTATATCCTTCAATGTATTAAAATTAAGTTTAAATTGATATTCTTTTTTACTTGGAAATAAAAGACTATTTATTATCATAACTAAGAAAATTGCAATAAATAAATACAATAATCTCATGCCTATTGCAGTTGTATTATTCATACTCAAAGAAGCCATGGAAAGCGCATAAACTGTTGAAAAAATAGGCTGATACCAAGTTCCGGGAGTCATAGAATACATAATTGAAAGCATGATAAATGATAACATAAAAACTCCTATCACACCGGGAATAATAGGATATATAAAATAGACGATGATACAGCCGATCACTGTTCCGATCGGTCTTGTAAACATTCTTTTATTTGATTCTTCATAACTTGGCTGAAGGAGAAGCAGTGCATTCAAAGGTATCCAATATAGATGGCTTATATCAAACACTTTACATATACTTAATGTTAAAGTCATAACAAATATGAGCCTTACAGCATATCTTACTTCAAAAGATTTATAGCTAATTTTTTTATTTAACTTTTTTAAATATATACTGACATTAGAAGTCAATGGATGTTTTATTTTGTCTCTATTTTCAATAGTAACGTTCTTTAAAATCAAAATAATCATATAAAGAAAACTGTTATAAAAAGTCTTTATTCTTTCATCTTTAAATTTACCTGTTTCAATCAGATTTTTAGCCTCTGAGATTAAAACTGAATTATCACCTTCTCCTATCTTAATTTTTACATTACTTAAAAATATCGATAAAGAGTCCATACATAACATACATTCAAATTTATCTATATAATTTCCGCTATTTAAATCAGAGCAAAGATATGTGCTTCTTTGAAATAAAATAGCTATCATATAATCTATTTTAACTTTATTTGTAGTCTTTCCTACCCTACTTTTCTTAAAGTAAGCACTTTGCTGATAAGAAGTTGAGTAACTAAAAAGTTCATCACCGACTTTTTTATATTCACTGCTGTTAATCAAAAGAAGTTTACTGGATAATACAGAGAAACCTTCCTGTAAATTTTTTATTTGAGAGTATTCTTTTTTATTGAAAAAAGAACATAACAACAAGAAAATTATTAGAAATATATCACATATTATCATAACAAAAAATTCATAAGAAAAATTTGCAATACCTAAAGGTTTAAGCTGTGCAAAAACAAAAGTCATCGCATATCCAAAGGCACCTTTTGGATTAAATTGAGATGACTGTAAAACAACTAAAATAAAAAGCGCAAATATATTTAAAAATATACAAAGAAATATATTATATGAAGCAATTATACCAAGAAAACATAGTAAAGCTTCTAAAACGAATAACTTAAATAATTCATATATTGATAAGTTTTTATTGTTTTTAACTTTAAAAACCGTTGTAAATGCGGACACCATTATAGCGTATCCGGCTCCGAAAAACGAAACAATTAATATAAAAAGAATTATAAAGAAAAAAATTGTCGGAAGCTGGGCTACGTAATTTCGAGGGAAATTTTTGATATCTTTTATAAAACCACCCAATATTATCACCCTTTTGCAGATTTTTATATAATTATATAGCTACGAAACATCAAAATCAATAATTGCTTTAAAAATAACTGTAATAAAAAAGAAACAATGATTTGTTTCTTTTTTATTATTTTATATTAAATCTATATAAAATTACTATTTTCTATTTAAGCCATTCTTTTAATGTATTTATCAAATTATTGAATTCTATAGGTTTTGTTATATATCCATTCATACCGACAGATTCAGCACGTTCTTTTGAAGTTGTAAAAGCATCGGCAGTCATGGCTATTATAGGCACAGTTAAAGCGTCAGACCTATTAAGTTCTCTGATAGATTTGGCTTCTTCGTATCCGTTCATATTAGGCATTTGGATATCTGTAATGATCATATCATAATAGTTTTCCGGAGAATTTTTAAACTTTTCAATGGCTTGTGTGCCGTCCCAAGCTTCTTCTATATTTAAATCTGCCATACTCAAAAGTTCCTTTGCTATTTCCATATTGAGTTCATTATCTTCAACCAGTAAAACCCTAAATTGATTAAAGGACGCCTTATCTATGGCGTTTTTATTTAAATGTAAACCTTCATTACTATTTTCCTTTGCTGATTTTAGCCTTAAACAAACAGTAAAAGAGCTACCCTTTCCTTCTTCACTTATAACATCTATACTTCCATCCATTAAATCTACAAGGCGTTTAACAATAGAAAGCCCAAGTCCGGATCCTTCTATTTTACTTACAGTAGAACGTTCAGCCCTTTCAAAGGGATCAAATAATCTATCTAAAAATTCAGGAGCAATTCCGATACCATTATCCTTTACTGAGATCCTATATATATTATAATCTTCCTGATTACAAGTTTGTTCCTCCGCCTCAATATGAACAAATCCGCCTGAAGGAGTAAATTTTAGAGCATTATTGATTAAATTTAAAAGTATTTGATTAACTCGAAGCATATCACCCTCAACATAGGAATGACGAATGTTTTTTGTATCCAA
This sequence comes from uncultured Anaerofustis sp., assembly GCF_938029165.1. Lineage (NCBI taxonomy): Bacteria > Bacillati > Bacillota > Clostridia > Eubacteriales > Eubacteriaceae > Anaerofustis > uncultured Anaerofustis sp. The sequence goes on from NZ_CALHFB010000039.1 coordinate 345,513, forward strand.
TCTAAAATCAATATTTTTCTCAAGAGCCAAGCTCTTAAACATCTCATATGTTTCTTTTAATAAAGAACTTAAATCAAAATAATCTAAATGTAACTCCAATTTACCGCTTTCTATTTGACTCATATCAAGAACGCCTTGAATCAACTCCATTAAACGTTCACTTGATAAAGATATTTTATTCAAACAATCCGAAACCTTTTTCTTGTCATCTAAATTAGACAGTGCAATAGTAACCATCCCTACAATAGCATTCATAGGCGTACGAATATCATGACTCATACTCGTTAAAAACTCACTTTTTGCACGATTTGCCTGCTCTGCCGTAATAAGAGCATCTTCCAAAACTTTCTTCTTTTCTTGTTCTTCACTCTCATCTGTTAAAACCATGCAAGCCCATTTACTACCGTCTTCTTCAATTTTATATATACGTAAGCGGAAAGGATGAGTTTCATTAGTTTTAGGATTAAAAATTTCTCGTTCAATATTATATGTACCTTTTTCTTCATCAATTTCCATATTATCAATTAGCATTCTAAGAATCGAAGAAGATAAATTTACGTCATTTAACCAATCATCAGCATTTATACCAAGTACATGTGATAAATTACTGCTGACATATTCAAGTTTTTTCTTATCTAAATTGTACGCTAAAAATACTTCATCAACATTTTCGGTCATCATATTAAACATTTTTTCCCTTGCAAAAATATCTCTGTTTTTGCTAAGTGAAAATAAAATAATCAATGATAAATATATTGCCAATTTAATGGCAAGAGAATAGAAAGTATTATTGAAACTGCCAAAGAAATCAGTACGCATCACTATTTTCCAAGGAGTGCCTTCTATTGGCATATAATCTACATACTCAAGTCTTCCGTTATTAAAACCCCAATAGTCCCCGGATTTACCGTCATTTAGATTTTTATCTAAATCATCCAGAGAAACACTCACCCATTTACTTTTACCATATGCTTCTTTTAAAGTATTTCCAACAATATCACTTTCAGGATTTGAACTTATTGTATTTTTGCTGTCTATAAGAGTGAAATAATAATTATCCTGCAGAGAATTACTCTTAATAATGTTATCAATAAAATCAAACTTTATTGATACAGTAATTGCTCCTGCAATTTTTTTACCGTTATAATAAGGTATCCAAATAGTGTAAATTTGAGTTTTCCCGTCTGCACCAGCTAAGTATGTATCCGTAAGGATAGATTTGCCGGTAGACATCATTTCTTTAAAAGCGGGACGACTGCTCAAATCACCTAAACCTTCGTCATTAAGCATAGCTGTTGATGTAATCTGTTTACGTTCCAATGTGCTCCCTAAAATACCTTTTTCATTTGTGATGCCAAGCATAAATAAATCATATGCATCGGCATATGGTATAAGGAGCTGTGCTCTTTGCCTTAAGGAAAGAGAGCTATCCTTGGTTGTCGAAGCAGCTGCAATCGCATCACCAAGATTCCAAACAGATTTTATATATTCACTTATCCTGCTTTCTGTACGTTTAATGGTATCTAAAGAACTTTCTTTCATTGTAGAAATAGAAAACCCAACGGTAGTAGATATATCAAATATGATCAAAATAATGCAAATTACTCGAAACCATCGCATCAATGAACCTAAATTGAACTTTTTTAAATCAAGTTTTTGTTTCAACACTTCTTAAATATCCCCCTTATTTAATCAATAAACAAAATGTTATTTAGGTTTTATAATACATTTGAATTTAATTATTTTATTTTTAACTAGTAATATTTAAATCAAAATAAAATTTTAGTTATAAAAAAACGCATTTTACATGTTAACATTCAAAAATGTAACCATTATATTCTGTGTTCAATTATATCATAGTTATATAAAAAAGTATATATCTCGATATATTTATTGATATAACAACTTCAAAACATCTATAAATAAAAAAGAACTTAAGTTATAAGTTCTTTTTATCATATTTTATCTTTCATAAATTCAGACATAATACATACTCCCGCAGCACCGCTTTTTAATACATCATTAATATTATGCTTGTTTATTCCCCCTATTCCGTAAACAGGAATATTGACATTATTTGCTACATCCTTTATAAAATCAAGTCCTCTGCCTTTAAGTCCTTTTTTACAGTCCGTTTCAAAGACATGTCCCGCAGTTATATATGTCGCACCAATATTTTCTGCTTCTATTGCTTCTTTAATACTATGTGTTGATATTCCTATAACATCAAAATATTTAAGCTTTGACTTTTCTTCTTTTGCTATATGTAAAGGTAAATGTATATTTTTTACTTCAAGATCAATTGCAGTATCTATGAAATTATGTAATATCAAATCTATATTCTCTCTTTTACATATCTTTATGACTTCTTTTGCCAGCTTATTATATTCATCTACGCTTAAATCCTTTTCCCTTAACACTATATATTTAGGGTGTTTTTTTGCTATAGTTTCTATTCTTTGAAGGAATGGGATGTCACATAAGTGCCTATTCGTTATACATATTATATTACGGTATATACACATAATCGTTCATCACCGGTTGTAAGCCCTTATCTTTTATTGCATCCAAAACTTCCTCAAGGCTTCTGTCATCGCATATTTCAAACTGGTCGTCACCTTTTTCATCAATATCTTCCGTATGACTTCCAATCCCGGTACTAACTCCTGCTGATATTTTTGTAGCACACATTCCGATAACATTATCCCTGAAACATTCTCTTTCTCTCGTAGAAATCGTAAGTCCCGCAAAAGGCATAAATAGTCGATATGCACACATAACTTGTAGGAGCTGAGGTTCGTGTACATCTTTTGGATTTATTTTATCATTATTTATAATAGGTCTAAGTCTCGGACATGAAAAAGAAATTTCGGCATGAGGATATTTCCTTTGAAGTAAATAAGCATGAAGACCTGTTGCAAGAGCATCTTTTCTAAAATCGTCAAGACCTAGAAGTGCAGCAAAAGCTACGCCTCTCATTCCTCCTATCAAGGCTCTCTCCTGCGCATTAAATCTATATGGGAATATTCTTTTATGACCCATTAAATGAAGTGTTTCATACTTATCGGAATTATATGTTTCCTGAAAAACCGTGACAAAATCCGCTCCATGTTCATGCAAATATCTATATTCATCTGAGTTCATAGGATATACCTCTACTCCGACGTTTTTAAAGTACTTTTTTGCTATTTCACAGGACTTTCCTATATATTCCACATCAGACATTTTCCTGCTTTCCCCTGTAAGTATTAGTATTTCTTCTATCCCTGTCTTAGCAATAGCTTCCATTTCTTTTTTAATATCTTCAAATGTAAGTTTAGCTCTTTTTATCTTATTATAACAATTAAATCCGCAGTATATGCAGTAATTTTCACAATAATTAGATATATATAAAGGAGTAAACAAATAAACGGAATTACCGAAATGTTTTCTTGTTTCTTTTGTAGCAAGTCTCGCCATATCTTCAAGATAAGGTAAAGCAGCAGGAGAAAGTAATGCCTTAAAATCTTCAACACTCTTTTCTTCACTGTTTAAAGCTCTTATAACATCTTCTTTTGTAAAAGTATCAAAATCAGTAATATTTATTTCATAAATGACCTTATTCATAATATCCGAAGATATTTCTTCCATTCCCTCCATATATTCCATATGGTTTACTTTTCTCATTTCTTCAACACTTTTCATAATTCGACTCCTAATCTCTTAAAAATCCGGTCAAAGGAGAAGATGAAACCGCACCGTCTTCTATAACCCTGCCAAGACCTGCAAGATAAGCTTTTCTTCCTGCATCAATAGCATTTTTAAAAGCACCAGCCATTAAAGGGATATCCTTTGCTGTTGCTACAGCCGTATTTACCATAACCGCGTCTGCTCCCATTTCCATTACTTCACAAGCTTCGCTTGGTTTTCCAAGCCCTGCATCTACGATTACAGGTACATCAATTTCATTAATAAGAACTCTTATAAATTCCTTAGTTGACAGTCCTTTATTTGAGCCTATAGGAGAAGCAAGAGGCATTACGCAAGCTGCTCCCGCATTTACCATATCTCTTGCTGCATTTAAATCGGGATACATGTACGGCATTACCGTAAATCCATCTTTTGCAAGCTCTTCAGTCGCTTTTGTCGTTTCATAATTATCCGGAAGAAGATATTTTGACTCATGGATTACTTCGATCTTTATAAAATCCCCGCAGCCAAGTTCTCTGGATAACTTAGCTATACGAACAGCTTCCTTTGCATTCCTTGCTCCGGAAGTATTAGGAAGCAAGGTAACTCCCTTAGGAATAAAATCAAGTATGTTCTCACCTTTTACCGTGTTTGCTCTTCTGAGAGCAAGAGTTATTATTTCAGCTCCTGCATATTTAATAGCTGCGTCAATCAAATTCAAATCATATTTGCCCGAACCCAGTATAAACCTAGAATTAAATTCTTTACCGCCGATTAATAATTTATCATTTTCTATATTCATATATTACATCTCCTTTTATATTGATTTCTATAATCACGGGGCACTACGCCTGCTTACGCAGAATCCGCGCCCCTTACCACTCAGACCTCATCGTTACCGAGAATAAGCCTTATGACCATATTTGCCTGATGTCCCGCACAAATGATTACCCTCGGGGACATCAACCCAATACCTCTATTAATGTCACTCTTTTCATCACCGCATACATAAAGATTTTTCATCCTTTTTATCGTTTTTATACTATTGGAACTTCCATACCCAGCCATACCGCTTCCGGATATTATTTTTTTATCTTTACATGTTCCAAGAATAGTATTTATAAGCATCGCTTTATTTTCTGCTTTATCAAAGGCCTCACAAACTATATCGACATCTTTAAAAACATCAGCTGCATTATTTTCATTTATTTTGATAGTTTCATAAGTTATATTTAAATAAGGATTTATATTTTTTAATATTTTAGCCGTTGCCTCTGTTTTATACCTCCCAAGGTCACTTATATAATAATTCTGTCTGTTCAAATTACTCAGATCGACTTTATCAAAATCTACTATATGTAAGTTTCCTATACCGCTTCTGGCAAGCATTGCAGCAATGTTAGAACCAAGCCCCCCAAGACCGGCAATACCTACTTTTGCATTCTTAAGCTTAGTATGGATTTCACTTGAAAATCTTATATCAATAATTTGATTGATTTCTTCTCTGGTTGGTATATTCATCTCAGCCTCCTCCGACAAAACTTACTATTTCCAGCTTATCATTATCTTTTATTATCACTTTTTCATAATCATTTTTACTTACTATTTCTTCGTTCAGTTCGACTGCAACTCTTGAAATATCATATTTAAGACTTATAAGTAATTCCTTTAAAGTAATATCCTTTAAATCAAGTCCTTTTCCGTTTACTTTAATCATAACTCCTCCTTAATTTAATAATTATTTATAAAATAAAAATACCACAAGAAGAAACTACACCCGCGGTGGTGTACCCCTTCTTGTGGTAATCACAATCTAAAAATTATTATAATAATTTGATTATTATTTGTCAATTAAAATTAGATTAGAATTATTGACTTTAACATACTTCTACATTAAAATATGTAGCATAATACATATTAGGAGGATATTATGTCATCGGTAGATAATCTCGAATTTTATTTTAAAAGAATAAACAATGCTATGATATCCTATGCAAACAATGAATTAAAAGAATTGGACCTTACATACTCACAAATGGAAGTAATATGTTTTTTAATGGAAAATAAGTATAAAAAAGTATATCAAAAAGATATTGAAAAACACCTTCATTTAACTCATCCTACCGTAATAGGATTACTTAAAAGATTAAAAAGCAAAGGACTTATTATTGTCACTACAAGCAGTGAGGACAAAAGAAAAAGAAATATAAAACTTACAGACAAGATTTTGGATATAGAAGAAAAAATAAACTTTAAAAGACAGGAAATGGAGGAACATGTCAAAAGATTTTTAAATAATGATGAGATTATAGAGTTAGAAAGATTACTTAAAGTTATATGTGATAATGTTATATATAATTTATGATTGATAATTAGTAGTGGATATAAATAAAAGGAGAATGAAATGAACAAAATGGATAACGGAACGAAGAGAACACTTAGTATATACGCAGTACTACTGCTTATAGTAATACTCTTAAATACGATAGTGATCCCTATGATGACTTCCCAGCAGGTAAAAGAAGTGGATTACAGCACTTTTCTTACCATGACAGAACAAAAAAAGATTGATCAAGTAGAAATAACTTCAAACAAAATAGTTTTTTCTGATAAATCTAACCCTAAAAAATATTATAAGACAGGATTAGTAAACGACACGGGACTTGTAAACAGATTACAGGAAAGCGGAGCTAAATTCGGAAGCGAAATAGTAGAAAAGAATTCTATCTTCTCAAGTATTTTCTGGTTCTTATTACCGATCATTCTTGTAACAGTATTTTTCAGCTTCATAAGTAAAAAAATGGCAGGAAGAATGGGTGCAGGCGGCATGAATACGATGCAGTTTGGAAAAAGCAATGCAAAAGTATATGTCAAATCAACAGACGGAGTAAAATTCAAAGATGTTGCAGGCGAAGATGAAGCAAAAGAAGCACTAACGGAAATCGTAGACTTTTTACATAACCCGGGAAGATATCAGCAAATCGGAGCAAAGATACCTAAAGGAGCACTTCTTGTAGGACCTCCGGGAACAGGTAAAACACTTCTTGCAAAAGCAGTTGCAGGGGAAGCAAATGTACCGTTTTTCTCTATTTCAGGTTCAGAATTCGTCGAAATGTTCGTAGGTATGGGAGCTGCAAAAGTAAGAGATTTATTCAAACAAGCAAATGAAAAAGCTCCTTGTATAGTATTTATAGACGAAATCGATACAATAGGTAAAAAAAGAGGAAATGCTAATATAGGCGGCAACGATGAAAGAGAGCAGACCTTAAATCAGCTTCTTACGGAGATGGACGGATTTGATACTTCCAAAGGTGTCATCATACTTGCAGCTTCAAACAGACCGGATTCACTGGACCCGGCACTTCTAAGACCGGGAAGATTTGACAGAAGGATACCTGTTGAACTTCCTGATTTAAAAGGAAGAGAAGAAATATTAAAAGTTCATGCTAAGGAAATAAAACTTGCAAATGATGTAGATTTCTCCATCATAGCAAGAACAGCCGCCGGAGCAAGCGGTGCGGAACTCGCAAATATGATAAATGAAGCAGCTTTACATGCTGTAAGAAACGGTAGAAGCGAAGTAACTCAGGCAGATTTGGAAGAAAGTATAGAAACGGTCATTGCAGGATATCAAAAGAAAAATAAAGTCCTTTCAGATAAAGAGAAGCTTATAGTATCATATCACGAAGTAGGTCATGCCCTTGTTGCGGCTAAACAAACCGACTCGGCACCGGTTACAAAAATAACAATAATCCCGAGAACTTCGGGAGCTTTAGGCTATACTCTTCAGGTGGATGAAGGCGAACACAACCTTATGAGCAAAGATGAAATAGAAAATAAAATCGCTACATTCACAGGCGGAAGAGTCGCTGAGGAACTTATATTCAAATCCATTACAACAGGAGCAGCAAATGATATAGAACAGGCGACTAAACTTGCCAGAGCAATGATAACCAGATTTGGTATGAGCGAAGAGTTCGGCATGGTTGCATTGGAGACTGAAAACAATGCATACTTGGGAGGAGACACAGCCCTTGCATGCTCAAATGAAACAGCAACGATAATCGATAAAAAAGTCGTTTCCCTCGTAAACGAACAATATGAAAAAGCTAAACAAATACTAACCGAAAATATGGCTAAACTTCATGAAATCGCCAAATTCTTATATGAAAAAGAAACAATAACCGGCGAGGAATTTATGAAGATATTAAATTCATAGATAAATATTAATATTGTCTTTATTTTATAAAGGCAATATTTTTATATAAGGAGAAAATATGATAAAAGAAATTTTAAAACTCGGAAATCCGAAACTATACAATGTATGCAAAGAGATTAAGAAAGAAGAAATATCACTGCTGAAAAAAATCGAACTTGATTTACATGATACATTAATGAATTATAGAAAGAAACATAATGCGGGAAGGGCAATAGCAGCACCTCAAATAGGGATAGAAAAAAGAATATTATATATGAATACAGATACACCTACTTTAATTGTGAACCCTACGCTGACATTTCCGGATAGTGAGAAAATACAAGTAATGGACGACTGTATGTCTTTTCCCGATTTAATAGTAAAGGTAGAAAGATATAAAAATTGTATTCTAAATTATAAAGACAGAAATTTCAATGACTGTAAAATGATTTTAAAAGACGATTTATCGGAGCTTATCCAACATGAATACGATCATTTAGACGGGATACTTGCCACAATGAGGGCTATAGATAACAAATCCTTTTATTTAAAGTAAGTATATTTTGAAAAAATAGTAAAAAATGTTATAATAAAGCCTCAAAAAACATAAGGAAAATTATATTATGAACGATTTAAAAGAATATTTATTTGAAAATATATTACCAAATGTAGAAAAACCTTCAAGATATATAGGAGATGAATTCAACAGCGTAAAGCCAAAGAAAAACCCTAAGGTAAGATTTGCCTTTTGTTTTCCGGATATATATGAAATCGGAATGTCTCACCTCGGTATGAAGATACTTTATGAAGTACTAAACAGAGAGGAAGATGTAATGTGCGAAAGAGTATTCGCACCGAAAATGGATATGGCAGAAGAGATGAGAAAACACGATTTTCCTCTTTTTTCTTTGGAAAGCTTTTCTAAAGTATCGGATTTCGATTTTGTCGGATTTACCATACAATTTGAAATGTGTCTTACGACGATACTTTTAATGCTCGATTTAGCAAATATCCCATTTCTTTCCAAGGACAGAAAAGAAGAAGACCCGCTCGTGGTATGCGGAGGACCATGTACTTGTAACCCCGAACCATTTGCGGATTTCTTTGATTTAATAATGCTGGGAGAAGGAGAAGAAGTACTTCCGCATTTAATGGATCTGTATAAAAAATCTTCTTCCAAAAATGAATTTTTGATTAAAGCCAGTGAAGTAGTGGGGGTGTATATCCCAAATCTCGAAGAAATTAAACAGGAACATATTGAAAAGTCAATAATACCTAGTATGAACAATGTCTATTCACTTAAAAAACCTATCGTACCTTATACCCCACCGGTACACGACAGGATATCACTCGAAGTCATGAGAGGATGTTTCAGAGGGTGCAGGTTTTGCCAGGCGGGAATGATCTATCGTCCGGTAAGACAAAAATCTCTGCCTACTTTAATAGAGCAGGCAGATGAACTTATAAGGAATACAGGATACGAAGAAATATCTTTAACAAGTCTAAGTACTACAGACCACTTTCATTGTATGGAATTAGTAAAATATCTTGTTGACAATTACAAAGATAAAAGAATAAATGTTTCCCTTCCTTCACTCAGAATGGATGAGTTCTCCTTGGAACTATCGGAAGAAGTAGGTTCGATGAAGAAAAATTCCCTTACATTTGCCCCTGAAGCGGGAAGCCAAAGAATGAGAAATGTAATAAATAAAAACTTAACCGAAGAGGATATTCTGGGAACTATAAAAAGAGTATTTGAATCAGGATATTCAAAGATAAAATTATATTTCATGATTGGTCTTCCATATGAAACAGACGAGGACATAAAAGGAATAGCTGATTTAGCACAAAAAATAATAGATATATATTACAGTTTAGAGAAGAAAAAAAGACCTAAACCATTTAAACTGACAGTAAGTACATCTTGTTTCGTACCAAAACCTTTTACCGCATTTCAGTGGTTCCCTCAAAATTCAATGGAAGAATTCCATAGAAAACAGCAGTATTTAAAATCATTAATGCCAAAAATGGTAACTTATAATTATCACGACAGCAAATTATCAATGCTGGAAGCGGTACTTGCAAAAGGCGAAAGGTTTTTATCCAAAGCAATCATAAAAGCATACGAAAACGGCTGTGTATTCGACTCATGGTTTGACCACTTTAATTATGAAGGCTGGATAGATGCATTAAAGTCAATAGGTATCGAACCGCAGGAATACGCTTCCAGAGAATTAAATTATGAAGACGAGCTTCCATGGGATAAATTTGATTATCATATTGATAAAGAATTTTTGATAAAAGAGAACGAAAAAGCAAAAAAAGAAACTACTACTCCGCCTTGTCACAAGAAATGTTCAGCATGCGGAATAAGTAAAGCTTACGGGAGGTGTAAATTTGAAGTATAGACTTAAATATGTAAAAAAGGATAATTTAATATTTATATCTCACCTTGATATATTAAAAGTACTGCAAAGAGCTTTCAGAAGAGCGGGGCTCAACCTTGAACATTCACAAGGGTTCAATCCTCACCCTAAAGTTCATTTTGCACCACCCCTTCCCCTATTTACATCTTCAATGGGAGAATATGTGGATGTGGAAACTAAAGAGGATTTTAGTGAAGATGAAATACAAACAAGATTAAATAAATCACTTCCAGACAATCTACAAATAATAAAAACCGAAAAACTGGAAGATAATGCAAGAAGCCTGGGAAAATCTTTAGACAGTGCAATATATAATATAATATTTACATTTGACGATACCAATAATATATCAGCAGAAGAAATAAATGATTTTATTTGGAAAAGTAATGAACTAAATATTACAAAGGAAAACAAAAAAGGCAGGACAGTAACAAAAAATATAAAACCGAGCATATTTGATTTTCATTGTGTTATAACCGACAATAATCTTATTATAACGACAAGGTTGTCCCTAAGGACAGATGAAATATTATCTGCCACAAATGTTATTAATCTTTTGAAAGAAAACTTTACGAGATTAAATAATGCAAATAAAGTAAAGTTAGAAAAAAAAGATACATTACTGTTTTCAAACTAAAATATGTATGATATAATATTTTAAATATGTAATGAAAAATAATTAGAATTTAACAAATTTATTGGAGGTATATTATGATTTCAGCAGGCGATTTTAGAAATGGTGTAACATTCGAAATGGATAACGATGTTTATACGATCGTACAATTTCAACATGTAAAACCGGGAAAAGGAAGCGCTTTTGTAAGAGCAAAAATTAAAAATATTAAAACAGGTTCAACGGTAGAAAGAACTTTTTCACCAAACGAAAAGTTTTCTAAAGCAGATATTTCAACAAAAGAAATGCAGTATCTATACAATGACGGCGAACTTTACTACTTCATGGACGGTGAAACTTATGACCAAATCCCGCTTAATTATGACCAAGTGGCAGACGCGATCGTTTACTTAAAGGAAAATGATAATGCAACGATCAGATTTCATTCCGGAGAAGCTTTCAGCGTAGCACCTCCATTATTTGTTGAATTAGAAATAACAGAAACAGAACCAGGATTCAAAGGCGATACAGCACAGGGAGCTACAAAACCTGCAACCGTAGAAACAGGAGCACAAGTTAACGTACCTCTATTCGTTGAAGAAGGTGATGTAATCAGAATCGATACAAGAACCGGAGAATACAAATAATTAAAAATATTTTAAGACCGCAAAAGCGGTCTTTTTTATTTATAAAACTATTTTATTTATGTATATATAGTATAATTTTTAGGAATGATTATTATTTTTTAATTAAAAAAGGTTACATTTACCAATTAAGTGTGATATAATATGTTAAATGATATAATCATATAGGAGGTAAATAATTATGGGTAAATTAGACGGAACAAAAACACTTGAGAACTTAAAAACTGCTTTTGGCGGAGAAAGTGAAGCTAGAAATAAATATACATATTATGCCAGTAAAGCTAAAAAAGAAGGGTATAACCAAATTGCTGGGTTCTTTGAAGAAACAGCCAACAACGAAAAAGAACACGCTAAACTTTGGTTCAAATTAATTCACGGTATAGGAACTACAGAAGAAAACCTTGTAGACGCTGCAGCAGGTGAAAACTATGAATGGACAGAAATGTATGCAACATTTGCTAAAGAAGCAAGAGAAGAAGGTTTAGACGATATCGCAGAAGCTTTTGAAGGAGTTCTTAAGATCGAAAAAACTCACGAAGAAAGATATAATGCTTTACTTAAAAATGTAAAAGAAAACAAAGTATTTGCTAAAGACGAAGAAGTTATTTGGGAATGTGGTAACTGCGGACATTTAGTAGTTTCTAAAGATGCACCTAAAGTTTGTCCTGTTTGCAAACATCCACAAGCTTATTTCTTCATTAAAAAACAAAATTATTAATAATAAGTTCGTAAAAAAGAATAGCTGAAGCTATTCTTTTTATTTTCATTTACAAAAAAAGAGTGCATTCACACTCTTTTTTAATTATATTTATTTTCTTTTTAAAGTGATTATTGCTTCTTTGTCGTTTAACTTAACATTGCTTCCATCATTATCGGCGTAAATGATATTATCACATAATGTTTCTTTTTTAAGATAAGCTTCAAATTCTTCGATAGAACTCTTAATTACATCATCACACTCTATAGTTATATCTATCCTATCGGTAACTTCATAATCATTATTCTTTCTCATTTGCTGAATTTTAGAAATCACTTCTCTTACATAACCTTCTTTAATTAAGTCTTCATCTAAGTTTGTGTCCAAAATTACAAACAAATCTTCTTCTTTTTGAACGTTGAAACCTTCTTTTGCGTCTGTCCTTACTTCGACCCATTCCTGTTTCAATGTAAGAGGTCCCTCAGGAGTATCTAAAGTCACTTCTCCGTTCTTTTCAAGCTCGTCTATGGTTTTCTTTGCGTCACAAATATTTAAAGCCGCTACGGCTCTCTTAACGTCTTTACCAAGTATCTTACCTGCAACTTTAAAGTCAAGCTTTAATATAAAGTTCATATATTCTTCCAAGTTATCAGGGAAAGTAACTATTTTAACATTAAGTTCTTCTTTTATCAAATCTATTAAGTTACCTATGATCTTCTTATCTGCTCCGTAAACCAAAATATCTTTAACAGGCTGTCTGACTTTTATATTGGCTTCTTCCCTTGCACTTCTTCCAAGAGATACCAAAGTCCTTACCAAGTCCATTTTAAACTCTGTTTTTTCATCGATCAAATCTTCATTTGCTTCAGGATATCTTTCAATATGAACAGACTCTTTACCCGTCAATTTTCTGAAAATTTCTTCGGAAATAAACGGAGCAAAAGGAGCTATCAGTTTGCATAGACCTACCAAAACTTCATAAGTAGTGTTGTAAACAGCTTTTTTATCATTATCGAGTTCACTAGCCCAAAATCTTCTTCTGCACCTTCTTATATACCAGTTAGATAAATCTTCGTTTACAAAATCCTGTATCTTCTTAACGGCTTTTGTATGTTCATTGATTTCCATATCCGCAGTTACTGCTTTTACAAGATTATTGTATTTAGATAAAATCCAAAGGTCGATTTCGTCTCTGTCTTTATATTCAACAAAGAACTCTCTTGGATCTACATCATCTGTATTTGCATACATTACAAAGAAAGTATAAACATTCTTTAAAGTATTAAAGAACTTAGATATTACTTCTTTCAAACCTTCTTCGTCAAATTTGGTTGGGGTCCATGCAGGAGATACATATAATAAATACCACCTTAACGCGTCCGCACCGTATTTATCAAATAATTCAAATGGGTCAACTGTATTACCTTTTGATTTACTCATTTTCTGCCCGTTAGCATCCAAAATCAAGTCATTTACAAGTACACTCTTATATGGAGCCTTCTTCATAATAAAGGTTGAAATCGCAAGAAGAGAATAGAACCAGCCTCTTGTTTGATCGATACCTTCACAAATGAAATTCGCCGGGAACTGCTCTTCGAATTCTTCTTTATTTTCAAAAGGATAATGCTGCTGAGCAAAAGGCATGGAACCCGAGTCAAACCAGCAGTCTATTACATCTTTTACTCTTGTCATAGATTTTCCGCACTCCGGACATTTAATATGGATTTCATCCACATAAGGTCTGTGAAGTTCGATAGTTTCATCTATATCTTCTATGGCGTCCATAGCAAGTTGTTTTCTCGAACCTACACTGTGAAGATGACCGCATTCGCATCTCCAAATATTAAGAGGAGTTCCCCAGTATCTGCTTCTTGATATAGCCCAGTCTTTTACATTTTCTATCCAGTTTCCAAATCTCTTTTCACCTACAAAATCAGGATACCATTTTACGGTATCGTTAGCGGCTACGAGGTCTTCTCTAAGCTTTGTCATTTCTATATACCAGCTGGGTTTTCCGTAATATAAAAGAGGTGTTTTACATCTCCAGCAATGAGGATAATTATGTTCTATCTTTTGTTTCTTGAATAACATATTATGCTCTTTAAGATATTTTATTATATCTAAATCCGCATCGATAACAAAAGTACCTTTCCATGGAGTTTCAAGGAATGCCCCATCTTCTCCTACAGGATTTAACACTGGAAGACCATACTTTCTTGAAACATTATAGTCGTCTTCCCCAAACGCAGGTGCGATATGAACGATACCTGTACCGTCTTCCGTTGATACAAAATCTCCTAAAATCACATAATATGCCTTTTTACCCTGTGGTACTTTAACAAAGTCTAAAAGCTGTTCGTACTCTATACCCTCTAAATCCTTACCCTTCATTTCTTCGATTATTTCATAATCGTCACCTATAACAGTATCTACCAAAGCTTTAGCTAAAATAAAAGTTTCACCCTTTGATTTAACTTTTATATAGTCAATATCTTCGCCTACACAAAGAGCAACGTTTGAAGGAAGTGTCCAAGGGGTGGTTGTCCAAACCAAGAAATACTCATCTTTACCTTTTATCTTGAATGCTACATAAACGGAATTGGTCTTGATATTTTGATATCCCTGTGCAACTTCGTGAGAAGCAAGTCCCGTTCCGCATCTAGGACAGTAAGGTAATATTTTATGACCCTCATAAATCAAACCTGCATCAAAAAACTCTTTTAAAATCCACCATACAGATTCTATATAATTATTATCAAGAGTAATATATGGATCATCAAGATCTATAAAGTAACCCATTCTCTTTGTCATATCTCTCCATAGAGCTTCATATGTGAAAACACTTTCTCTGCATTTTTTATTGAACTCGGCAATACCATATTTTTCAATATCACCCTTTCCGTTCATATTTAAAGTCTTTTCAACTTCGATCTCAACCGGAAGCCCATGTGTATCCCAACCAGCTTTTCTCTTAACTCTGTATCCCTGCATATTTTTAAACTTACATACGCTGTCTTTAAGAGTCCTTGCGATAACATGATGAATACCGGGTTTACCGTTTGCTGTAGGAGGTCCTTCATAAAATACAAAGTTTTCGCATCCTTCTCTTGTTTCAATAGATCTTTTTAGTATATCTATATCTTCCCAGTATTTAGATACTTCTTTCTCCATATCTTTGACACTATTTTTATTTAAATCTTCAAATATCATATCTTACTCCATTCCTTTTTTATCCTAAAAAGCTCAAAAAGCTTATAATAATACGCTTTTCCTTAACTTATAATTTTATATATTTATTCACCGAGTGTCAAGAAAAAACAGCTAAAAACTAACCTAAAATTATATTAGGTATATCGACCGGCAAATCGGCTATATGAGTTGGTTCACTATCTTTTATTTCTTTTAAATCCCCATACCCGTAAAGCACTCCTATAGTATCAAGGTCATTATCTTTTCCGCCTAATATATCCGGACGTTTATCGCCTATCATGATCGCATCTAATTTATCTTTAACATTCATAGTTTTTAAACACGTTTTAATAAAATCACTCTTCGTTCCCTTTGTTTGATATAAATTATTCGCTTCTATAGTCTCAAAATAATTATGTATCCCTACATGTTCCATTTCAATCAAAGCTGTTTCTTCAGGCTGACTTGTTGCAACAGACATTTTAATACCGCGCTCTTTTAATTCTTCCAATGTGTCTATCATATTATCAAAGGTATGACATTCATAAACACCTTTTTCAAAAAAATACTTATTTCCCACATCTACGGCTTCTCTGGCTCTTTCTTCGCTTAGCCCAAAATCATTTACAAGCCTTCTGGTAAGAGGCGGACCGATCAAAGCTTTTATATTTTCATCAGTATCAAATATTCCGGCATGATTTAAAGATTTTTTAAACATTTTAACTGTGCCTTCAGACGTATCTATCAGCGTACCGTCCAAATCAAAAACTACATACTTATACATATCAAATCTCCTAAAAGTAATTACCTTTAAATTATATAATAAAAATACTTAAAAATAAAGGTATTATTAAATACGATTAAATATTGATTATCATAAGTATTTATATATTTAAATCAAGAAAACTGTTCTACTTATTTTTAGTAATATTGATAACTTTAATCTTTTTTTTCTTTTAGCATATGAGACAGTAGATGAAGTTTGATTTAATAAATAATGAAAGTAAACACATTAATAATATATTAATGTAAAGAATTAATAAATCCAATTATGACACAAAAAAGACCGCTTAGGCGGTCTTTTTACTTAAAATTATCTTTTACTTTATCCCAAAAGCCTTTGCTTTGCTCGTTGTTTTTATCGCTTGAAATATCCGAAAATTCCCTTAATTTTGCTTTTTGCTTTTCATTTAAGTTCTTTGGAACTTCAACTTTGATTTCAACGTATTCATTCCCTTTACCAAATCCGTTAGGATTTTGTACCCCTTTGCCTTTAAGCTTGAATACCTGACCTGACTGTGTTCCTTCAGGAATTTTAAGCTTAACTTTACCGTCTACAGTAGGAACCATTATACTATCCCCTAAAGCAGCCTGAACAAATGTAATTGGGATCTTGCAGTATATGTCATTTTCTTCTCTTGTAAATATAGCATGGGGTTTAACCGAAATATAAATATAAACATCTCCGTTAGGTCCGCCGTTCTTTCCTGCTTCGCCTTCTCCTCTGAGAGGAAGTACACTTCCGGTATCTACTCCTGCAGGGATCCTTATAGAAAGAGTTCTTTGTTTCTTAACATTACCAGTTCCCCCGCAAGTCTTACAAGGATTGACTATTTTCTTACCTGTACCGTTACATTCATCACAAGTTTTTACTGTCTGAACTGTTCCAAATAAACTTTGCTGAGTTACTCTTACCTGACCTGTACCATGACACTTATCGCAGGTTTTGATATCAGAGTCGTTTACTGCACCTTTTCCTGAACAAGTATCGCAAGTTTCGGTCCTTCTTATTTTGATTTCTTTTTTACATCCGAAAACAGCATCTTCAAAAGAAAGTGTCAAATTGACCCTTAAATCTCTGCCCTTTTGTCGAACGTTTTGTCTTGAGGCACCGCCCCCGCTAAAACCTCCGCCGAACATAGAGCCGAATATATCACCAAACATATCTTCAAAGCCGCCGAACCCGGCACCTCCAAAGCCTGCACCGCCCATATTCGGGTCGAACGCATCATGTCCGAATTGATCATATTTGGATTTTTTATCAGGATCGGATAAAACTTCGTATGCTTCGTTTATTTCTTTAAATTTCTCTTCCGCTTCTTTATCATCAGGGTTTCTGTCCGGATGATATTTCATAGCGAGTTTTCTGTATGCTTTTTTTATCTCGTCTTCGCCGGCACTTTTATCTACTCCTAAAACCTCGTAATAATCTCTTTTTGACATTATTATTTACTCCCTTATATATTATGAAAAATCACCCTGCGGTTTGGGCAGGGTGAAGTTAGACATTTTATTTGTCGTCGTCATCTACTACTTCGTAATCTGCATCTACTACGTTATCGTCTTCTTTAGTTTCGCTGTTGTTTCCTGCATCTGTGCCTTGAGCCGCACCTGCACCGTTCTGAGCTTGTTCAGCATATAATTTTTCAGCGATTGGGTATAAAGCTTCACTTAATTTTTCTGTTGCTGTTTTGATTGCTTCAACATCAGAACCTTCTAATTTTTCTTTTAGATCTTTGATAGCTTCGTCTACAGGAGCTTTTTCTTTGTCTGTTACTTTGTCTCCTAGGTCTTTTAATGTCTTTTCAGCATTGTATACTGCTGCGTCTGCATTATTTCTAACAGTGATTTCTTCTTCCTTAGCTTTGTCTTCGCTTGCATATTGTTCAGCTTCTTTAACTGCTTTATCAATATCTTCCTGACTCATATTTGAAGAAGACTGGATTACTACGTTTTGTTCTTTTCCTGTACCTAAATCCTTAGCTGTAACATTTACGATACCGTTAGCGTCGATATCAAAAGTAACTTCGATTTGTGGCACTCCTCTAGGAGCTGATGGAATTCCAGTTAATTGGAAACGTCCCAAAGTTTTATTTCCGCTTGCCATACCTCTTTCACCTTGAAGTACGTGGATATCTACCGCCGTTTGACCGTCTGCCGCTGTAGAGAATACTTGACTTTTCTTTGTAGGTATAGTTGTATTTCTTTCGATTAATTTTGTAAATACTCCGCCAAGAGTTTCGATACCGAGTGATAACGGAGTTACGTCAAGAAGTAATACATCCTGAACATCACCTGCAAGTACCCCGCCTTGAATAGCCGCACCGATAGCAACACATTCATCAGGGTTGATGCCTTTGTCCGCATCTTTTCCTGTAATTTTCTTAACTGCTTCTTGTACTGCAGGAATTCTTGTAGAACCTCCGACCAACACGATTTTATGGATTTCGCTTGCTGATAGACCTGAGTCTGCAATAGCTTTTCTTACAGGTTCCATTGTAGCTTCTACAAGATCTGCTGTAAGTTCATCAAATTTAGCTCTTGTAAGTGTCACATCTAAATGTTTTGGACCTGCTGCATCCATTGTAATAAATGGAATATTGATTTGCGCTGTCGTTTTGCTTGAAAGTTCAATCTTAGCTTTTTCTGCACTTTCTTTAAGTCTTTGCATAGCCATTTTATCTCCGCTTAAATCAATACCGTTTGATTTCTTGAATTCACTGACTAAGTAATCGATTATTTTATTATCAAAATCATCTCCGCCTAAGTGGTTGTTACCGTTTGTAGCCTTAACTTCGAATACTCCGTCTGCAAGTTCAAGGATTGATACGTCGAATGTACCGCCGCCAAGGTCGAAAATCATTACCGTTTGACTTTGTTCTTTATCAAGACCATAAGCTAAAGCTGCTGCTGTAGGTTCGTTGATAATTCTAAGAACTTCAAGACCCGCAATCTTACCGGCATCTTTTGTAGCCTGTCTTTGAGCATCTGAGAAATAAGCAGGAACTGTAATAACTGCTTTAGAAACTGTTTGTCCTAAGTAACTTTCTGCATCTTTTTTAAGCTTTTGAAGTACAAAAGCAGAAATTTCCTGCGGTGTATATTTCTTGCCTTCGATATCAACTTTATAATCGCTTCCCATATGTCTCTTGATTGAAGCAACTGTCTTTTCCGGATTTGTTACTGCTTGGTTTTTAGCAACTTGACCTATTAGTCTTTCTCCATCATTTGTAAATGCAACTACTGATGGTGTGGTTCTTGCACCTTCCGCATTTGCTATAACAACGGCTTCGCCGCCTTCCAATACTGATACACATGAATTTGTAGTACCTAAATCGATACCTATAATCTTTTCTTTACTCATCTTTCTTACTCTCCTTATTCCTTTATTTTAACTTATTTACTTTGACCATACTTGGTCTTAAGACTTTTTCTTTGTATATATATCCATCTTGAAAAACTTCAAGAATGATATCGTCATCTTTGTCATCCAATTTTTCCACCGCTACCGCATAGTGTTTATTTGGATCAAATTTTTCATCAAGAGCTTCTATTGTTTCTATACCTTCATTTTTAAGTAATTCGGTCAGCTGTGTAAATATCATATTTACACCCTCATAAAAACCGCTTTTTTTATCAGCTTCACTATCCAAAGCCCTCTTAAAATTATCAATTATAGGAAACAAACCTTCCGCAAACTTAGATGTTGAATATATAATCATAGCTTCTTTATCTTTACTTGCTCTTTTTTTGTAATTATCAAAGTCAGCCAAGAGTCTCATATAGCTGTCATTTAATTTATCATATTTTTCTTCCATGCTTTCTTCCTTGACTTCCTCTTTTTCTTCAGGCTCATTTTCTTTTTTTACTTTCTCAGCCGTTTCTTCTTTCACTTCATCCTGATTGATCTCTTTGTTTTCATCTTTACTCATATACTTCTTCTTTTCTCTTTCTTCTTTTTCTTTTCTGAGTTCATTTATATCTTTTATATTATCATTACTCATTTAGTTACCTCACTTTTTAAAAATTTTCGTTATATGTTTGGTAAGTTCATCACTTAAAAAATCAAGTGTAGAAACTGCGTAATCATAATTCATTCTGGTTGGTCCTATAACTCCTATCGTTCCCACCGTTTTACCGTTCAATTTATAATTTGCGGTTATAATGGAACAATCGTTAAAGTCCTCAACCTTATTTTCATTTCCTATCACTATATGAATATCACCATCATCACTGTCAACCGAAATAGCACTTTCAAGAGCCTCTTTACTGTTGACAGAATCTATAAAATGTTTTGCTCTTTCTATATCTCCGAATTCCGGGAAATTGAGAATTTTACTAACTCCTCTGGCATATATCTTTGACGAATTCGTATTTTCAACCAAACTTCTGAATACCGGCATTATTTCCGATAGTATCCTGTTTTCCGTCTCACTTAACCCTTCAACCAATTCACTTAATAAGTTGACTGCTTCATTTGCCGGTCTGTTCTTTATTATAGTAGTAAGAGCATTATTGATTCTTTCTATCTCTTCGAGTGTCACATAAGTTTTAAGTCTTATTTCAGAATTTTTTATAAGTCCTTCTTTGGTAACTACTATAAGCATTACCCTATCTTCTTCTATAAAAACGATCTTAACATCTTTTACATTAAGAGAAGATAATCTAGGTGCCATAACCAGTGATGTGTAATTAGTCATTTTAGTAAGTATATTTAAAGTTTTTTCTATTGTATTATTAAGTTCAAGCATATAGTTATCATATTCCGCTCTGACAGCCTCTCTGATTTCAGACTCCAAAGCATTCTTTTTCATGAAATTATCAACATATAATCTATATGCGCTGGTAGAAGGAATTCTTCCGGCAGAAGTATGTGGCTTTATTAAAAACCCCATTTCTTCGAGGTCCGACATCTCATTTCTGATAGTTGCCGAAGACACACCGAGATTATACTTTTTCTCTAATGTCCTTGAACCTACAGGCTCGGCTGTTTTGATATAATCATTTATGATAGCTCTTAAAATGTTAAACTTTCTATCGTCCCAGTTCATTTTCCTTTCTCCTTCTTATTAGCACTCCTTAAACATGAGTGCTAACACTGTCATAAATATACCACCAAGAAAATACTTTGTCAATAGATTATAAAATTAATTTTCATTTTTAATTGTATTTTAATCTTTACCTTATTTTAAATAAATTACGCACAGCACAATGTACTATATTTACTCTATAGACTATGAAAACAATACATATTAATTTATCAAATAAAAACTAAAAAAGAAAGAAAAATAGGAAGAAAATCTTATATTTTATTAATTTATATTATTAAATAATAATATAAAAAAGAGAAGCAAAACTTCTCTTTTATTCCACGCTTTTAAGTGATTCTACCATATTGATTTTTTTAAGAGTCTTTTTTAGGAAAAGGTTAACTATGAATGCAAATACTATTGTCAGTATAATTCCAAATATATAACTCGACAGCTGGATCCCTTTATAAAATTGGACAAAATCAACTGAAACGGTATCAATCAAATATCTATGAAAATATTTCCCGACTATACACCCAACTATTATTCCAATGATATTTAAAATAATATTTTCTCTTACTATATAAAAGTTTACTTCATTATTATAAAATCCGAGAACTTTAATGGTTGCAATTTCTCTTATTCTCTCACTGACATTTATATTATCCAGATTAAACATTACCACAAATGCAAGCATACCTGCGGCGACTATTATAACTACAATGACAAAATCCATACTATCTAACTGACCTGCAAAATTTTCAGCGACTCTTTCATTGAATTCAATACTGCTTATATTTTCATCTTTAAGCAATGTCTCACTCAATTTATCATAAGTACTTTCATCGTTTTTATTGAGCCTTGATAAAATAAGATTTGGTTTAATATCCTCATCTACTATGGTTTTATAATAATCTTCACTCAAAAACATGTAATGATAAACATAATTATTGATAATATTCACTACGGGTACATCGTACTCTTTATCATCCAGATCCTTGATTTTTATTATATCGCCTTTTTTGATATCTGCTATTTCACTTAGTCTGCTGGTTATAACTACACCGCTTTTAGGCATGTTTATCTTATCGCCGGTTTCATAATCACTAAGGTAAATATAATCATTTACAGCATCCTTATCAATGGGAACCATTAAAGAAAACGAATAATCCTTATTCTTTCCAACTACACTGTAAGTATCTTTAAAAAATAACTTACTGCCCTTGATTTCTTTATTATCATCATAAGTATATTTGATATCATTTATCTCTTTGTTTGAAAGGTCACTTTCAATAGAAGTTTCCATATTGTAATTCCAAATAGTATTATACTGAAGGTCAACGATAGCCGAAACCGAATACCTTATGCCAAATGCGGCAATCAACAGACCGCAGCATGCTCCTATTCCTACAACACTCATAATAAGACGTTTCTTATACCTTACAAGGTTTCTTATGGTTATTTTCCATTTAAAACTTATCTTATTCCAAACAGCGGGTATTTTTTCAAGTAAAGTTTTTCTTCCGCTTTTCATTACCTTAGGTCTGAGAAGACTAGCACTTACTTCCTTAAGGTCACTGTTACATGCAAAATATGCACTAAGTACCGTACACATAACGCCTATAAATAATGATAAAAGTATATAACTTGGGTAGATAACGGTAGCTAAATCCGGAGTTTTATAAAGTATCCTATAAGCATTGTAAATCATCTTAGGCACTAAGGTAAATCCGATAAAAAGACCTACTACACTGCCTATAAAACTTGCTAAAAATGCATAAACGATAAACTTTATACTGACAGCCCACTTGCTAAAACCAAGAGCTTTAAGTATCCCAAGTTCCGTCCTTTTTTCCTCTACCATTCTAGTCATGGTTGTAAGACATACTAAAGCAGCCACTAAAAAGAAAATCAAAGGGAATACTTTAGCCAAAGATGTTATCTTCTTTGAATTATCCGCGTAACTAAAATAACTTTCATTGGAGTTTCTATCTAATGTATACCATTTTACTTCTTTTAAATCTTCTACCTTTTTTTTAGCTTTTTTTATTTTATCTTCTGCTTTTTTGAATTCATCATCTGCTTTTATTTTGTTTTTTTCATAAGACGCATAGCCTTTATTTAATTCTGCCCTGCCCTCTTTTATTTGGTCTTCTGCTTTTTTAAATTCTAAGTTTGCTTTCTTTTCTTGTTTTTCTAAATCTTTATATCCATCTTTTATTTTTTGTTTTCCGGATAATAGTTCTTGTTCGGAAGCTTTAACCTGCTTTTCGCCTTTTTCTACTTTTGCTTCTGCAATATCAAGTTCTTTTTGTTTATTACTTATTACATCTTTTAAATATTCTTTTTCCTGCTCGGATAAACCTGCAAGATACTGCTCGAACTGAGCCTTTCCCTGTTCAAATTCACTTCTCGCTTTTTTTATCTCTTCTTTTGCTTTTTTAAGTTTCTTTTCATTACTCGGTAATTCTTTTTTAGCTTTATCTAAATCATTTTTTGCTTTTTTAAGTTTAGATTTAGTTTCTTTTTTAGTTCTTCGTAATTCATTTTCACTGTTATTTAACTTTATCTTATTACTGTCTAAGGTATTTTTTGCTTTATTTAATTTATCATAAGTTTCTTTCTTTTTATTATTTAGCTTACTTTCGGATTTTTTAATCTTTTTATTAGCCTTATCTTTTTCCTCTTTTAATCTTTCTTTGCCTCGTTCATTAGTTACTTTCTTTATATCTGTCTTGTAATCATCTATAATATCTTTATATTCTTCACTAAAACAATTTACTTTGTCTACATTATTTAGGCTAACATATAAATCAGTATATACACTGCTGTCAAAAACATCTTTATTTAAAATCAAAAAAGTATTTATACTGCCGTTTCCGAGAGTAGATGAACCATAATCATCATCGGTAATATAATAAGACCATTCAGCACTTCCAACTATTTTTAATTTTTTTACTTTTAACTTTACACCGTCATGATCTTCAATTGTTAGTATATCCCCCAGCTTATATCCTTTGAACTGCATATAATTGTCGGAAATAACACACTCATCATTCTTCTTTGGATAAGTTCCTTGAATAAGTTCATATTTCATCATTTTTATGTCTTTATCGGACGGCATTCCAAAAGCTTTGGCAACTATGCTGTCATCACCGTTTTTTAATAACAGCTCGGTGGAATATGTTGCGAGAATATCTTTTGTATTCTTATCATTTTTTATTGCTTCAACATCTTTATCATTGAACCCATATGTAGACATAAAGTTGATATCGTATAAGTTGGTATCTTCAAAATACTTATTTGCGGTAAATTCCATCTGGGGACCTATTACTCTTAAACCCACAAAAAAACAAACACCTAATAACGTGATCAATAGGATAGAAATAAATCTGTTTTTAGTTGTCTTGATTTCTCTGAATAAGTCTTTTAATAAAGTCTTCATAAAACTGTCCTTACACCTAAACTAGAAATTATTCCATATTGTTTCAAAATAATTTCTAAATTTTCAATATAGCTTTAAATCGAGACTGTTTTATAAAAATTTAGTTTTATAAAAATCCAGTCGAGATTAAGCCTTCGCGGCTCGAGCGAAGATTTTTTCGTCCTTGTTTATCTCTAAAAAAGGACTGGTTCATAAGGCAAAGCCTTATATCCTTACCACTCAATATCCTCTACATTCTTAACATTTTCATTTATGATTATATCGCTTATTTCTCCGTTTTTTACTTTGATTATCTTATTTGCCATTGACATAAGTGCAAGGTTATGGGTAACGACAATAACGGGGATATTATTCATAAAACATATATCCTGCAAGAGTTTAAGTATCGATTTTCCGGTCTTATAATCAAGAGCACCCGTAGGTTCATCACATAAAAGTAATTTTGGATTTTTGGCAAGCGCCCTTGCAATAGATACTCTCTGCTGTTCTCCGCCCGATAGCTGTGAAGGGAAATTATCTTTTCTATTTAAAAGTCCGACATCACTAAGAGCTTTTTCGGCGGATATATCTGAATTTGAAATCTCGGTAGCAAGTTCTATATTTTCCTTTGCGGTGAGATTTTGCACAAGGTTATAAAACTGAAAAACAAAACCTACATCATATCTTCTGTATGTTGTAAGCTCTTTCTCATTAAACGAACTTATATCCTTTCCCCCGACAATAATACTTCCGCTGGTTATAGAATCCATTCCTCCCAGCAGATTAAGAAGGGTCGTCTTACCCGCACCGCTTTGACCGACAATAATCGTAAATTTACCTTTTTCTATTTCAAAACTTACATTATTTAGTGCAGTCGTAGTATTTTCTCCGCTTCCGTAAATCTTACTAACATTTTTAACTATGATATTTTCTGACATATAAAACCCCTGACTTTTTACTTATAAGTATTATACTATCAATTAAAACATTTTCATATGCATTTTATTAAGAAAAATCAAACATTACTTCCCATCTTTGATTTATTGGAAATAAGTCTGGTTCTCCCTTCAACTTTAACCAATGTATTTAATTCTTTTAAAGCATTGTTCCCGATCCATACTTTTGATTTTATGCCGGAAGATACTAATTTATTTGAAAGTTCAATGGCTTTTTCTTTATAATAAACATCTTTTTTACCGATTTCCTTTAGTGCCCATAATACTGCCTTTTTTACATGCTCCCTGTCATCATCACTGTTTTTTTCTATTATTTGAAGCATTTTATTTAATGTATCGTCGTCAGCTTTTTTGTCGTGAATCACATAAGATGCAATAAGGGTAAATGCAGCTCTTTTATAATATAATTTGTCACTGTCACACCATTTATATATAAGATTTTCATATCCTTTTATTTTAATGATTATATTCTTACATAAATGATCACATAGATCCCAGGATATGACATCTTTCATTATTTCTTCTATATATTCAAGTGTCATTGACTTTTTATCCATTATTAAAACAGAAAGCAGCATTGCTTCGTGATAATTACTCTGCCAAAGCTTTACTGCAAGCTCATTATCCTTTTTGATACTTTTAGCCAGTCTTCTCAAATCCGTTGTAGAAACACCTATACATCTATCTTCGGGAATACCCAGCTTAATTATATTTTTCTTATATTTTTCATCACTCATTTTTTTTAGTTCATTGATTATTTCATTGCTATTCATAACTATTCCCCTTTATTTGAAAGTATATTTAAATTAATTATATAACAAATCAAAATTTTTACTATTACTTTATTTCGCAAGTAGAAAATATTTTACTGCTGTGATATACTTAAAAATATAACAAATACAGAGGTTATTATGAGAGAAGTAGATACAAATTTAGTAAAAAAAACAGTTAAAGAATTGATATTAAAAGCAAACGTGTTTTTAAGTCCCGATATAAAGAATGAACTTATTAAAAAAGAAAAGGAAGAAAAATCAGAGATAGGTAAAGGACTTTTAAATGTAATAAACGAAAACATCGAAGTTGCGGCAAGTGAAAACTGCCCCATTTGCCAGGACACGGGGATGTGTATAGTTTTTTTGGAAGTCGGACAGGATGTTATATTCAAAGGAAATTATATTTATGATGAAATAAACGAAGCGATAAGAGAAGCTTATGATGAAGGATACTTCAGAAAAAGCGTAGTTGGCTGTCCGCTTAGAAGAGAAAACACAAAAGACAATACTCCGGGAATTATATATTACAATATTGTTAAAGGCGATAAAGTAAGTATAAAGGTAATGCCTAAAGGCTTTGGCAGCGAAAACTGCGGGGCAACCAAAATGCTGAAGCCTGCTGACGGCTACAACGGAGTAATAGAATTTATCTTAGACACGGTAAAGAAGGCGGGAAGCAAGCCTTGTCCTCCGATGATAATAGGAGTCGGTATAGGAGGAACAATGGAAAAATCCGCAATTATGGCAAAAGAAGCATTGCTTTTAGATATAAATCACAAAAATACTGATCCATATTACGCTGAAATGGAACAAGAATTATATGAAAAGATAAACAATCTCGGGATAGGTCCTGGAGGTCTCGGAGGGACTACTACCGCTCTCGGAGTAAATATTTTAACGTACCCAACACATATAGCAGGACTTCCGGTAAGTGTAAATATAGGCTGTCATGTATCGAGACATACACAAATGGAGATATAATATGGAAAAGAAAGTAACATTACCATTAAACGATGACGAAATATTAAATCTAAATGCCGGTGACAAGATTTATTTAACTGGAACCATATATACTGCCAGAGACGCCGCGCATAAAGAAATGGTGGAAACTATACAAAAAAGTGAAGCTCTTCCTTTTGATATAATGGGAGCATGTATATACTATGCAGGTCCATGTCCGGAAAAACCCGGAGAAGTAATAGGTTCATGCGGACCGACGACGTCTGCAAGAATGGACAAATATACTCCTTTACTTTTAAAAAAGGGACTTAAACTCATAATTGGAAAAGGCGAGAGAAATGATGAAGTGGAGAATGCTTTAAAAGAAAACAGAGCAGTGTATTTAGCGGCAGTAGGCGGCTGCGGAGCACTTATAAAAAAATGTATCAAGAAATCCAAGCTGATAGCATATCCACACTTACTGTCAGAAGCCGTTAGAGAGCTTTACGTGGAAGATTTTCCATTGATCGTTGCAATAGATGCAAAAGGAAATAATCTTTATAAAAGCGAAATGGCAAAATATAGGAAATAAAAGGAACTACAAAAAAAGAAATCCTAGTCATAGGATTTCTTTTTTGATAAAATGAGGGAATGATATGAAATTTCTTACATACCATTTAGGGGAAATTATGAAAAAGTTTCTAAAACTTTTTACTCTTAGAGTATACAATTTAAAAATGACATGCCATTGTTTTTAATGTGAAAAATTTAAAAACCTTTAACGTTTTTTTCTTTATGATAAATACAACATAAATAAAAAAGTCCCTTAAGGACTTTTTAAAACTAATTTTTTATCGGCTCTAGTTTATACACTACATCAGCATCTCTTGAAACATCCGATGAATGTGTCACGATAATCACGCATTTATCTTCTTCGTAAGCTAGTTTTTTTAATATATTCATCACCTCTAATTCTGTATCTCTGTCCAAGTTTCCCGTAGGTTCATCTGCCAGTAGGACATCGGGATTATAAGAAAGAGCCCTGGCTATCGCAACTCGTTGCTGCTCCCCTCCCGATAATTTAAGTATTTTTCTGTCAGCCTTCTCTTTTGTAAGCTCGACTTTTTCTAATATATCTAAAGCAGTTTCTTCCTTATTACTATCATTCACTCCGGCAATATCCATTGAAAGAATAACATTCTCCTTGGCGGTGTACATAGGAAGCAAATTGAAACTTTGAAAAATAACGCCTACGTACTTACTTCTATATTCATATTTATCTATTTTTTCTATATTATTGTCATTATATAAAATACTTCCGTCTGACGGAGAAGTAAGAGCTGAAAGTAAGGATAAAAGAGTTGTTTTCCCTGCACCCGATTTTCCTACTATTGCATAAATTTTACCTTTCTCAAACTCAAAATTAATGTCTTTTAAAACATAATTATTACTGCCGTCATATTTATAAGAAATATCTTCTAATTTTAATAAACTCATTATTAACTCCTTTCACTTAATATCTTGAGAGGTTCATATCTTAAAATAAATAGTACAGAACCCATACTTGAAACAGCGGTTAACAGCACACAAATACCTATAAGCTGGATTATAACACTAAAATCCGTTGATGTATTTATATCAGTTACCATACTTTTTACATTTTCAATACCTCCTCTGAATCCGCCTCCCATACCTTTTTCTTCATTATTATTTTCCAACGAACCGGAAGTATTACTGTCAGATGAGCCAGAAAGTTCATTACCTGCATTGTTAGGAGCATTATTTGAAGAGGAAGTAACAGCCGATGAAGTAATCATTTTATTTGCTATATATGGAGAGGAAACTGCCCCAATACCTGTACCTATCACTATTGCAATAAGTGTTATAACAAATGTCTCGGTAATAAACTGCATAGCTATTTTACCTTTTTTCATACCTATGGCAGTTAAAACTCCGACTTCATATTTTCTCTCTCTGATATTAAATATATTTAATATAGTAAGAACCAAACCACCTATGATTAAAACAATTATAAAGAATGTCTTTGAAAAACTTGCCAGATAAGTCAATGGCTGAACACTTTGTTCATAAGAAGTAATATCACTTGACGAAACCGTATAGTCATCACTGAGCCCCAATGCTTTGGCTTCACTTTCAAATTTTTCATAATTTTCAACATTTTCAAAATAGTAGGTCCCGGTAAGTCTTGTTCTAATAGCGGTAGTAGTCTTATTACCATCATTATCCGTAGATGTTGTTGCATTTTTGGTGCTTTTATCGGAAATGCTCTTTAACGTATCATAATTTACATAAATTTGATTTGCGGGATCAGAAGAGTTAGAAAAACTCATCGGTCCACCTGATGCATCGGAACTTATTTGTGTCTTATATATTCCCACTATTTTTAATTTATAAATTTCATTTTCATCATTTGGATTAGATAACTTTATAGTGCTGCCTACTTTTAGAGAATTAAGGGCAGCAAGTTCTTCATTTATAATACAGTTCATATCGGAAGAAGAGAAAGTAAGCATATTACCGCTTGTAATCGAAGAAATATTACTGCTAAAATCCGTCATGGCAGACGCTTCACTGTAGCCGGTCAAAGTAAAATCTCCTTCATTTCCCATTCTGCCTTTGATCGCATTACCACCAATATTCGAACCATCTTTATTGGAGTTTGAGTCTTCGGATGAACTGCTGCTTGAACTGTCGGAACTATTCAGCGCCTCAAGTTTTCCTGCGGCATTTAACGAAGATGAAAGAGTATAATCAAAACTTTTTACACTGTTTGCCTTTGCATACTTTTTCAGTTCACTTAAAGATAATTCGGAAACTCTATTAAAAGCTTCCTGCTTATCACTCTTTGAAGAGGCACCTTCCATCATCTTTGGTCTGTCTACACTTATATTTGCGGTTACATTTAGATTTTCAAGACCTTCCTCTTGTTGTTTGACGGCACTGTGATTAATCGATAAACCAATGCAAGAAGAAAGAGCAACTATAAAGGCAATTAAACCTATCAACACATTCCTTCCTTTGGACCTTGAAATATTTCTAAGGGCATTTTTAAATATATACATTTTATCCTCCTATAGATTTTTAATATATAAATATATCAATTAAAGTATAGGGGGTTTTATTGAGTGAAAGCGTATGTAAAAGTGGAATCAAAACAAAAGTTGTAAGTGTTAAATAAAAATTTATTTTGAAGGTTTTTATTAATTTTAAATAAGTTTGTTCACATAAAATAAATATTTGTCGTAATTTCAAACATAATAAAAAAAGATATAATACCTCTTTTAAATAATTATATTATCTATTCATCATGTATAAAATTTATTATATAAATAAAGGATTCTCCTCAATAAGGATAGATAACCTTAATTATAGAATACTTCATTTTATCGATGGCGTGATACATATAAAAAATAATTAGTTTTACATATTTTTCCTGTTACATACATCGTTATTTCAGGTAGATTGTTATGTTTTATAATGACTTTGGATTATAATATAAAATATATTCCGGATTACTTTTAACTCCGGGATCTTTCATTATATTGGTCTCATCTCCTGTGGTAGTCATTCTCATAGGATCTCTTTTATGTATTTTCCTATTCCTTTATATATCCTTTTAGGAGTTTAAATTCATATTCTGTTTCAGACACAACTTTTCTCCATTTTTATTATAATAATATACAAAATATTTTAGTAAAAGAAAAAAGACCTTTCGGTCTTCTTCCTTTGTTATTTATTTCTTCCTTATAAAGGATTATTTTTCCTAATTTTAAAGAAAATCATAACATTCTAAAATTAAAGGGGAAATTGTTTGTAAAACCTTATCTGTTTTACAGTCTTAAGTATATAACCGTATATTGACAGTCTCTTGTCTCTTATGTGAAAGATAAAAGAAAAAAATCACTTTTTTTGATTAAAATATCATTAGAATATTAACCATTTATTTATTAAATAAAGTTTACTATATAAAAAAACGAGAATTTTAGACTATTTATCTTTTTAAAATAAACTTCTTTGTTATAAAGTATAATAAAACCAAAAATACAAAATAAAACAATATTTTATTAAATGTTATTCCAACCCACATTTTTTTTATTCTCCGTCTTTTTTATATTATATTAAATAAATAAAAAATAATTACTTTTAATTGATTTATTCCTTTAACCATAGTAGAATATCAAGTAGAATTATTTCAATTTAGTCTCTTTAACAATTTATTTTATTTTAAAACATCTAAATGATTTTATTCGTTTCATTTTCTCGGAGGTAACAAATGAATATTGAAGACTTAAACAATTTAAAAGTCGCAGAACTTAAAGAAAAAGCCAAAGAACTTGGTATAGAAAAAACTACCGGGCTTAAAAAAGCAGAAATTATTGACCTTATCTTAGAAAAGGACAATGACAATACAAAAAAATATTCCAAATTAAAAGACCCTATTTCAAACAGTTTCAACATGGAGGGAGAAGTTCAGATCCTTCCGGAAGGATTTGGTTTTCTAAGACCAAAAGACATGAAAAAACCGGAAGACGCAGTTTACGTTGCGGCAAGCCAGGTTCAAAGGTTTAAAATAAAAAGCGGAGATATTTTATCGGGAAAAGTTCGTCCGCCAAAAGAAGGCGAAAAATATTACGCTATGTTATTCTTGGAAGGTGTCAACGGAAGAAAAACAAGTGATATATTAAAAGAAGAAAAAAGGAAGCTTCAAAAAAACGATGAAAAAGATATGACCCTATACTCCGAATCACATGAAGGTGTTTTGGATATTCTCTCAGATGGATATGGTTTTTTAAGAACCAATAACTATCTGCAGGGAGATAATGATATATACGTGGCTCCTCAGCATATCAGGAAATATAAGCTTAAAGCGGGAGACTTGGTAAAAGGAAAAATTAGACTTTCTTCCGAAGGCGAAAAATTCGACGCTCTTTTATATGTAGAAAAGGTAAACGGCAAAGACCCGGAAACTATCGTCGGTAGAACAGATTTTGAAAGACTGGTCCCTATATTTCCAAATGATAGAATAACCTTAGAAACAGAAAATAATATAATTTCTACAAGACTTATAGATGTATTCTCTCCCGTTGGGAAAGGACAAAGGGGGCTTATCGTAGCAGCTCCAAAAGTAGGTAAAACAATCCTGTTAAAACAAATTGCAAAGGCAATAAGGAAAAACCATCCTAAAATACACTTGATTGTACTCCTCATAGATGAAAGACCTGAAGAAGTTACAGATATACAAAGAAGCATTGATTCTGATGTTGTTTATTCTACATTTGACCAAAATCCGGCTAATCATATTAAAGCAGCTGAAATGGTCTTAGACAGAGCAAAAAGGCTCGTTGAAGTCGGTGAAGATGTAGTAATACTTATGGACAGCATAACTAGATTTACAAGGGCAAACAATTTAGTCGTACCATCTTCCGGAAGAACCTTATCGGGAGGATTGGATCCGGAAAGTCTATATTATCCTAAAAAGTTTTTCGGTGCAGCAAGAAATATCGAAGATGGAGGAAGTCTAACGATATTGGCAACTGCACTTGTCGATACGGGAAGCAGAATGGACGATGTTATATTTGAAGAGTTTAAAGGAACAGGTAATATGGAACTGATACTCGACAGAGGTTTAGCCAGAAGAAGAGTATTCCCTGCAATAGACATAATAAAATCGGGAGCAAGAAGAGAGGATCTGCTTTTAAATGAAGAAGAATTAAACTGTGCAAATATGCTCAGAAGAAATTCTCTCGATAGTCTTGATTTATCGGAAAGAGTAATTAATTTAATGAAAAAGACAAGGAACAATAAAGACTTCATAAATATATGTACAAAAAAAATTAAATAATATAAAGGAGTATAAATAATGATTTATACTCCTTTTATCTTCTTTCTAAAAAATATTTCAAATACTTTTTTCATTATTGTTCGGTAAAGAGAAATACTATCACACAATTTATCATCATGCATAAAAAATGTATCTTCGTATACGTGCACCTCACCTCTGCCATTCCTGTCAATGATGATTATATATCGGGGATATAATTTTTTATTATCCTTTTTACTTATAATAAAATATGAATATAAATTTTCATCGTCTCCGTTTTTATTATACTTTTCAATTACCACCTTATCAGCCATATTATAATTTTTTAGTCTCAAAATAAAATAATTAACAAAAAAAACTTCATCATATAAATAATCAATTTTATTTGAAGATGATATGGTCAGTATTTTATTTAAATATAATTTATTACTCATGCAGAGCCTCTTTACTTTTCTGGCAGAATTATACATGATTATACATATAATATAAATAGTTTTCAATACAGTTATCATAATTTGACAGTACTATTTTATAGGACTAAATTTATAGATAACATGAGAATAAATATTTTTGGATAAAATAAAAAATGCTGCTTAAAGCAGCATTCTAATTAACCTTTGTATTCTATTATCAAATGCCTATTTATACCTTCATCCACAGAATAAGTGGTTATATCTTCTCTTCCCTGCAGATAAGAATGAATAATCCTTCTTTCATAAGGGTTCATAGGTTCAAGTTCTACATTTTCTCTTCTTCTGATAGCTTTATCTGCAAGCTTGTCAGCAAGATTTTCCAAAGTAGTCTTTCTTTTTTCTCTGTAGTTATTTATATCTAAAATAACTCTTATATATTCTTCAGAACTTTTATTTACAACAAGACTTGTCAAATACTGAAGTGAATCTAATGTCTGTCCATGTTTACCGATCAAAATCCCCATGTTATCAAGATCTAATTTAATGAACATATTATTACTTTCTTCATCGAAATCCACAGAAATCAAAGCGTCAATACCCATGGTCTTTAATACGTCTTTTAAGAAGTCTTTTGCAATTTCATCTGATTTATCTATTAAAGTAACTTCTACCTTGGCACCTTTTGCACCTATACCCATAAATCCGGAAGTAGGTACTTCGAGTACTTTAGTAGTTACATCTTCGCTTTTAGCTCCTATCTTATTTAAAGCATCGCTAACAGCTTCTTCTATAGTCTTACCTTTTCCTATTACGCTTTTTCTTCTTTTTTCCACTTGGTACCTCCGTATAATTACTCACTGGTTTAACATGCAGCGATTCAGCAGTAACCGGCATAAATTTATACATAATCTCCGTTTGCAATATTCCAAGAATAGTAGTAGATGCCCAATAAATTGATAAAGCTCCCGGAAATGTAAGTGACATCCAGCCGATCATTAATGTCATCATATTATTCATCATCTGCATACTTGCTCCCATATCGGCAGCTTGGTTTGCAGTTGCCTGCTTTTGTTGTATATATGTAGCAACGACATTTATAAGCGGAATAATCATAGCAAGAAACGTAGGAAGTGCAAATCCATTCGTTTTTGCAATATCCAGTGCAGAAACACTTATATCTTTTATCCATAAAAATGACATGGACACATGTTTCATCCCATCAATAAAAACATAAGCTTCAGGTTGTCTGATTACCCCAAATAAACCGATGATAATCGGAAACTGAAGGAATAACGGAAGACATCCGCTCATAGGATTGTAGTGGTATTTCTCATATACCTTCCACATTTCCTCCCCTTGTTTCGCCTTATCATTCTTATACTTTTCCTGAACCTTTTGTACTTCAGGATTGATTACTTTCATAATTTGTGTTGATTTGATTTGTTTGTATGATATCGGTAAAAGTATCAATTTCGCGAATAAAGCGAAAAGAATAATCGATAATCCATAACTTCCGACGAAATTATAGATAAAAAGCAATACTTTACCAAATAGCATATATAAATACGACATACTTTCCTTTTTTCCTCCTATAGAAATTTCTCGGGAACAGGGTCATAGCCCCCCTTTGAAAAAGGGTTACACCTAAGAATTCGATAGACACTTAA
Organism: uncultured Anaerofustis sp.; assembly: GCF_938029165.1. Classification (NCBI taxonomy): domain Bacteria; kingdom Bacillati; phylum Bacillota; class Clostridia; order Eubacteriales; family Eubacteriaceae; genus Anaerofustis; species uncultured Anaerofustis sp. The sequence goes on from NZ_CALHFB010000039.1 coordinate 380,773, forward strand.
AATAGTGCCTTTTATAAAACCATGTTTTTCATAAGCCTCAAGTGCATAATTTGAACACGTTGGAATATACTTACAACAAGGTCTTTTAAGTCCGGATAAATTCTTTTGATAGAATTTAACTATTCCGGTCATTATCTTTGTCATTTTTATACTCATCTCCCAAAATCAGTCCGGATTTTTTTACCAAATGTAAAAAAGAATTGTTCAAGGTATTATAGTCAATATCCTTAGCATAAACTCTGACAATGCATATTATATCATAGCCGTCCTTTATTTGGTATGCATTTAACCTAGAAATTTCTCTAAGACGCCTTTTTATTTTATTTCTTTTTACCGCATTGCCGATTTTTTTACTAATCGAGAAACCAATCCTGCTTTCACCTTCGGTTTTTAAAGTATAAAACACCAAATGCCTGTTTGCAATGGATTTTTTATTATTGTAAACTTTTTTAAAATCAATACTGTTTTTTAATCTTTGCATGATTTGATCCTATCATATATAAAAAAAGGCTACATTAAGTAGCCCTAGCAGTTAATATCTAAGCAGATAATTGTTTTCTACCTTTTTTTCTTCTGTTTCTGATTACATTTTTTCCGCCTGGAGTAGACATTCTGCTTCTGAAACCATGATTTTTCTTTCTTTTATGATTATTTGGCTGAAACGTTCTTTTCATAAAATAATGCCTCCTTCTATATTATATTTAGTCCATATTATATCTTTTCTTAAATCTATCAACTCTACCGCCTGTATCAACAAGTTTTTGTTTACCAGTATAGAATGGATGACATTTTGAACAAATTTCAACACGAATTTCGTCTTTTACAGAACCTGTTTCAAAAGTATTCCCACAAGCGCAAGTTACTTTGCATTTACCATATTTTGGATGTATTGCTTCTTTCATCTCTTTCACCCCTTTTGACAAATTATTATATAAAAAAATAATTTTATATTCTTCACTATATTCGTAGCCTAATAAGTATACTATTTTTTTTTCTATATTGCAAATGTTTTTTTAATTTTTTAATAATTTTTAGTTTAATAAACATAAATTCAGAAATTATTGATTAAAAATACTCATTTAGCTTATTATTGTATTTGGTTAATACTTTAAAATCATATACATCTATTTATGAAAGTTTGATTTTAACAGGAGTTTGATTAGAGATATTATCACTCACCGGACACCTTTCTTTTACTGCTTTTATCCACTGATATTTCTTAACACTGTCTGCATCGACATCTGCGATTATATTCACTCTGATTTCCCTATATCCGCTCCTTTTATCAGTATCTTTACCCGCAAACTTGTCAGTATCAAGATCACCTTCTATATCAATATTAAGAGAGTTTATTTTAATATCCATTTCTTTTGCAACTTTATTGCATACCACTCCAAGACATCCTGCCAAAGCACCTATTAAATATTCCACAGGTGTGGGACCAGCGTCTTCTCCTCCGGCGTTTTTAGGTTCGTCAATAATAAATTCGAAGTTTCTAGCTTTAACTCTGGTCTTGGCATATCCTTCATTTTCTGCTTTTATGCTATACTTTAAAACAGCCATATCTTAACCCCAGTATTTTTCATGGACTCTGATTGCATTTGCAACTTTTTCATTTTTCTTCATATCCGCCACTTCTTCTCTAGTAAGAGTTTGAAATCTATCTCTGTCGGCATCTACTATGCAGAAAAAACCAAAGGGCTCTGTTTCGGAAGCATTTACAAGCTGATGTTTTGCCCAAGGGGGAATAACAATCAGATCGTGAGGTTTTACTTCATAAACTTTATCATCGACTATAACAACACCATTTCCTCTTGCCGCAATTACAACATGGACATGCGCATGTTTTTCAAGAGAAGAATACCCTCCTCCGTCACATTCAAAATATCTGGTATGAAAAGAAGTATTTTGTCCGTCACCTACCAATGTATGCCTGTCTGTCTTATTGAAACTTATAGGTCCGTCTGTAGAAGCAGTCTTATAATCTACTTTCTCTATACCTTCCCAGTTAAAATTATTTTCTTTATGAAAGCCCATTATTTTACCTCCTATAAATTTATTAAATGAACTTAATCATTTTACGCTCTGAATTATTTATCTAAAATCCCATTAAATAAGGTTTTAATACTTATTGATATGTTTCATAATGCCGTCAAGTAAACCTTATCATAAGAAAAAATAAAAGTCAATTAAACTCAACTATAGATAATTAATATGTAAAACATATTATATTTGATTAATAAAAACTTCAATATTTTCATAATTCTTAGAAAATAAATAATTTAAATAATTATTCTATATAATATCTTAATATAGATGTAATCTATTACTTATATAAGCAACATTAATATTTCCTTTTCAGTAATAATATATAAATAATCATTATTATCACTTAAATAATCTTTCTCTACTTATAAAACCATATAATAAGACTTTTTCCCTTTATTAAAGAATGATAAATATAACATAATATTATATTTTTATAATTCCTTTTTATTTAAACAAATAATATTTATTTACAATTTTTATATTTAACTAAACATATCTATGTCTAAAATTACTACTTATTAATTATATATGCCTGCATTCCCTTTTCACACCCATTCTTCTCATAAAACTCTTCTACTCCGGGTTTTGCACCAAAATACAACATCGTAGGAGAATTTTCTTTTGCAAGGTTTAGCAATTTGCTTCCGATACCCTTATTTTGAAACTCCGGTAAAACTAATAATTCCGTTATCGTACCAAAGTAATAACCGTCAGATAATATCCTGATACATCCAATAAGTTTATTATCTTCATATGCGGTGATATTGATAGTTTTATTTAGTGCCTTTTTCGTTTTTTCAATATCGTATTCTCCCTTCCAAACTTTACCTGCAAAAGAGATAAATATTTCTGCATCTAAATTTTTATCATCAACTATATATCTCACGATAATCCTCCTTGAAAAGTTTTTTTATATTTTTAATTATACCATGTACGCTTTTAAACAACAATTATCTTAAAATTGTTGTACTTCGAACCTAATATTCAAATTATAACTTATTAAAGTACGCTTTAAAAATATATATCCAAACTATGTACTCTAAAAACTTTTAAACTTAAGGATATCCGGATATAAAGTTAACGTTCAAAATAAAAATCTATTATTTATACTAATTCTTTCAGATATTTAAATACCCTATTATAAATAACTAAATATATAAATATTAAATTAGAGCAAAATTTAAAAGAAAATAATAAAAATACCAAATAATATAATTAAAACTTATGATACCAATAAAAATTTAACATTTAGTTAATTAATAAAAAATAAATCGTATTTTATTTTATGATACTTTTACTTATGATAAATTTGTGGTAAAATTTATTAACATTATTATTTTAAAAGGTGAAGAATGAAAACAAAACAAGAAAGAACCAGAAATTTTTGTATAATAGCTCATATAGATCACGGCAAATCAACTTTAGCCGACAGATTAATAGAAAAAACAGGACTCATTTCAAAAAGAGAAATGACAAGCCAAGTCTTGGACAAAATGGACCTTGAACAAGAAAGAGGGATAACCATTAAACTTCAGGCTGTCAGACTTGTATATCATGCAAAGGACGGAGAAGAGTATTATTTAAATTTGATCGATACTCCCGGACATGTGGATTTTACTTATGAAGTTTCACGTTCCCTTGCAGCATGCGAAGGTGCAATATTAATAGTTGATGCAACTCAGGGCATCCAAGCGCAGACAATGGCAAATGTATATTTGGCGTTGGAAAATGATTTGGAAATAATCCCGGTAATAAATAAAATTGACCTTCCCAGTGCAGATCCGGAAATGGCAAGAAGAGAAATCGAAGATTATATAGGTCTTCCCGCAGACGAAGCTCCTCTTATTTCCGCAAAAGAAGGTTTAAATATCGATGATGTATTGGAAGCAATAGTAAGAGATGTTCCACCTCCTAAAGAGAAAAACAAAGAACCATTAAGGGGACTTATTTTCGATTCTTATTACGACCAATACAAAGGTGTTGTAATAAGTACAAGAATAGTAGACGGAGAAATAAAAAAGGGTACAAAAATAAAATTCTATGCGACGGGAAAAACTTTTGAAGTGGAAGAAGTGGGTATATTTACAAGTACTCTTACCCCTACTGATAAGCTTGAAAGCGGAGATGTAGGTTATATATGCGCGAGTATTAAAAATGTTGCGGATACAAGAGTCGGCGATACAATAATGAATGAAGAAAATCCTGCAAAAGAACCTCTGCCTGGATATAAAAGTATCACTCCTATGGTGTACTGCGGAATTTATCCGGCTGACGGAAGTAAATACGAAGATTTAAAAGAAGCACTCGGAAAACTGAAGTTAAACGACGCTTCGTTATTATATGAACCGGAAACTTCTGTTGCATTGGGATTTGGTTTCAGATGCGGATTTTTAGGACTGCTTCATTTAGAAGTGACCCAGCAAAGAATCGACAGAGAATATAATTTAGATATAGTGACGACTACTCCAAGCGTTATTTACAATGTCACAAAGACCGACGGAAGCAAATTAAAAGTAGACAACCCTACCAATCTGCCTCCTATCCCGGAAATCAGTTTTATGGAAGAACCTTTCGTTGACGCAAATATAATGCTTCCCAGTGATTATGTCGGGGCTGTCATGGAAATATGCCAAGGCAAAAGGGGAATATATAAAACCATGGATTATATAGATGAAAACAGAGTAAACCTAAAATATGAAATGCCGTTGAATGAGATAATATATGATTTCTTTGATACTTTAAAATCGAGGACAAAAGGTTATGCTTCACTAGACTATGAACTACTGGATTACAGAAAAGCAGACCTTGTGAAGCTGGATATATTACTCAACGGGGAAATAGTCGACGCATTGTCCTTTATTGTTCATAGAGACAAAGCACAGACGAGAGGAAGACAAATAGTTAAAAAATTAAAGGAAGAAATCCCAAGACAGATGTTTGAAATACCTATTCAAGCTGCAATAGGAGGAAAAGTCATTGCAAGAGAAACCGTAAGAGCACTTAGAAAAGATGTACTTTCTAAATGTTATGGCGGTGATATAACAAGAAAGAAAAAACTTCTTGAAAAACAAAAAGAAGGGAAAAAGAAAATGCGTCAAGTAGGCAAAGTAGAAGTACCTCAGGAAGCATTTACAGCAGTATTAAAACTAGATGAATAATATATCTGTATACGTTCATACACCTTTTTGCAAACACAAATGTTATTATTGTGATTTTGCATCATTTTCAAATAATGAAGATTTTATAAATGAATATTATAAGGCACTAAAAAAAGAAATAATCCTAAGAAAAAATGAAATAAACAGTAGAGATATCTCTACTGTTTATTTTGGCGGCGGTACCCCAAGTTATGTGGACAGCAAATACATAACTGATATAATGGATATATTGAAAAGTGAATTCAACATAAAAAAAGAAGCGGAAATCACTATTGAGGCAAATCCGGAAAGTGTAACGGAAGAAAAGCTTGAAAATTATAAAATAGCGGGATTTAACAGGATAAGTATGGGACTTCAATCCGCAAATAACAATACATTAAAGGAAATAGGAAGGATACACACTTTTGAAAAATTCTTATCCTCTTATGAACTTTGCAAAAATGCCGGGTTTGACAATATAAACATAGATTTGATGTTCTCACTTCCCAATGAAACTTTAAAAGATTTTATAGACAGTCTCGAAGAAGTTATTATGCTTAATCCTACCCATATATCTACATATTCGTTGATACTTGAAAAAGGAACAAAATTATATAATAATTATAAAAAAAATAATATCATTATTGATGATGATTTAGACAGGACAATGTATCACTACTGCATAAACAAATTAAGCGAATACGATTACGAACAGTATGAAATTTCAAACTTTGCCCAAAAAGGCTATGAAAGCAAACACAATATGAGCTGCTGGGACCTTGAAGATTATATAGGCTTTGGGATTAATGCTTCGGGATTTAATGAAAATACAAGAAAAACAAATAAATCAAATATTAAAGAATATATAAATGATTTAAATAATAATATACTGCCCATAAATGAAGAAAACAAACTAAGCAAAGAAGAACTCCTGGGAGATTATATCATGCTTGGACTTAGAAAAATAAAAGGGATTGATATTGAAAAAATAAATAAAAAATTCAATATCAACTTCACTGATATTTATAATGATAAAATCGAAAAGCTCAAAAGGCAAGGTTTAGTAATGATAGAAAACAATCATTTTAAACTTACTTATAAAGGCCTGGATTTTGCCAATACAGTTATGGTCGAATTTATATAAAAAAAGAACACATATGTGTTCTTTTTTATTTTATATATCAACATATTCTTTTTCAACATATTTACTCGTCATTGCCGCAAGAGTAGCCCCGTAGTCCAATTTAAAGGAAACAGTGTCACCTAACTTATATATCTTATCCACATTTGTTAAATCGAGGATAGTATGGTCACTGCTTGCACCAAGGATTTCAATATTACTGTCAACAGGAGTCATCCCATCGATCCTTACATCCTGCTTACCAACGGCAATTATTGCTCTTTTCATCGTTCCCTTATTTACAAATTCCGGTTTATTCCCAAAAGCATCTATTCCGATTTCACCTATAGGAACCGAGGGCTTTTCTTTTAGTTCAACGATTTGTGCTTCCAAAATAAAATTATCATGATGAAGTCCCTCTACAGGAGTCCCGTAGCTGGTCTCATTACCAAGGAGTATGACTTCACCAAGCCTCAAATTATTGATACCGTCAATCATCTCGCCCCTATCAACCAAAGTATATGAGCTTGAGTTGCCTCCGGAAACTACTTTTAATTCTATATCAAAATCGTTTTCTATTCTTTCTTTTATTTTAACTAACTTTTGTAATGTTTCGGGGCGAGGAATAATGGCACCAAAGCAGGTAAGGTTTGTTCCTATCCCATAAAGCTCTATATTCTTCATTTGAAGTACTTTGTCTACATCACTAAGCAAATCATCTGTACTGAAATACCCCTCTCTTAAATCTCCGAGATCAGCCATCAAAATCACCTTATGAGTAGTACCTTGCTTGTACGCTTCTTTATTAAGAAGTCTGATCGTCTTTATCTCGCTGTTAAGCGACACATCACTATATTTTATAACATCTTCGATTTCACTCTCCATAGGGATCCTCACCAGCCACTTTTCCATATTAAAGCATCCTAAATTTTTAAGATTTTCTATTCTTGAATCTCCCAAAGCGGTAGCTCCTCCAGTAACCAAGCATTCCGCTATATTTTCATCTGCTAGAAATACTTTAGTTATAGCAGTCACATTTATTCCAATGTCTTTACATTTATCACATACTCTTTTTGTATTTTCGCTAATCCCGTGTAAGTCGATTTTTATTTTTGGAAACATTAAATTTCTCCTTTATATGATAATATTTTTCATTTATTTATTTTACTACAAAGGCATAATGTGGTAATATATAATTTGATATTATGCACTAAGTGTATATCAAAAACACATTATAATAATTATAACAAAAAAATTATAAAAAAGTAGGTTATTATGGATAAATTATCAATTAACAGTGAAATTGGAAAACTAAAAAAGATTTTGCTTCATAGACCGGGCTTTGAACTTGACAGGATTACTCCCGATGACTTGAAGGAAGTATTATTCGATGATATTCCTTGGATGAGCAGAATGAGAAAAGAGCATGACGGTTTTGCTAAAGTTTTAAAAGAAACAGGTACCGAAGTATTATATGTAACAGATTGCTTGCTGGAAGTAATAAATAATAACGCAGAAGCTAAAAAAGAACTTGTAGAATTAGCACTGGAAGAAGTGCAGTATGACAGTATTACAATAAACGGACTAAGAGAATTCTTATTAAGTTTAGACAACAAAGAACTTATAAGATGTATAATAGCGGGACTCAGTGAAAGCGAAGTCAAATCAAGCAGAGTGACATTATCCGATTATATGCAGGATAAATATCCTTACTATTTTAAACCTATACCAAATCTTTATTTCATGAGAGATGTAGGTGTAGTGATTAAAAACGGCGTTGCACTCAGCAGGATGAAAACACCTATAAGAAGGAGAGAAAGTCTGATTGTAAGACTGATATATAAATACCATCCCGACTTTTCAGGTGTACCTGTTTACTTCGATAATAAACAAGAAAAAATGAGTTTGGAAGGCGGAGATGTACTTATACTAAGCAAAGAATGTGTACTAATCGGATTTTCCGAGAGAACATCTTTAGAGGGGATAGATAAACTCGCTTCTAACTTATTAAACTCAAACAGCGGAGTAAAAAAAGTTTTAGCGGTTAAAATACCTCATGAAAGAGCTTTTATGCATCTTGATACTGTATTTACAATGGTAGACTGCGATAAGTTTGTAATATTCCCTAATATTTTAAATGATATAGAAGTCATCACCATTACATCAGGCGGAAAATCTTCACTTAGATACGAAGCCGAAGAGAATTTAAAAACTGCACTTGCAAAAGCACTTAATCTTCCAAGTGTAAAACTCATCAAAAGCGGAGGGAGCAGCAGTGTGATTTCGGCAAGGGAACAATGGAATGACAGTACAAATACATTGGCTATTTCACCGGGAGTGGTCATAACATATAACAGAAACGAAATATCCAATGAAATTTTAGACAGGAACGGCATTAAAGTACTTTCTATAGAAGGAAGCGAATTAGTTAGAGGAAGAGGCGGTCCAAGATGTATGAGCATGCCTTTGGTAAGAGAAGATATAGATTTTTAGGAGGAATAAATGAGCATAAATTTAAAAGGAAGAAGTTTTTTAACACTCAAAGATTATACAACTGAGGAAATAAAATATTTACTGGATTTGGCAAAAGAACTAAAAGCCAAGAAAAAAAGAGGAAAAAAAGGAGACTTGCTGGAAGGCAAAAATATTGTTTTATTGTTTGAAAAAACTTCCACAAGAACAAGATGTGCATTCGAAACGGCTGCTTACGATGAAGGTGCACATGTAACATTCCTAACAAACTCTCAAATGGGTAAGAAAGAATCTCTTGAGGATACCGCAAATGTTCTCGGAAGAATGTTTGATGGTATTGAATTTAGAGGATTCAAACAGGAAACCGTTGAAGATTTAGCAAAATACTCAGGTGTACCCGTGTGGAACGGACTTACGGATTTATATCATCCGACACAACTATTGGCAGACGTTTTAACAATGTATGAACATATAAATAAAGATAATAATAATGATATGAAACTTACCTATGTCGGAGATGCAAGAAACAATGTTTCAAACTCATTATTGATTGGATGTGCAAAACTTGGTATCAATTTCGCGGCGGCGGCACCAAAATCACTTTGGCCTGATGAAAATCTGGTTAAAGAAATGGAAATAATAGCAAAAGAAAACGGCAGCACGATTTTAATTACCGATGATATTGATAAAGCGGTTAAAGACAGTGATGCCATATATACAGACATATGGGTTTCAATGGGAGAAGAAGACAAATTTGCGGAAAGAATTGAACTTTTAAAAGATTATCAAGTAAACATGGAAATGCTTAAAAAGACAGGCAACGAAAATGTTATATTCCTTCACTGTTTGCCATCGTTCCATGATTTAAATACCGAAGTAGGAAGAGATGTTTACGAAAAATATGGTCTTAAAGAAATGGAAGTAACAGACGAGGTATTTAGAAGCAAACATTCAAAAGTATTCGATGAGGCAGAGAACAGAGCTCATACAATAAAAGCGGTTATGTGCGCAACGTTATCCGATAAATTATATGAGTAGGAAGAACAAACATTACTTACAATAATTAGAATAAAAAATAAAAAGAACAGTTTTCGCTGTTCTTTTTATTTTTTATTCTTCGGATTTTACAGTATCAGCAGCTTCAGGCTCTTCTTCTTTATTTCTGCCCAAAACTTCATCCAATACCAGCTTTTCTATATGTTCGGCAATTTCCGGATTATCGGCAAGAAATTGTTTTGCTTTATCTCTTCCCTGTCCAATTTTTTCATCATTATAAGAATACCAAGCACCGGCTTTTTTGATAATTCCATATTTAGCGGCCATATCCACTATATCACCTTCTCTTGAAATACCTTTACCGTACATGATATCAAATTCGGCGATTTTAAAAGGAGGCGCCACTTTATTTTTAACTACCTTGACTTTAGTTCTGTTACCTATTATATCCTGACCGTTCTTGATAGAATCGATCCTTCTTACTTCAAGCCTTACAGAAGAATAGAATTTTAATGCTCTGCCTCCCGGAGTAACTTCCGGATTACCAAACATAATCCCTACTTTTTCTCTAAGCTGATTGATAAAAACTGCCGTAGTATTTGATTTATTTATGGCTCCTGCCAGTTTTCTAAGGGCCTGAGACATAAGCCTTGCCTGAAGCCCCACATGACTGTCCCCCATATCCCCTTCGATTTCCGCTTTTGGAACGAGAGCTGCTACAGAGTCGATTACGACAACATCTACCGCAGCACTTCTTACAAGAGCTTCAGTGATTTCCAAAGCCTGTTCACCGGTATCCGGCTGAGATACTATAAGTTCATCTATATTAACACCCAAAGCTTCCGCATAAATAGGATCAAGAGCATGTTCAGCATCAATAAAAGCCGCAACACCGCCTGCCTTTTGTGCTTCCGCAACAACATGTAATGCAACAGTCGTCTTACCTGAAGACTCGGGACCATATACTTCGATTATTCTTCCTCTTGGAAGTCCCCCTACACCAAGGGCAGCATCAAGGGAAATAGATGATGTTGAAATAGCATCTATGGTAACGGTAGGTTTATCGCCTAATTTCATTACCGCACCTTTTCCGAAGTTGCTTTCTATATTTCTCATTGCTAGCTCTAGAGCTTTTTCTTTATCTGGATTCATTATTTTGACTTCCTTTCAAACATTTGTTCTTATTCAATTATACATTTAGTTTAGAGATTAGTCAACAATTTATTGCATTATTTTTAACATATTATTTATCGAATAATATGCACTTCGTGTCTGAACTCTTTTTCTTTCTCCGGTTATATTATATTTAGTTGAAGAAACTTGTCCTTTATAATAAAATCCCATATAAACAGTTCCAACAGGCTTTTCGGGAGTACCGCCGCCGGGGCCCGCAATTCCGCTTATTGATATAGCAACATCCGAATTAAACCTTTCAGCACAGCCGAGAGCCATCTCTTCCACACACTGAGAACTAACTGCACCGTATTTCTCCAATGTTTCATTTTTAACACCGAGAAGAGAGTGTTTGATTTCATTTGTATAAGTAACGGCACTGCCCATAAATACTTCGCTTACTCCGGGTATCTCTGTTAAATAACTGGCAAGAAGTCCGCCTGTACAGGACTCTGCACATGAGAATGTGAGTCCCATACTTTTAAGTATATTAACAAATTTTTGAGGAAGTGTTTCTCCTTTAACGGAATAGATATATTCTTTAAAATTTTTCATTATAATATCATCTATTTTATCCAAATTTTCAATGGCATGTTTTAGATTATCAGCCTTGGATACCGCTTTGACTTTAACACCGCTGTCATTAAAATATGTATTTACATTTACCCCCTCAAGATCAGGAAGCAGATCTCTCATTCTGTACTCAATTTCAGACTCTCCTATACCCGCTGTCATATAGTCCTTTACAGCAAAGAATTTATTTAATTTATTCATTAAATATTCTTTGATATGCTTGTTGTACATATAAGTATTTTCCCTTGGAGGTCCGGGAAGCATTATGATCATCTTGTCATCTATTTCAAGAAGTGCACCGGGGGCTGTTCCCCTGTCATTACTAAGTATCTTTGCTCCTTTTGGGAATAGTGCCTGCCTAAAATTATTTGGAGTAAGAACAAAATCTTTTTCTTTATTTTTGAAATATGTCTCAACATGATGTCTGGCTTCTGCATTTTCTTCAAGCGGTCTTCCGGTGACTTTGGCTATTGCCTCTTTTGTCATATCGTCAAGTGTAGGACCAAGTCCTCCGGTAGTTATAATCAAATCACTTATATTCACCGCATCGTTAAATGCACCTTCTACCATATCTTCATCATCACTTACTACTACATGCTTTACAACTTCTATTCCTATTTCTGTAAGTTCTTTTGCAAAAAAAGTTCCGTTTGAATTCAAAACATCTCCGCATAAAACTTCATCACCTATACAAAGTATCGTTGCTTTCATAATATCTCCTTATATTAATAAAATTTATTGTCCAATAAAAATATCATTCCCATTAATTATACATCTTAACATATCTGTTTTAAAGTAAAAAACAAATAAAATAAGTTAATATATTAATCCGCATAAAAAATCATATCTTTATAGAGAAACAGGGGCGCGGAATCTGCGAAGCAGGCGTAGTGCCCCGAAATAAAAAACACCCTAATTATTTAGAGTGCTTTTCATTATTATATTTTATTTATAATATTTTCTTCAAAAACTGTCCTGTGTAACTTTTTTTGACCTTGGCAACTTCTTCCGGAGTACCCGTTGCAATCACGGTTCCGCCGCCGTCTCCTCCTTCGGGACCTAAATCAATCAAATAGTCTGCACATTTTATGACATCTAAATTATGTTCTATTATGAGTATGGTATTTCCGCCTTCTCTTAATCTGTACAGTACTTCAAGAAGCTTCTTTACATCCTCCATATGAAGCCCCGTAGTGGGTTCATCCAAAATATATAAAGTCTTGCCCGTCTGTCTTTTTGAAAGATACGTTGCAAGTTTGATCCTTTGAGCTTCTCCGCCGGAAAGGGTCGTAGAAGGCTGTCCCAGTTTAATATATCCAAGTCCCACATCATATAAAGTCTGTACTTTGGATTTAATTGAAGGAATATTTTCAAAGAATGTCAAGGCTTCTTCAACACTCATATCAAGTACTTCTGCAATATTTTTGCCCTTGTATTTTATTTGGAGAGTTTCATCATTATATCTGTGTCCTTTACAAACTTCACAAGGAACATAAACATCAGGAAGGAAATGCATTTCTATTTTTATTATACCATCTCCCTTACAATGCTCACATCTTCCACCTTTTACATTAAAGCTGAAACGACCTTTCTTATATCCTCTCATTTTTGCTTCATTTGTCGAAGCAAAAACATCTCTTATAAGATCGAACATTCCGGTATAAGTAGCAGGATTGGATCTCGGAGTACGCCCTATAGGCGACTGGTCTATATCTATTATCTTATCAAGGTTTTCCCAGCCTCTTATTTCTTTATGTTTTCCGGGTTTTTCTACAGAACCCAAAAGCTTCTTTCTAAGAGCCTTAAATAATATTTCATTTATTAACGTACTTTTTCCCGATCCGGAAACTCCTGTAACGCAAGTCATATTCCCAAGCTCAAATTTTACATCAATATTCTTTAAATTATTTTCTTTAGCTCCGATTATTTCAAGATACTGTCCGTTGCCTTTCTGCCTTTCTTTTGGAACGTCTATTTTTTTCCTGCCTGACAAATAATCGGCAGTTATAGAATTTTTGTTATCTATTATTTCTTCCAAAGGGCCGTTTGCTATAACTTCTCCGCCATGAATACCTGCGCCCGGACCTATATCTACTATATGATCCGCTTCTCTCATTGTATCTTCATCGTGCTCTACTACGATAACTGTATTACCTATATCCGTAAGCTCTCTTAGTGTATTAAGTAACATCTCATTGTCTCGTTGATGAAGCCCTATACTGGGTTCATCCAAAACATAAAGTACTCCGGTAAGCTTAGAACCTATTTGAGTGGCAAGTCTTATTCTCTGGCTTTCTCCTCCGGATAACGTAGAAGCAGCTCTGTCCAAAGTAAGATAACTTAGTCCAACATCATTTAAAAAACCAAGCCTTGATTTTATCTCCCTAAGGACAAGTTCCGCTATTTTAGCTTCATTTTCATTTAAAACAAGATTATCAATGAACTTTTTACAGTCTCTTATAGACATCTCCGTAAGCTCAATAATATTGACTCCATTGATCTTTACACTCAAAGAATTGTCATTAAGTCTTTTTCCTTTACATGCATTACAAGTAATATTAGACAAAAATTTACTAAACTTAGCCTTTACATACTCACTGCTGCTTTCAAAGTATCTTCTTTCTAAATTATTTACTATTCCTTCAAATACGATTTCTCTTTCCTTGTACCCTCCGAAATGAGAATTAAATCCGATTTTGATTTTATCCTTATCTCCGTAAAGAAGAGCCTCCATAAATTCGTCGCTTGCTTCATTAAGCGGTTTATCCATAGAGAAATTATATTTTTCTACCAAAGTTTTGACAATTACAGAATAGTAAGTGCTGTCGTCACTGCTTACAAAATTGGAAAGAGCACCTTCGTTTATGGAAATACTTCTGTCGGGAATAACAAGTTCGGGATCGATGGTTTGATGATAACCTATCCCGTTACATTCCATACACATACCAAAAGGTGAGTTGAATGAAAAGCTTCTCGGTTCGGGCTTATCCATTGCGATACCACAGTCCATGCAGGCAAATTTTTCCGAGTACAATTTTTCTTCATCATCGGTTTTGCATATGACCAATCCGTCACTTAAGTTTAATGCTGTCTCGACGGAATCATTAAGTCTTGATTTTATTTTATCCCTTACTTTAAGCCTGTCTATTACAACGCTTATATCATGCTTCTTATTCTTGGGAAGTTTTATTTCATCATCAAGGTCATAAAGCCCTCCGTCTATAAATACTCTAAGATAACCTTCCTTCTTTAAATGAGTAAGAAAATTCTTTTGAGTCCCCTTTTCTCCTCTTATAACGGGAGCTAATATTTGTATTTTAGTACCCTCTTCCATAGATAAAATATCATCAATTATAGTATCTATACTCTGGCTTTCTATTTTCTTACCGCATTTAGGACAATAAGGTGTTCCTATTCTCGCAAATAACAATCTGAAGTAGTCATATATTTCCGTTACCGTTCCAACAGTGGAACGTGGATTACGGTTTGTAGTCTTCTGATCTATGGAAATAGACGGACTTAGCCCTTCAATATTATCTACGTCGGGTTTATTTGTTTGACCCAAAAACATTCTCGCATATGCAGAAAGACTTTCTACATACCTTCTCTGTCCTTCTGCATATATGGTATCAAAAGCAAGAGAAGATTTCCCCGAACCTGACAGTCCGGTAAATACAATAAGCTTGTCTCTCGGTATAGTTAAATCTATATTTTTAAGGTTGTTTTCTCTGGCACCTCTTATAACAATTTTGTCTGTCATAATATCCTCCTTAAACATTAATATGATATTATCACAAATTTTTTAAAATAACAACAAATTTTTAGAAAATTTGTTCGGTTTTACATAATATACCTTAGATATTTTTAACAAAAAAGAAAATTTACATGATCTTTCTTTTCATCTTCTAAAACTTTATTATGTTACATTTTAAAAACTCAATAAACATCTTACATTTACAATAAATTTATATTTTTTCGGCTATTTGTTCCTTTAATAAATCATAAATCCTTTATATTATACAGTAAAATATCATAACTTAAATATGCAGTCAACCAGACTTACATATTAATGATAATAAAAAAGAGCTTTCGCTCTTTTTTAAACAATTTAATTTTAAAGGTTTATATTTTATTTATTGTACTTGGTCAATAACTTCTAAAAGTTCTTGTTTTGTCATTGCACCTTGTGTTCTTTTTACTTGCTTTCCGTCTTTATACATTAATAATGTTGGGATAGACATTACTTTATTCTTCATTGCAAGCATTCTTTCATCATCTACGTTGACCTTGCATACTTTTATATCATTTCTATCTTCTGCCACTTCATCTATTACCGGAGAAAAAGCACTGCATGGTCCGCACCAAGGAGCCCAAAAATCAACTATCACCAATCTATTATCATTTATCTCTTCCTTGAAGGTTTTATTTGTTAAATCTATTACACTCATTTTCCTTACCTCTTTCCTGTTATTTGTTTATATTATATTCAAATAAAAAATAAAAGACTGTGACAAAGTCACATAAGAAAATATAAAGTCATAATGGACAAATAAGAATAATAATTATAGAATATATAATAAGGCGGTAAAAATATGAATGATGATAACTTCAATATGAAAGATTTTCTCCCGTTTTGGGATAGTCTTAAAAATGAATGCCAGGAAACAATACTAAAAGAATTAAAATTTAAAACATTTAAAAAAAGGGAAACTGTTCACGACAACTCCGTGACATGCACGGGACTAATATTTATTTTAAGCGGTAAGCTCAGGGCCTACATGATATCGGAGACAGGAAGAGAGCTCAGTTTATATTATTTAATGGATAATGATATATGTTTGATGTCCGCTTCATGCGTGATGAAAGACATAACGTTTGACATATTCATAGAAGCAATGGAGGAAACAAAAGCAGCTATTTTACCTACACACATATATAAAGATATAGCTAATAATTACATTGAAATGTCAAAGTATGTTAATAGCATTATGTCTTCAAGATTATCGGATGTAATGTGGATTTTGGAGCAGGTATTATTTAAAAAATTCGATTCAAGACTGGCGGAATTTTTACTTTTCCATAGGGACGAAAAAGATAAAATAAAAATGACACATGAAGAAATAGCAAATCACTTGGGAAGTGCGAGAGAAGTGGTAAGCAGGATGCTTAAACACTTTGAAAGTAACGATATCATAAAACTATTCAGAGGCGGGATAGAAATAATAAATGAAGATGAACTTATAAAGCTTTCAAATTAATTAATTTTATAGTAAGAACAGCGGGCGCGAAATCTGCTTCAGCAGGCGTAGTGCCCGCATTTTTTAGATAAATCTTAATTTACATTATATTTAAGTTATGATAAACTTTATTTATAGAATATACAAAGTTTAAGGAGAAATAATTATGTTAAAAATTGACTTAACGGGAAAGAAAGCATTTCTTACAGGAGGCAGCAGAGGTGTAGGAAAAGCTATTTGTCTTGCACTTGCCGAGTGCGGAGCAGACGTTGCATTCACATATTTATCAAGAGATGAAGCAGCAAATGAAGTAGTAAAGGAAATAGAAGCTTTAGGTAGAGAAGCTTACTGTTATAAATGCGATGTCGGCAACTTTGACCAAATGAAAGAAACTTTAAATAATATTAAAGAAAAGTTTGGTAAATTAGATATAATAATAAACAATGCCGGAGGTTCAAAAGTCGTAGAGATAGACGAACTTACTCCGGAATATCTAGATACTGTATTAAAATCAAATTTATATGGTTCATTTTATTCTATCATGGCAGGAGGTTTGGACCTTCTTAAAGAAGCAGGGGGCGGAAGTATCATAAATATAGGCTCTTCTGCAATGTATTCGGGAATGGGCGGAGGACCGCAATACTCAGCTTCAAAAGCAGGATTATTAGGTCTTACAAGATATATGGCAGTACAGTACGGACCTGAAAATATTAGATGCAATACACTTGCGATTTCGCTTATTAAAACAGAAATGTTAAATAAATTCGATGATGAAATGTTAAAGAAAAAAATTGCTACAGTACCGGTGGGAAGGCTTGGAGAACCTGAAGATGTAGCTTATATGACAGCATTCCTTTCAAGTGAAATGGCGTCATATATAAGCGGAGAAGTAATACTAATGGACGGAGCGAGGACTTACGCAAAATAAAAAATATAAGAAAAAAGCGGAGCATTATCCGCTTTTTATTTTTATATATTTTATATAATAAAAGAAACTATTAAGGCTATCAATGTCACTAGCCATAATGGAATCATTAAAGATAATCTTGAAGTTTGGAGTTCTCTTTTAAAGCACACATTTTGTCTTGGTTTTCTTGGATTATATAAAATTTCTATAACATCATCTTTCTTTACCATTTCACTGTTTACGTCTAAACTGCTTTTTGCATTAATAAATTTTTCATCTACTTTATATGTTAAAACAGCACCTGCAATTTTCCTGTTATTTCCATAAGATGATTTAATGGAAAGTATTTTAGCATAAGTACTTTTAGTGCATATTTTATATAAATAATATTCTTTGATTTTTATAAATGCAATCCCTAATGACGCGACTACAAATAAAACTACAAATAAAAACTTATTCACTACTGACCTCTTAAAATTATAATATATAAAGAGATTATAACATATTTAAACAAATTACAATAAATATAAATCATTATTACTATCCAATAAAAAACGACATCATTAATTTGATGTCGTTTTTATCTTATTTATTATTTTTAAAATCCAGCCTTGCTTTAAATAAATCTTTATCTATCGTGACACTAAAGTCAATTCCCATCAAGCCGGTAAAACTTTGAACTATAGAAAGCCCCAACCCAAAACCTTCAAGATCTCTGGCTTTATCCGCTCTTGCAAATCTGGTTAAAATTTCTTCACTGGAAAAGTCCATCTCATAATTAGATATATTACTTATCGTTATACTCGGGTCGTCTTTATCCAAGTCTATATATATCCTTGTTCCTTTGAGTGAATATTTCACCGCATTTTGAATTAGATTTTCAAGTACTCTTCCAAGCCTTTCTCCGTCGGCATAAATATAAACATCATCATCCACATTTACTCTAACTTCAAGATTATTTTCATTTATACTGTCACTAAACTCACTTATGCTTTGATTAATCAAGCTTTTTAAATTGATATTTGTATTATGCAAATCTATATTTCCGCTCGTTGCCTTTGAAATATCAAATATATCCTCTACCAATTTTTTTAATTTTTGAGATTTACTATCGAGTATTTCAAGATATTCCTTTGCAATTTCCGGCTTTATATCTTCCCTCTTCATTAAATCAACATAATTAATGATAGATGTAAGAGGTGTCTTTAAATCATGTGAAACATTAGTTACCAGTTCACTCTTCATTTTTTCACTTTTCACTTGTTCTTCTACTGCTTCTTTTATGTGGTCGTTAAGTGCATTCAAATTATATTCTATTTCTTTAAAATAACTGTTTTCACTTAAATAAATATTTTCATTGAAGTGCCCTAGTCCAAGCGTTTCCGTATAGTTATATACATCTTCTATATCTTTTACACTCTTTATTGAAGACGAATATAATCTAAATATCGAGTACATCAAATATATAAAAGAAGCTACAATTACTACTGCATATAATTGCTCGTACGGTCCCGATAATCCCATAGCCAACAGTAGAAAAGAAAACATCAATATTCCGCCGGAAACAACACACCTTGTAATCCCGTTGACCATTCTCGACTGTACCTTTTTACTAAATGGTTTGAAGACCTGATTACTTTTATATATATCCATAACCTTTTTATATACAGATACATTTAATAAATTTTCATTATCATACATTGCAGCACAGTATAGACAAAAAACAAATAATATTGCAGTTATCGTGCCATTTATGCTATAAAAATTATTATATATAAAATAAGCTACAAATAATTTTATTTCCAGGAATACTTTATTAAATATTTGTCCTATTACTTCTAGAGAATCTTTTATTCCATATTTCTTTTTTATTATAATCAATAGATATAATAATAATATAGAGGAAAAAATAAAGCCTAAAGTAGACCATACTCCATCTGATTTATAAGCCTCATAGCTTTCCTTGAAATAACCTCCGGATGTAAAGTCATGATTCACAGCTACAAGTACCGTCGGCGGAAGTATTTTAGTTTGAAGAAAAGAATTATTGTCATCATACATATCAAAATTATTTGTAAGGTTATAAGACACATTTAATAATTCTTTATTTCCGTTCACATATGTGTTTGTCACATTGCTTCTCGTACTAATAAAAGTATAACCTTCCTTTTTATATTCTTTTTCAAATTCTTTTTCTGTCCTGACACCTGAGTTCGTATAGCCTACATCGGTATTATTATCCATTATATAGTAGGATACTTCAGGTCCGTAACTGCCTATAACGTTTGCCTTAAGCTCACCTCTAAGTTTTGGAGACATATCGGCAACACTCTTAAATAGATCCGCCTTCGGATTATTATCATGTACTTCTTTATATTCTCTGTATAAAGCATTATTTAAGTAAGCATGTATTTCATCTAACTTGTATCCATAGTCGGAAGAAGTAAGATAAGCATGATTACCAAACATTTGATAAGATTTATTTAAAATGACTTTATTGCCGTTATTAACTACAAAACTAAATGTAATAAATATTGCTATTATCAAAAGTATATGGTTAAGTAAACTTTTATTTCCCTTAATGTTTTTCAATTTTATATCCAATTCCCCACACCACCTTTAAATATTTTGGATTTTTAGGATCGATTTCTATCTTTTCTCTTATATGCCTAACATGTACAGCTACAGTATTATCTGTCATATAAGAAAGTTCTCCCCAAACTTTTTCATATATTTCCTCCATGGAAAACACTTTATTAGGTCTGGACATTAAAAGCTTAAGTATCTTAAATTCCGTGCTGGTAAGCTTTACCTCTTCTCCGTCAACAGTTACCTCTGTAGTATCTTCATTCAAGCTGAGCCCACCGGTGGTCAATATATTATCAGCTTCCATTTCACTCATATTGCCGAGTATCGTATATCTTCTAATCAAAGACTTAACCCTTGCAATAAGTTCCAAAGGATTAAAAGGCTTGGTAACATAATCATCGGCGCCGATATTTAGTCCTATTATTTTATCGGTATCCTCGGATTTTGCGGACAAGAATATAACAGGAACATTTTGCTTTTCCCTAACCTTGGTAATGGTTGCTATCCCATCTAATTTAGGCATCATTATATCTAGTACTATTAAATGGATTTCTTCCTTCTCTAAAATACCTAATGCTTCATATCCGTCATAAGCTTCATATATGTTGTATCCCTCATTGGAAAGATATATATTTATTGCTTTTACAATTTCTTTATCGTCGTCTACTACTAATATATTATATTTACCCATGGTCTTCCCCCTAATTAAGTGTTGAATAAATTATAAACCATAATATTTAATATTCTTTATGGAAATTATTAATATTTCATTAATATTATATCATAATAAAATTTTATTTGATTTCCACTTAAAACCATAAATCCACATAATCATCACTTAACCTTCAACATATTGTTCCTTTTCTTTAATATTTTTGAAAATATAACTATATATGCCATAAAATGGATGCTGTCTATTATTAAAAAATGACAAAATAATTGATAATACGACAAAATATGCTATAATGTTTTAATAAAACATCTAAATTTATTTAATTATTTATTAATATATTAAAAGTGTAATATTTAGATGTGTATTTTTAGTATTTATTTAAATTTAGAATAGGAGTAAGTATGATTACTTTAAATAATGTATCATTAATATATGAAGGCGGAGAAGAAGCTGCACTTAAAGACATTAATTTAAATGTTGATAAGGGCGAGTTTTTATTTATTGTCGGAAAAAGCGGAGCCGGAAAATCGTCACTTTTAAAACTTATATTAAAAGAAATATCTCCAACTTACGGAGACATCTCCGTTGCGGGATATGATTTAAACAACTTAACGAACAAACAAGTCCCATTTTTAAGAAGGCATGTAGGCGTAGTATTTCAAGATTACAGACTTCTGGAAAACAGGACTGTATACGAAAATGTTGCTTTTGCAATGGAAGTTATGCAGCATAAACCCGATAAAATACATAAAAGGGTCCCAAATGTTTTAAAAATGGTTGGACTTAAAGATAAAGCTAGAAAATATCCCAATCAATTATCAGGGGGGGAACAGCAGAGAGTAGCCATTGCAAGAAGTATCATAAATAATCCAAAGATACTTATATGCGATGAACCTACCGGTAACTTAGACCCTCATACCTCAATAGGGATAATGAAACTTCTTCATGACATTAACAGAAGAGGAACTACTTTACTTATAGCAACACACGATAAAACAATAGTCGATGCTATGCAAAGAAGAGTAGTGCTTTTAAAAGACGGAAAAATAATCGGAGACAGAAAAGGAGGATATAACAATTAAATTATCAACTATAAAGGTGTTCATAAGAGACTCTTTTCAAAATATCAAAAGAAACTCTTTGATGAGTGTAGCATCTGTTTTATCAGTAGTCGCCGCACTTATCATTATCGGAGTATTCCTCGTTTTTGCATTAAATTTAAACTTTATGACAGGTGAAATTGAAAACAATTTAGAGCTTAAAGTTTATCTTAATGACGGACTGACCCAAGCACAAAAAGATAGTGTAAAAACAAATATAGAAAAAAATAGTTTATGTAAAAGTGTAACTTATGAATCTAAAAACGATGCTCTTACAAATTTCAAACAGGATTTTGGAGATAAATCCTATTTATTAAACGGATATGAAGGGAAAAACAATCCTCTTCCAGAATCTTACATAGTTAAAGTAACTGATTCTACAAAGCTAAAAGACATGTATTCTTACTCAAAGGATATTTCAGGAGTAAAAGATGTCGTTTACGGCGAAGAAGTTGTTGATAACCTTCTTAAATTTAACGATATGGCCAGTGTGGTTTGTATAGTGATATTTATAGTTCTAAGTATAGTGAGTATATTTATCATTTATAACACCATTAAATTAACTGTTTATGCAAGAAGAAATGACATTACGGTTATGAAATACGTAGGTGCCACGGACTGTTTTATAAGATTCCCATTTTTAATAGAAGGAAGTATCCTCGGACTTTTGGGTTCCAGCGTATCTATCCTAATAATAAGAAATATTTACTACTATGTAATCGGATTTATTCAAGGCGGAGGAACGGGACTTCCTCTAGGAAGCGGAATAGCACCTCCGGGAATAATAATGGGACAAGTAACATTATTATTTATCGTTTACGGAATAATCATAGGTGCAGCAGGAAGTGCTTTCTCGATTAGGAAATTCTTAGATGTATAGGTAACAGCCATGAATAAAAAAATAGTATCAATTTTATTAGTATTATCATTTGTATTCACAACCCCATTTACATTTAATACTGTAAATGCAAAGACAGATAAAGAAAAGTTAAACGACGTCAAAAGTAAAATAGACAGTAAAAAAAACAATTTAAATAATGAAAAAAACACTTCGGATAATTTATCCAGAGAAATCAAAGATGTTGACAGCAAAATATCTGAGTTGTCAAATACCATCAGCGCACAAGAAAAAAAGCAATCAACATTAGAGAAAGATTTAATTAGAACTAAAGAAGAATTAAAAGATGCAAAAGAGAAAAGAAAAAAATATCAAGATGCATTAAAAGAGAGAATGGAGACCATGTATATGTACGGAAACATGGGTTATCTTGATTTGATATTTTCCTCAACCGATTTCTCTGATTTAATCAGTAAAATAATAACAGTTCAGTCTTTAGTAAGCTATGACCGAAATATTATATCTAAATTACAAGATACAGAAAATGATATTAAAACTAAAACTACTAAAATATCCAGTAGCAAAAAAGAGCTTGATACTACTATAAAAAGTTTAGCTAAAAATAAAGACGATTTAAATACCTTAAAAATCGCAAAAAACTCAGAATTAAAAAATATAAATGGTACAATTGACGATTTAAAGAAGCAAATAGCTAGTCTGGAAAAAGAAAAATCCGATTTGGACAGTAAGATAGCGGCACAAAGTGCAGCCTCAACCAATGTAAATTACAATAATGGAAATGACAGTTCAAAAGATAAGGATGACAAGGATAAAGATAAAGGAAACGGGAATTCCGGCGGCAATACAGGGGGAAGCAGTTCCGGCGGAGGCTCAAGTTCAAGCAGTAAAGACGGTGTTCTTTCATGGCCGGTTCCTGGACATTATAACATAACCAGTTATTTTGGTCATAGAGACCAACCGACCGCAGGTGCCAGCACAAACCATGGAGCAGTTGATATAGGTGTAAGTACGGGAACTCCAGTAAGAGCTCCCGCAAACGGAAAAGTCACTTATTCCGGATGGAACGGAGGATATGGATATGCGGTATCTATAGACTGCGGTAACATAAACGGGGATCATATAACGGTACTGTTGGCTCATAACAGTTCTCTAAAGGTATCAACAGGACAAAAAGTAAAAAGAGGCCAGGTTGTTTCCTACAGCGGAAGTACAGGGATCTCCACCGGTCCGCATTTACATTTTGCAGTATATAAAAACGGATATGCTGTAGATCCATTAAATTATGTAAATATTTAGCACAAAAATAAAAAATTTATTGAAAATGACAGGAGAGTAAAATGAAAAAAAGAATACTATCATTAATATTAGTGTTTATTTGTGTTTTTACCCTACCCCTCACGCAAAGTACCGTAACAGCAAAAAGTACTAAACAAAAATTAAAAGATGTAGAAAATAAACTTGAAGACAAAAAAGATAGTCTTGATAGTTCAAAAAGTAAAGCAGATGATTTATCTAATCAAATAGAAAGCTATGATACAAAAATTGAAAAACTAGAAAAGAAAATAGAAGAACAAGAATCCAATAAATCGAAAGTGGAAAAATCTTTAGAAAAAGCAAAAAAAGAACTAAAAAAAGCCAAAGAAGAAAGAAAAAAATATCAAGATCTTTTAAAAGAAAGAATGGAAGTCATGTATATGTACGGAGACACCGGATATCTTGATTTGATTTTTTCTTCAGAAAATTTCTCTGATTTGATAAGCAAGGTAATAACTGTCCAGGAACTTGTAAGCTATGATCAAAATATAGTAAAAAAACTTCAAGATGTTGAAAAACAAATACAAACAAAAACAGATAAGATCGCAAAAGAAAAAAAAGAATTAGAAGATTTAATTTCTAAATTAAATTCAAATAAAGATGATTTAGATACATTAAAAATAGCTAAAAATGCACAGCTTGCAAATGTAAAAGGCGATATTAAAGACCTAAAAAAAGAAGTTGAAAAACTTGAAGCGGAACAAAATGAACTTAGCAATAAATTAGCATCTCAAAGCGGTTCCTCAACAAATGAAGTATACAATACGGGAAACGGTTCGTTAGGTTGGCCTACACCGGGAAATTATTATGTAACCAGCGAACAAGGTTACAGGTATCATCCTATATCTGGAGTATATAAATACCATGCGGGAATGGATATCGGATTAAGTTACGGAGACAGCGTTGTCGCACCTGCAAACGGCAGAGTTACTATAGCTGGTTGGTACGGCGGATATGGTTATGCAGTAGGGATAGATGCAGGACTGATAAAAGGAAAACATGTAACTATTTTATTAGGACATAACTCAAGTGTAAGAGTATCGGTTGGACAAAAGGTCAGAAGAGGACAAACAGTAGCATACGGAGGCAGTACCGGATATTCTACAGGTCCGCATTGTCACTTTGAAGTTCATGCTGACGGCGTAACACAAAATCCAAGAAATTGGTTATAAAATAAAAAAGAGCCTTTATAAAGGCTCTTTTTTATTTACTCTATAGTGTTTATTTTCGTATTGTTTTTTAAATCATCTATATTATCACTTTCGTTATTTAAATAATTATCAGCATCATCTGAAACTATATTGTTATCATTATTTTCTAAGTTTTTATCTTTTTTAGAATTATCCAGAAATTTTTTATTATTTTTTGGAGTAATAACAACATCCTTTTCCTTAGTATTGATATCTTTTAAATCTTCGTTATTAATATAGCTTTCTGTTTTTTTACTCCTAATAGACAAAGTATCAAATGCCTTTGTATCAATGTTCCATCGTTCTGTCATATCACCATTTTCATATGCTTTTCCATTCCATTTATAAGTATTATAAATTCTCACATAAAAATCATAAGAACCTTTATATGTGTTATTATTCATAATATTATCTTTATTTTCTTCAGTAATAGAATTCTTTACAGGTTTAACTTTATTTTTGGTTAAGCTGTCACTACTATGATATGCACATCTAAAATTATATATTTTCGCATCTTTAGATATATTAAATGTATTATTTAATATATTTAAGTTATTAGCTCCTCTTACATATATAGTTCCGACAGAAGTAGAACAATCAAATTTATTATTTGATATAGTAGTATTTTTCCAATTCATAGGCTGAATAACTCTTTCAGTAATATTACTAAAAGTATTTCCGTCAATAAGAACATTTTCATGAGGATGACCATAAGAATAAGAATGTGTTCCAATTGCAACAGTCATATTTGAAAAGTTGTTATTTAATATTTTTAAGTTATAATTTGCAGTCTTATCAAGACTAGACCATGAACCGGTAAATCCTCCTGTAATTTTATCCGGTGTATCTAAATTAATTGCCTCTTTACCTACAGCACTGCCATCTTTAAATATATTATTCTGAATTAAACAATTTTTACTGGCATCGGCTTCAATATAATGACCACCGGCTTTATTATAGAATGTAATGTTTTCAACCTTACAATTCTGATTATGAGCAAGAACAATTCCACAACCAGTTACTTTATTCATATTAATATAGGCTTTACCTTTGTTTTGTGCATAAATACTTGAATTCGAAACTCCATCGTAATCTTTACAAGAAGCACTTTCAAATGTACTAGGTTTTGCAAAAACAAACATATATCCGGAAGGTTTCATGCTTTTTGTACCGGTATAATTACCCTTTACAATTTTTGCACCATCTTTTAAAATTATTTTAACATTAGAAGGTATAGGAACTACATTTGTTATTGTATAAGTTCCGCTTGAAACATATAGGGTTCCGCCTCCGGCTCGTTCCAATTGATCCATATAAGATTTAAATACACAATAAGTTTTTGTATACTTATTATAATTTGGATTTGTCATATAAGCGTGCTTATACGGAGAAGTTCCGGTTGTGATTGTAAAATTATTAGACTTATCTACAAAATAATAATCTTTAGAATCGGTATTATTATAAATTTTATTATATCTAATAAAATGTTCAACAACAGAACCATAAACTTTATTATTATTTAAAATATCTTTCAGTTTAGCCGAAGATATACTATTTTTTGTTATACCATAAGATTTGGCAACTTTAGAAGTATTATTTCTCCACCTTGAAAACTGTATCGTTCTAGCAAGTTTTTTAAATGAATTTCCATTAACCGTAGGCTCTGTTACTCCAAGGAAAGAAATTGCTCTTGTTATATTAGAGGATGTTATTTTTGAACCTTGACCTAGCGATTCAAATTTATTTCCTCTTATGCTAGGTTTATACCAATTAATTGCAACAATTGAATCCTTATCAATATTTTTTATTTTATTATTCATAATTTGTATATTACTATGATATTTACCTTTGGAGAATTTAATAGAAGCAATAGCTCTCTCTAATTTATAAAATCCATTATTTTTTATGATTATATTTTTACAAGGAGTATTATCTCTCTTCATCCATTTAAAGCTTGCTTTATCCAATTTACTATCGGGAGAATCAATAGTTATTGCCGATTTAGATCTTGTGCTTGA
Source organism: uncultured Anaerofustis sp. (assembly GCF_938029165.1). Lineage (NCBI taxonomy): Bacteria > Bacillati > Bacillota > Clostridia > Eubacteriales > Eubacteriaceae > Anaerofustis > uncultured Anaerofustis sp. Next base: position 408,180 of record NZ_CALHFB010000039.1, read on the forward strand.
TGTCTTATGATAATAAAATTTACATTTTTCTATTGTAACATTACTTGAACCGCTTAATTGAATGAAAGACCCATTCCTCAAATACTTAAAAGTAATTCCGGATATTTTAACTTTATCATTATGACCTGAAACAATAGCATTCGATGTAGAATACCCTAAACCTATTGTTGATTTTCCTGATCCTATTATATTTATTTTTTTAGCTCCGCTATATTTTTTCGCAGAATTCTTCTTATTTGCTTTTTTAGGATTTACCAACTGGAACATGGTACTTGAAGGTTTTAATTTTTTTGTTCCGGTACTCATACTTTTTTTCAAATATGTACCATTTGACAATTTAATTGTTACCTTTGAAGGAACATATAGTACATTAGTGATCGTATAAGTACCTTTTTTTAATATTAAAGTTCCGCCGCCCTTTTTCTCTAGCTTTTCCAAATAGGAACGTATAGTATAATAATTTTTAGTCTTTTTGTTATATGTACTATATTTCCTATATTTTTTATTACATGGCTTTGTAGATGCTTTGATTTTATATGTTGCAGCATTTACACTATTCATATTTGCAGTGATTCCACGTTCATCAATATGTAAAAACATGGAAAGAGCAAATACGAAAATAAAACTAACTATTATTAGAATTGGCCTTTTTTTCATAATTTTTTCCTCTCACTTCATCAATATAAATAAGTATATCATAGTTTACGCAAATAAAATATTAAATCAATTAAAATCATAAACAATCACTAAATAATCTAAGTGCATTTTTATAGTATAGTTTTTCTATCTCTTTATCTTTGAAACCAGCTTTTTCAAGCAGTGAAATCAATACTGGAAGCCCTGATATATCCCCCATCTCAAGTTTACAACTAATACCATCAAAATCGCTGCCAAAAGCCAATACATCACTTCCGCCTACATTTCTTATATAAGATAAATGTTTTATTATATCATCATTTTTACTTATTTGCTTATTTATTATTTCATCCAGTTTTTTATAATTTTTATTTTCTATTAAAAACTCGACTTCTTCTTTTGTTGAACCCTGAATATGTTCATTTAAGAATAAACTATAAAAGTTTATACCAATAACCCCTCCTTTATCCGCAATTATTCTAATCATATCATCTTTTAAATTTCTTGAATGATTACATAACTCACGAGAACATGAATGCGAAGCAATAAAAGGTTTTGTACTTATATCATAGACGTCATAAAATCCCCCGTCATTTAAGTGAGAAACATCCACTATCATTCCCAGCTCATTCATGTATTCTACCGCTTCTTTCCCAAACCTCTTAAGACCGAGAGAACTATCCATAGTATTTGGAAATCCAAGTGCATTTTCATAATTCCATGTAAGAGTACCTATACGAATACCTCTGTCGTAATAAAATTTTATATTTTTAAAATCTCCATCAACACTTCCCATATCTTCCACGGAAATCAAAATATTTTGTTTACCGTTATCTTTGATATCATCATATTTTTTTATTAAATTATAATTTTCTTTGTTTTTATCTATTAAATCAAATGCAAACTCTATAAGCTTATTAAATTCTTCTAACTTATAATCGGTTTTATCTTTATTATCAAATAAGGCAAAGACCTGAAGATAAGAATCAGCCTTTCTAAGCTTATTTAAATCTATATGTAAATCATTATTTTCTACATTTAAAATATTTTCTTCATACATTCTAGAAAATGTATCACAGTGCAAATCTATTAGTTTCATTATAAATCCTCAAATCCTTAAAATCTTCGGGGCACTACGCCTGCTATGCAGATTTCGCGCCCCTTATTATAATACATAAAATCCATGCTAATATAAAACATAAATTGAAAAAAAAAGATAAACATAGTATACTTACTTAAACGAGGTGAAAATAAAATGGACTATATGATCAGAGGAAATCTTAAAAATAAACCTATTATATTTTTTGTTATAACGGCAAAAGATACAGTCGAAGAAATGAGAAAAATTCATAATTCAAGCCCCAATGCAACAGCTTGCGCGGGAAGAAGCTTAATGGCTACGGCACTTATCGGATATACAATGAAAAATGACAGTGACATGGTAACAAGCATTATTGACTGTGACGGAGAAATAAAAAAGGTAACAGTAACGGCAAATTTAAAAGGCGAAGTAAAATGCGATATAATAAATCCCAATACGGAAATTTATTTGAATGATATAGGAAAACTGGATGTAAAGAAAATAGTGGGAAACGGGACTCTCAAAGTAATCAAAGATATCGGACTTAGAGACCCATATGTAGGAGAGACAAAATTAGTCAGCGGAGAGATCGCAGAAGATTACACCTACTACTTTGCAATGAGCGAACAAACGCCCAGCGTTGTTTCACTAGGTGTACTGTTAGATAATAAAGACTTCTTTGTAAAAGAAGCGGGAGGACTTATCATACAGCTTCTGCCGGATGCAAAGGAAGAAGACATAGAATATTTGGAAGATAAAATAAAAGGCTTAAAATACATGACAGCACTTTTAAACGAGGGTAAAGATCCTGAAGACATAATAAAATATATATTTGATGACAGTGAAATTGAATTTACAGATAAAAAAGATGTTGTTTATAAGTGTAACTGTTCAAAGAAAAAAATAGAAAAAGTGGTTTTGGCACTTGGGAAAGACGAGCTATTAAAAATACTAAAAGAAGATCATGGTATTACTTTAAAATGTCATTTCTGCGGCAAAGAATATCACTTAGATGAACAAGAACTCTTAAACTTAATAAACGAGGCGTAATAAATGGCTAAAGCAGATTTACATGTTCATACAATAATGTCTGACGGAGCAAACACCATAGACGAACTTATACCCATGTGTAAGTCTAGAGGGGTAGATACACTGGCTATTACCGACCATGACACAATAGGAGCCTTTGAAAATTTCAAAGATAATTACGATATAAATATAATTAAAGGAATAGAATTCTCTACGACATATAAAAATAAAAGTGTTCATATCTTAGGATATTTTATAGACAATAAAAACGAAGGATTAAATAACAAATTAACATATTTAAGAAACAAACGAAAAAACAGAGCAAGAGAAATAATAGAAAAGTTAAATAATAAAGAAAATATAATAATCAATTATGATGATATAAAAAAAGATACTGATGATGCATCGATAGGCAGAATGCATATCGCAAGAGAAATGGTAAGGCTTAAATATGTAAAAAATACTGAGGAAGCATTTATTAAGTACATCGGTGATGATATGCCTTGCTTTGTTAAGAATGAAAAAGTTACGATCCCCGAAGCTATAGAACTGATTAAAAATGCGGGAGGAATAAGCTTCTTGGCTCATCCCGGATTGATAAAAGATATTAATGACTACAACGAGATATTGGATTATGGACTAAACGGGATAGAAGTCTTTTACCCAAAGCACTCAAATGAACAAAGACAATATTTTTATAATTTAGCTATCGAAAGAAATCTTTTGATTAGCGGAGGAAGCGATTTTCACGGATTAAAGACAAAAGGCAAAAATAAAATCGCAAGTGCTTATTTAACCGATAAGTATTTATACAAAATAATAAATTTTCATAAAAATATGACAAAATAATAAAAAAACTATACTATAATAAAAATAATATAAAAAAAGGAGACGATTATGTTATTAGGAGAATTAGCAAAATTAGAAGAAAACAAAGAAATTATTGTTTCTTCATTTATGAAAGCAAATAAACTTAAGATAAAAAGAATAACATATATTTCAAATGAAGGATACGGGAGCGGGGTAAATATATATATTGCAAGAAAAGATAAAGAATTTAATCCCCTTGAAGTATTTTTAGGCTTATGGCTTAAAAATACTATATGGGAAGAAGAATTAAATGACTTTGATTATTCAAAAGAAGAATGTGAAAAGGTATTTAATGATTTATTCTTTGAAATGGCAAGCGGCTATGATTTAAAAAAACTAAGCCCGAGAGATGCTTCGATTTCCTTGGCTAAGGCTGTAAAGAAAGAACTTGATAATATAAACAAAGAGAACGTTGAAGTTACAAATCCGGACGAGGTTGAATTCCTTGATGTTTCGGGGATATATGTAAATAAAAAGTATACATTGTCTCCACCGCTCATACTAAGAAGTCATGATGAGATAATTGACGCAATAGAATTATTTTCAAGCGATATTATGGGTGAATACGAAGAAATGTTTTTAGAAAGTAAAGAAAGATATATATATTTCTTTTAAATAAGGATATAAGATGAAAAAACTTATTTCTATAATACTTGTTCTCATATTAACTATAGGAATGTTTACTGCATGCGGCAAAGATAATGTAAATGACAGTGACAGCGGTAAAATAAAAGATTTTAAAATAAAACATGAGTATGTAGACGGAAATTATTATATATTTGCAAAAAAATTCGATAATGATTCAAAAGCTCCTTATATGAAGCTTATTGTCAAAAATAAAATAATAACCGGTATATATTTTAATTATATATCTAGTAACGGAAAGTTATATTTAAGTGACAACAATAATAATGAAACATGGTTTTATATTAAAACTTTAAATACTGCCGTTCTTCAAAATCAAGATAAAATAAAAAATACCAACCAAAACTATGAAGATGTTTATAAAATATATAATGAATTACTAACAGAAGGTTTAAAGAGCATAAAAAATGGTAAAAATAATATCAGTTATGTTGATTTTGCAACAACATATACAGCTCAGAACTATAAATATGATAAAAACGGATATGATGCAACCCTAAAGGTCACTTATGAAAATAATGTGATAAGTAAAATATCATATACAAAAAAAGATTCATCAGGAAACATAATAACTTCTAATAATTCTTATTTAAAAAAATTTAAAGATAGCAATAATATAAATTATCAAAAATATATCCAAAATGTAATAGATTTATCCATAGGAGAAGATAAAGTAAGACAATCTTTAAATGATTTGGATATTGACAAGGAATATAATATATTAGCAAAAAGAATAAATGCAAAAGCAATTGATTTTGATTATACAAAATATGAAATATTCAATGATATAAACATTTAAAAACGGAGAAAACAATGGCACAATTATACTTTAGATATTCAACGATGAATGCGGGAAAATCAATAGAAGTATTAAAAATAGCTCATAACTATGAAGAACAAGGTAAAAACGTATTAATCTTTACTTCAGAACTTGAAAACCGATACGGAGAAGGATTTGTAGGTTCAAGAATAGGTTTAAAAAGAGAAGCTATGACTTTCAATGAAGATACGGATTTTAAACAAATAGTGCAAATGCAGGAAGATGAAATACACTGCATCGTCATCGACGAAGGACAATTTTTAACAGGACAGCATGTTCTCGATCTTACTCAAATCGTAGATTACATGGATATCCCGGTCATAGTCTACGGACTGAAAAATGACTCACAAAACAACTTATTCGAAGGAAGTATCAACCTTCTTATTTATGCAGACAAAATCGAAGAAATAAAGACAGTCTGCTGGTTTTGCAATAAAAAAGCTACAATGAATTTAAGGATAATCGATGGCAAACCCAATTATTCAGGTAAACAAATTCAAATCGGAGATAATCAAAACTACATACCGGTTTGCAGAAAGTGTTATGGAAATCCCAAATTATAAACGTACATATTAATATTAAGGAGGAAGTCCATGTACTTTGACGTCCTGGTTTATAATGGGAATATCCATACTTTTGAAAATCCATATGATATATACAGAAGTATGTTAATAAAAGATGGGAAAATAGTAAAGTTATATAAACAAAATTATGTAGAGGATGAAATAGATTTAAAAAATGATGTAGGTAATATGATTAATCTTTATAATCAAACTGTAATACCTTCATTTATTGTAAAAGACGTCTATATGCTTCCTCTTCTTTTATTTAAATATAATAAATATTTGAAGTTCAACACTTTGGGAGAAGCCAAAGTATATTTCGGCAATTTAGATAATAGGACTCAAAAACAAATATTATCCGAAGGTAACGATTATTTACTTAATAAGGGTATCAGCACGATCATCTTGAAAGAAGATAATTACTCCGAAAGTGTCAATAACAGAGTAAATGAGTATTTGATCCATAACAGTACCATTAAATATCTAAAAAAGAAATCAAGCAGAAGAATAATTAATAATGATACTATTATAAAGGCAGCAGAACATTTTCCAGATTTAGACCCACTAAATAAAGTGAAAAAATCAATAGAAGAAAACATGTATCCGTACCTTGCAATAAAAAAGGAATTATACATCGAAGCAAAAGAAGCTAACCATTTAAATGATATGGGGCTCATAAAAGAAAATTATTATGCAAATTTTATGATATTAAACAAAGATATATTTATACCGGAAGACGACAATTATAGAGACTTAGAAATCATAAAAAATTACGCATTCGGTGAAGAAGTAAGAAAAACAAAACATAAGAATACCATAGACAACATCAGAAAAGTAATATTAAAAAAAGAAGCATAATTGCTTCTTTTATTTTTTAGTGTGATAATACAGTAAACTGCCTATTAATATCATAATAAGTCCTATGCCCTGGATATAGCTAAAGGTCTCTGATAAAAAAATTATTCCCGCAAGTGTTGAAACTAAAACAGTAACATTATTCATAAGCCCCACACTTATAACACTTATATTTTTCACAGCAAAATTATTTAAATAAAATACTGCAATAGTCGCAAGCAGTGCAAGATACAAAATCCCATAAATAAAATCAATATTACTTATTACAGTTATTATCTGATGAGTAGGAGAAAGAAACATAAATACAAGTAATATAATCAAAAATATTATAAACCCATAATATATTTGATAAAAGCAAACATCATCCAAATCTACATCTTCTCCTATTTGTTTGAATTTTCCCTGATATATTGCTCTTGAGAATATAGACATTATTATCAAAGCTGCACCTACTACAGCAAAATGATAATTATTATTAACGGAAGAAGACACACTGGCTATAAGAGTTCCCGCGATACATAATGCCATACAGGAAGCCTGCTTGATGGTAAGCTTTTCGTGCAGCATAAAATAACTTACTATAACATTTGCTATCGGTATCAAAGCTATAAGGACACTCACCGTAGTGACAGGACACATCATAACTCCGATAGTCTGAAAGGAAAAATTAACAACGGGATTATAAAAAGATAATTTAAACATTTCTTTATGTTTAAAAGATAAATCGATCGGTCTTTTCTTTATAAGAAATATAATAAGCATTACTATAAAAGCTACAAAAAATCTTGAGCTTAATACTAAAAATACATTATTATTTGAAAGTTTCACTAAATCTTTGATAAAAATATATTGCATACCCATGATCAGACTCATGAGTAAAGTTGCTAAGTATCCTTTTTTCTTATTATCCATAAAAATAGTATATGAATATCAAGCTCTCTTTATACAAAGCTTTTTATAAACAGTGGTATTAAAAAATATATAATATTAGACTTATTTATAGAAAATTTCTTACACTTAATATACAAAAAAGGAGTTTTAAACCCCTTAAATTTTATTATAATATCTATTAATAAAATTCAAACCAAAACTTTTTTTGAAATACCGATAATAAAAATAAAAAAAACAGAGATAAACTCTGTTTAATCCAACATTCCATATGCAATTTGTTCTAATTCTTCATTTGAAAGATTTTCGTTAATATCTATTTTCTGAACTATGTCATAAAAGGTTCCCTTTAAAAATTTTTTTAAGGTATATCCGAAAAACACTTTTTGTGTTACATAAACATCGTATTTATCATTACTGACTTTGAGTTCATTAAATTTAGTTTTCATGTCATACTCCCGATTTATTTAAATTAAACAAGTTATATGATATAATAACTTGGTGTAAAAAGCAAGATACATAGGTGAAAATTTTATGAGTAAAGAATTCAGCGAAAATTTAAATAATAAAATCAAATTACTCCCTGAAAACAGCGGCGTTTATCTTATGAAAGACGAAAACGGCACTATTATTTATGTGGGTAAAGCTAAGGTGCTTAAAAATAGAGTAACCCAATATTTCAGAAAAAATTCCAATCATACACCAAAAGTTTTGAAAATGGTAGAAAACATTGCAGACTTTGAATATATAATAACCAACAATGAAATGGAAGCATTGATACTGGAATGTAATCTAATAAAAAAATACAGACCTTATTATAATATCTTAATGCGGGATGATAAAACTTATCCATATATCAAAATAACTACAAAAGATGAGTATCCTAAATTATTCGTAACAAGAAAATATATAAATGACGGAAATAAATATTTCGGACCTTACGCAAATGCGACATATGCCAAAAAGGCAGTAAGTACGATAAACGAGCTATATCCTATAGCTATGTGTAAAAAAGAACTTAAAAGCGGAGTCAAAAAGGGCGATGTATGTTTAAACTATCATATAGGACAGTGCCTTGGAGTATGTCAGGGAAATATAGATACTAAGCTTTATAACGGATATATAAAAGAGATAATAGACATATTAAATGGAAGGACATCTAAAATCATTCAAAGCCTTGAAAACAAAATGAACAGCTACAGCGAGAACCTTGACTTTGAAAATGCCGGGAAAGTCAGAGATAAGATTTTCGCGATAAAAGGTCTTAAAAGCGAACAAAACGTATCAAATGCAAATGCGGACAATATGGATATTTTAGGGCTTGCAATGGCGGAGGACATGGCGTGTGTACAAGTTTATGCACTGAGAGATAAAAAAATAGTGGGAAGAGAAAATTACATTTTAAAAGGTCAGAATGAAAAAGATGTCAGCGAAGTATTGTCTGCATTTATAAAACAGTTCTACACCAATACACCTTTTATACCTCCTCTGATTTTAGTAGAAAAGGAATTTGATGATATAGATAATATTACAGATCTGCTTACAAATCTAAAATCTAAAAAAGTAGAAATAAAAGTTCCGGTAAAAGGAGAAAAGAAAAAATTATTAAAACTTGCCACCGACAACGCAAAGCTAAATTTAGAAAACATAATAGGTAAAGAAAAACAGAAAGCATTGATGGAAAAGAAAGCCGTTGAAGAAATAAATGAATATGCCGATATCAAGAAAGAAGGAAACTTCAGATATGAAGCATATGATATTTCCAACACTTCAGGGGTTGACAGCGTAGGAGTCATGGTTGTATTCGACGGGGCAAAAAGAAACTATAAAGCATACAGAAAATTTAAAGTCAAGTCGATTGAAGGTCCAAATGATTACGGAAGTATGGTGGAAGTTGTGTTCAGGCGTTTGAACAGAGCACAAAAAGAACTCAAACAAAATGATGAAAACCCTAGATTCCTACCACTTCCGGATATAATATTTGTTGACGGAGGAATAGGGCATGTCAATGCAGTAAAAAATGTAGTGGATACTTTTAATTTTAATATTAAAGTCTTAGGGCTCGGAAAAAATAATAAACACAAATTAAAGGAAGTAGTAAAAAGCAACGAGGAAGCAAGAAATATAAGAGATTTTGAATTTGCCGTAAAGCTACTAAACGATATAAGTGAAGAAGTCCATAGATTTGCCATTGATTATCATAAAAACTTAAGAAGCAAAAGTTTCCTTAAAACTACGCTTGAAGAGATTGAGGGAATCGGTAAGGTCAAATGCAGGAATCTTTTAAAGCACTTTAAAAACATGGAAGATCTAAAAAATGCACCTATTGAAGAAATAATAAAAGTAGACGGTATGAATGAAGAACTTGCAAAAAAAGTTAAGGACCATTTCAAAAACGATTAGGTGATATGCATGAATAAAGAATTTTATTTTAAATTATATGCACCCTTTTATAAAGATAAAAATAAGAAAAATTTTCTTAATATAATAGATAAGATAGTAACATATTTAATATTTTTATCTTTTCCCATATTTATAATGATTAATTTTATAAAGGGTCACGATGTAACCAGGCTTATACTTTCTACATTAATTCCATTTATATTATTAAGTGTATTTAGAAAAGTATTTGATGCAAAAAGACCATATGAAATATTTGACATAAAACCGATACTCAATAAAGATACAAAGGGTAAGTCGTTTCCCAGCAGACATGTATTTTCCGCCTTTGTAATAGGAACTTCCGGACTATTTATATCCGTTACATATGGAGTAATAATTATTATATTGGGTATTTTACTGTCGGTCATAAGAGTTATGGGAGTAGTACACTTCATAAAGGATGTTACTGTCGGAGCTTTATTAGGAATAGTTTGTGCATTGATAGGTATGTTGATATAAAAAGAACCGAGAATATCTCGGTTCTTTTTTTTATTATTTATCATCACCTATAATTATCGTAGCTATTGCGCAAAGCACACCGCCTAAAGGAAATACGACCCAGCCGGGATGCCATAAATTCCAAATAAATCCTAATGCCAGATATATAAAAGTAGCAATAAGCATTATTACTCCCGAAACTTTGCCTATAAGTGAATTACTGTCAGGGGAATATATATCGTGATGTTTATTTTCTTTGTTATAACCGTTTATATCATATTTTGCCTTCTGCATTCCAAAGTATGTAAATATACTTACCGCTATTGTTACCATGAACATAAACAGTCCCATAACAGCCGGCATATTATCTACATCTGTCTTTAATATTTCCTCTACCCCTACCAGAATAGTGACAGCAACCAATATGATACCAACGCCTACGGCTATCATACCGGCAAACAATCTGTTATAAGAACTCTTTTCTTCTTTTGTATAGAAATCGTCAAAATAAGGATGTTCTTCTACAAAATTGGAATGACTTATTCCGAAATAAACAAATATGAATACCGCTATCGTAACCAAAATAAAAAATAATATGGTCGAAATGGAACTGAATGTATTTATAAAGAAGTTTCCGCCTTTAATCAATCCATCGGACATACTCATTATAGTTACACCAAGGAGAATCAAAAACACTCCTAAGGTTATCATTTTGGAAAACTTATTCTGAGCGTTTTCGTATAATTCTTTATCTTCTTTAAAAGAATTATCATTAACGGAGATATTCCCCTGTACAAGTTCGTCCATATTAAGGGAGAATATATCGCATAAAATAAGTAATTTATCCATCTCGGGATATGATGTACCATTTTCCCATTTTGATACGGCCTGTCTTGATACATCAAGTTTTTCTGCAAGCTGTTCCTGAGATAAATTATGTATCTTTCTTAAGTTTTGTAAATTTGTGTTGAAATTCATTTTATACACCTTCTTTCTGCCCTAATGATACTGTCTGCATGAATTATTTTCTACCAACTTTTAATTGCAACTACAAGTTTTTTTGTAAACTTTTAGTTGCAGTCATGTTAATTATATATACATTATACAGATTACGCCTTATATTTACACTAAAACTTTAAAATAATAAAAAAAGAGATGATATTACATCTCTTTTCGTAAGTACTATTTTAAAAAGCCGGAAATAATTTTTTGTTCCGCTTCTTCTTTTGTAAGTCCCAAACTTTGAAGTTTGAGGATTTGTTCCCCGGCAATCTTTCCTATAGCAGCTTCATGGATAAGTTCAGCGTCAATATCAGAAGCAACAAGCGACGGTGAAGCGGATACCATTCCGTTATCTACTAATATTGCATCACACTCGGAATGTCCCTTACATTTCGTTTCTCCATTGATTTTAGAATTAAATTCCTGATAAGAATTTCCCTTAGCTACGGAACGTGAAATCAAATCAACTTTAGAATTTTCACCCTTTAATACTACATCAAAATCCGTTTGTGCTTTTTCATTTCCGTCCGTCATTATACGTTCTCTGACAATAAGCTTTGCACCTTCTTCGATAGTTCCATTAGTTTTACGAATAGAACTATCGACACCTTCAAGCTGTATCGTATCCATTTCAAGTACTGCACCCTTTTTTAAATTTACGTCGGTTATGGGGTCTATTCTTTTAATCCCTACGCCTTTTCCCGTTGCGATATGCTTTTCCTCATATAATACATGAGCATTTTCTTCAAGGAAAAATCTATGAATACCGTTATGCCTTGCATCATGTCCGTCATCGGTATGAACTCCGCAGCCTGCAACAATCGTTACATCTGCATTTTCACCTACATAAAAATCATTATACACAAGGTCATCTACATCTCCGTGTGTCACACAAGCCGGGATATACACTTTTTCATCTTTTGTATTCGGTTTGATATGAATAATAAGTCCGGGACCGTCTTCTTTAGATTCGATTTTAATATTTTTACTTGACTGTCTTCCCGCACATTTACCGTCTTCTCTTATATTAAATGCACCTTCAAATTTGCCTGTAAAACCCGAAACTGCACGAAGTATCTGTTCTGTTGTCTTATTCATGATCTATAGCTCCTTTTCCTTCGGACACATATTTGCCCTTTCTTCTTTAAACAATGTAGGAAGGATTTTTTCTCTTCTTCCCATGTCTCTGACCTTTCCACCTGAAATAACTATGATTTCGTCTGCAATGGATAAAATCCTTTCCTGATGAGAAATGATTAGTAAAGTTCCTTTATTTCTTTTTCTTAAAATTTCAAAAGTTTCAACTAATTTTGAGAAGCTCCAAAGATCTATACCTGCTTCGGGCTCATCAAATATAAGAAGTTTCGCATCTCTTGCAAGTACTCCCGCGATTTCTATCCTTTTACTTTCTCCTCCGGATAAAGAATCATTTAATTCTCTGTCGATATATTCTTCGGCACAAAGCCCCACTTTACTTAAAAGAGCACAAGCCTCCCCTTCTTCAAGGTCTTTTCCCGCAGAAAGCTTTAAAATATCTCTTACGGTAAGTCCTTTAAACTTAACAGGCTGCTGGAAGGCATATGCAATGCCTTCTTTTGCACGAGTGGTTATATCTTCATTCGTGATATCTTTACCATCTAATATAACTTTACCGGAAGTAACTTGTTCGATCCCCGCTATAAGTTTTGCAAGAGTGGTCTTACCTCCTCCGTTCGGTCCGGTCACAACAACAAGTTTACCGCTTTCAATATCTAAATCTATATCTTTTATTATTTCTTCGCCATCTTCTGCTTTCCATTTGACATGTTCTAGCTTTAACATTTTCTTAATTCCTTTCCTTTTCTATATATATTAAGTTATTTCCTTTATTTTACATCTTTATTATTTAGATAGTATATCACATACTTTTACATAAAAAAAGATTATTTCCTACCAAATGAGTATTAATTTAAAAAATACGAAATTTCAGCCTGATTTATTTACAAAAATCATAAAATATTTTCAGAATATTTAAAAAATTACTGTTAAATCTATTAGATAAATTATTTAATAATTATACTCCAGTTATCGTATCTTTACAACATAATTTACTTCTTCGGGCACTACGCCTGCTTACGCAGATTCCGCGCCCAAAAACACTTTTCTGTCCCCTTTTAACTTTAAAAACTCATTAATTTTTATTTTACCCATTTTGATAAAATTTTACTAATATAAGGAGGATAAAATGAAAGAAGTAACGATAGATTATGAAGAAAATAATAAACAAAAGATTTTTCACAAAAGCAGTGAGGAAGAAGTATTATACGGAGGAGCAAAAGGAGGAGGTAAAAGCTGTGCTTTGGTTATGGACGCACTTAAATATGCTCTTATATATAAAAAGAGCACGATATATCTTTTCAGAAAAACCTATGACGACTTGGAAGCAAATTTAATAAGTGAATGGTTTAATAAAGTTCCAAGTATTATATATAAATATAATGCTTCAAAAAAAACTGCAACACTAATAAATGGAAGTAAAATATTTTTCAGGTTTGTATCAAATTATAAGGACGCTATAAGATACGACGGAAGAAGTATTGATTACATAGGAATAGATGAACTTACTCACTTTGAAGAAGAATGGGTCCAAATACTGCTGTCATGTCTTAGAAGTCCAAAAGGATACCCTACATTTTTCAGAGCTACAGCAAACCCGGGAAATATAGGTCACGCATGGGTAAAAGCAAGATACATTACATCTACCGACTATGGTAAAAAAATATATGAAGACAAAAAAAATGGAAATAAAATAAAATTTATACCTGCAAGGGTATATGACAATAAAGTTTTAACGGAAAACGACCCCAAATATATAAGAAGACTGGAAAACCTTCCCGAAGCAAAGAGAAAAGCATATTTAGAAGGTGATTGGGATATATATGAGGGCAGAGCCTTCCCTGAATTTAACGAAGAAATACATGTCATAGATGATTTTGAAATACCTAAACACTGGGTAAGGTGGATGGCGGTAGATAACGGATATGCCGACCCGTTTTACTTTGCGTGGTTTACAATAAGCGAAGACGGAATAGTATATCTTTACAGAGAGTACACGAGAAAACACACAGATATAAGAATTCCATATTCCGAGCAAGGAAAAAATGCAATGGAAATGATGTCAAAACCCTATGTCGATGAAAATGGCGAAATCAAAGAAGAAACAGAGGATATTGAAGTATGTGTTGCAGGTCTTGACGCATTTAATAAACACCATAGGGACTTAAGCGGAAAAACCCTTATCGACTATTATATACAAGGAGGATTTACCGTTCCGTTTACAAAAGCTATAACATCGAGAGAACTTAGGAAAAGCACTTTCCATGAGTACTTAAAACCAATAGAAGATGAAAATACAAATACCGAGTATGCAAAATTTCAGGTTTTCAAGTCATGTAAAACCTTCATAGAAACCTTTAAAAACTTAATGGAAGAAGAAGGAAATCCCGAAGTAGTCGCTGACGACAAAAACGACCATGCATACGACGCCGTGGGATATGGGCTCATATATTATCATTCTGACAAGAGCAAAAAGATAGTAGAAGAAAAAAGGATTGAAACTTATAAAAATGAAGCAATAAAAAGAAAGAAAAAAACTAAAAAACATTTATAAAATATTTATTTATATCTGCATTTTTTAAGTATAATAAAATAAAAAGGATATGAGATGAAATTTTGGATATTCATGTTTATCATGAACTTATTGATACCTATAATTATGATTATTTTCGGTAAATTATTTATCAAGAATGCACCTAAGAGCATAAATATGGCTTACGGATACAGAACATCAATGTCGATGAAAAACAAAGATACTTGGTCCTATGCCCATAAACTCTTCGGAGGTATATGGTATAAATTAGGTTTTGTATTACTGATTTTATCAATATTAGCTTCATTATTTACTATAAATAGAAGTGAAAATATAATCAGCACAGTAACTCTGATAATTCAAACTACAGAGATGATTGTATTGATTCTTCCCATATTTTATGTGGAGAAGAAATTAAAAAAAATCTTTGACAGTGACGGAAACAGAAAAAGTATTGAAGATATATAATAAAAAAAGACGAAATAAATAATATAATTGAAAAGCCTTATAAAACATACAAATAAATTTATATCAAAAAAACCATAAGAAAACTAAATTTTTACAGAAATTCTACAAATAAGAGAGAGAAGAACATGTAGAAAACAATGCAATATTATTGAAAAAGATTTTATAAAAATCAGTAAAAAAAATTAGAATGCACTGTAACTGTAACGAACAAGGTCTGTAAAAAAAATAACAAACTAAAAAAACAATAACTTAGCGACACTATACTACAGCATATAATAAAAAATATTTATTATGTATTTAGATCTGAAATCAAATATAATATTCTAAAATAGTAAAATGCGATGATAAATATTGTCTCATAAAAAAAAATAAAGGATACATATGTATCCTTTTTATATTTCTATAACACTTCCGCACTGAACTTCAATATAACTATTTTTAAATTCTTCGCTTATTTTTGCAGACACCTTATATCCGGTACAATGGCAAGGCATGATATAATTTATATTCTCTTTTTTCAGCATTTCAATAGTATTATCGACCCTGTTCTTATCTGCATTGATTAAATGCATACCCGCAAATAAAGAATAAATTTTTTTATCTTTAAATATATCTTTTACATATGAGACTGCATTGATTATGCCCATATGAGAGCAGCCCATAAATAAAGATAAGCCATTGGAAGTTTCAACAACAAGGATTTGTTCATCATACATTAAATCAGGTAACATTTTATCTTTCTGCTTTATATAAAATCCTCTTGGTTTACTTTCAAAATCATTACTATAAGGAATATTACTAATTAAGTATACACCCTTAAAAATTTCTTCTTTATCATCAATATAATGAAAGTGATTTTTTATATTATCATCTACATCAATTCCATTAAAATAATATTTATTCTTCTTTTTATTTATACTGAACTTCGGGATTAGTGCTTTTGTTGATATATAAATATTGGGAATATTATTTATTTCATTTAAATAATCAAGTCCTCCCCCATGGTCATAATGTCCGTGAGAAATAATGATTGCATCTAAATTATTTAAGTCGACACCGAGTGTTTTTGCATTTTTTATGAACACGTCACTTTGTCCGGTATCCAGCAATATTTTTTTATTATTGAACTCGATCAATGCAGAAAGTCCATGCTCGGCTATAAGGTTCTTTTTATATACCATATTTTCATTTAAAACAGTAATTCTCATAATATCACCTTCATTCATTATTTGTAATTATACCATAATAACCAAATCATAACATTAAATGTTTAGTAATCATTAAAGTTCTGAAAATTCAGATATATACCATTAAAAGTAGGTAAAATGAGGATTTTAGTATTGATTATATATACCAAATGGGGTAAAATAAAGTGTCGTTATAAAGTACTAGGAGGTATTATGATGGGAAATTTAGTAGTAGTCGGTTCACAATGGGGCGACGAAGGAAAAGGTAAAATAACAGATTACTTTACAGATAGATGTGATATTGTTGTAAGAAGTTCAGGCGGTAACAATGCGGGACATACAGTTATAGCAAACGGCATTACATATAAGTTACATGTTATTCCTTCAGGTGTTATCCAGGATAAACCATCAATTATTGGCGCAGGAATGGTAGTTGACCCTACATGGTTAGTTAAGGAAATGAACACTTTAAAAGAACAAGGGGTCAAGTTTGATAAACTTATCATTGACAAAAGAGCGCAGGTAATCATGCCTTATCACAGAGTGCTTGATGAACTGATCGAAAAATCACTTGGTAAAAACGATATAGGAACGACAAAAAGGGGTATCGGACCTGCTTATACGGATAAAATCAAAAGAAGCGGGATAAGAATTTGTGATTTAATCGATACACCGCTATTCGAAGAAAAATTAAAAATCAATCTCGAAGCTGTTAATAAAGAAATTGTAGAAGTTTACGGCGGAGAAGAATTAAAATTTGAAGATATTTTTGATGAGTACAATAAATGTGCGGATATCATAAGACAGTATGTAGCTGATGCTACAGTTATTATTTATGATTACATCAAAAAAGGTAAAAAAGTGTTATTTGAAGGTGCTCAAGCAACACTTCTCGATATAGACTTCGGTACATATCCATACGTTACATCATCTCACCCAACAGCAGCCGGAGCATGCATAGGTTCGGGCATTGGTCCTGCTTATATTGATGATGTATGCGGGATTGCCAAAGCTTACACAACAAGAGTAGGTAAAGGTCCTTTCCCTACAGAGTTATTCGATGAAGACGGAGACTATCTAAGAGAAAAAGGTTATGAATACGGTACTACAACGGGAAGACCGAGAAGATGCGGATGGCTTGACGCAGTAATACTTAAATTCGCGGTAAGAGTAAATTCTCTTACAAGTATAGTATTTACAAAACTTGATACTCTAACCGGAATGAAAAAAATAAAACTTTGTGTCGGATATAAATACAAAGATGAAATAATCACAGATTTCCCTGCAGAACTTACGGTTCTCGGCGAATGTGAGCCTGTTTATGAAGAATTTGAAGGATGGAATGAAGATATTTCACAAATCAGAGATTTTGATGAACTGCCTGAAAATGCTAAAAAATATGTCAACAGGGTGGAAGAACTTTGCGAAGTTCCAATCGGTATCGTTTCTGTAGGACCTGACAGAGAAGATACAATTATAAGACAACAATATTTATAATATGGAAGATAAAATATATATAGTATCGACACCTATCGGTAACCTTGAAGATATGACCTTCAGAGCAATAAACGTTTTAAAAGAAGTCGATGTTATCTTATGTGAAGATACGAGACACTCAATAAAGTTACTAAATCATTTTGAAATAAAAAATAAGCTGATAAGCTATCATAAATTTAACGAAAAGGAAAGAATAGACTATATTCTTTCCTTAATAAATGAAAACAAGACTTTGGCTTTGATTTCAGATGCGGGAACACCTTTAATATCAGACCCTGGGAGTATACTTGTAAACTCTTTAATAGAAAATGATATAAAATTTACAGTAGTACCCGGTGCTAACGCATTACTGCCTGCACTTATTTTGTCCGGATTTAACAGTGAAGAATTCTTATTTGTTGGATTTTTAGCTAAGAAAAAAAATAAAAAAGAAGAAAAATTAAATACATTAAAAGAGTTAGACAAAACTTTGATTTTTTATTCTTCTCCTTACGAATTGATTGATATGTTAAAATCTATCGACAATGTTTTGGGAGACAGAAAAACTGCTGTATCAAAAGAAATAACGAAACTTCATGAGACTACTTACAGAGGAACGCCGAAAGAACTAATTAATATGTTAATTGATATGGAAATCAAAGGTGAATTTGTTATAGTAACAGAAGGAAATAAGGAAGAAAAAAAATTACTTACAAGAGAAGAAGCAAAAGAAATATTTGATATGGAAGTTGAAAAAGGTGAACACCCTAAAGAGTTGATAAAGAAATTAGCTAAAGAAAACAATTTAAATAAAAGAGATTTATATAATTATTTAATGAAAAAATAAAGCCCAAATATAGGGCTTTTTTATATCGAGAGGTAAATATGAATAAGACAAAAGAAATATTTTTGACAAGACCGATAATAATATGTTTACTCGCTTCTATATGCTGCATTTTATGGGGAAGTGCATTTCCCTCAATTAAAATAGGATATAGACTTTTTAATATCGCTTCAGCGGATACCGCCAGTCAAATGCTTTTTGCGGGATTAAGATTTACCCTTGCGGGAATTCTCGCTATTATTCTTGGAAGTATCATCTCCAAAAAGCTTTTGATTCCTAAAAAAGGAGCTTATAAATCTATATTTAAGCTTTCAATGGTACAAACGGTTCTTCAGTATGTTTGTTTCTATGTGGGACTTGCAAATACAACGGGAGTCAAGGCTTCCATTATAGAAGCTTCAAATGTTTTTTTAGCAATATTGATACCTTCTTTGATATTAAAGCATGAAAATCTAACATTCAAAAAAATGCTTGGATGTACCATAGGTTTTATAGGCGTGGTTATCATTAATTTAAACGGTGCCAGTTTGGATATAAGTATGAAATTAAGCGGAGAAGGACTTATATTTATGTCTGCGGTAATGTACGCATTATCTTCCATACTGGTAAAAGAATATTCAAAAAATGAACAGCCTGTCGTTTTAAGCGGATATCAATTTGTTTTAGGCGGGATAGTAATGATATTAATAGGTTTGTTTATGGGAGGTAAAGTAAGCGGTTTTAATTTGAATTCAACACTTCTTTTAATTTATATGGCTCTTATATCCGCAGTTGCTTATTCCCTATGGTCGATACTTCTTAAATACAATCCCGTAGGAAAAGTGGCAGTCTTTGGATTTTTAAATCCGGTATGCGGTGTTATCCTATCTGCGGTACTATTAAAGGAAGGAAGTGTCTTTAATATTCTTGGTTTGATTTCTTTGATTCTGGTTTGTATAGGGATATATATGGTAAACAGGGAATAAAAAAACGCCTTAAGGCGTTTTTTTATGACTTCTTCTTTTTACCCATATTTCGTTCCAGTAAATGCTTGTTTAAAACAATATTGATATACTGAGAAAATGACCTGTCGTCTAACTCTGCCAGCTTTTTAATATCTTTGATAATTTGCTCATCCAGAGTTATACTAACTTTTGCTTTTAATGGTCTCATATCTATCCTCCCATGCACATACTAAACTCCGATATCTTATAATATATTATACTACCAAATTTTACCAATATCTCGTAAATATGATAAAATAATACATAGTCGTATTTTGTCGTATTCTGTAGAAAACTATTAAAAAAGGAGATTTTTTCTCCTTTTATATACTTTTATTCATACTTGTACTGCTTTCACCAGTATTTTCTTTTGTTTTATCATTTGTATCCGTCTTAGTATTGTTATCATCTTTACTGTCATTGTCCTTTTTTGTATTGCTTGTTGCAATGGTTATTTTAGAAATATCTATTTTACATTCTTTATTTACTATATTTTGAACTTTGGAAGCGTCCGCTGGACTCAATTCATCCGCGTCTACAATTACATTTGCATAGCCTTCATGTATAATCACTATAGCATCATCAAACCCTTTAGATTTAATTAGATTTTCTACGACAAGCTCAGTTTCCGACAACTTTGAAATAGCTACACTTTCTTCAACCGCTTCCTTAACTATGTTCTTATCAGCTGAAGAATCCTTTGCAATATTTTGAAGAGCTTCCAAGTTTTGACTTCTTATCTTGTCTCTGTTGAGTCTGTATTCACTGAAAAATTCATCCGACAATTCTGCGTTGCCGCTTAATACATCATCCTCGCTTATATTTGAAACAAGTGTGGCATTGCTTGGTTCATTGTTATTTACATTAGCTACAGATGAGCTGTCCCCCTTATAAAACAATGTATAGTTAGCAATACTGATAACCAGTAAACATGTAACCAGTCCCACTAAAACTGCATTTTTTTTCTTGATTTTATTCATGACCCCATTCTCCTTATATATTTTCTTTACTTGGTAAAACTACCACTTTATAACTAGGCAAGCTAAGTAACGCCTCTACACTTTTGGTTATGTAATACTGGACCGTCTTATTGCCCGCACCGCTTGCCACAATAACAACTCCCACGACTTCAGGGTATTTATCCTTAGTCGTAAACGGACTTTCATTGGAACCGTCTCTTACCATAACCGCATCTTTTGAAGAATTACTGCTGTCATTAGTATTTTCATCACTGCTGCCGGAAGTACTTGTAGAGTTACTTTCATTGTATGCAATATTTTTTTCTATTTCTCCGTCAAGAGTTATAGTAACTTTTACATTACCTACCCCGCTTACTTTACTCAATGTTTCTTCAATACTCTTTTCTAAGTTAGTTTTATATTCGCTTGAAGATAATTCCTTTGAAGTTTCTTTTTTATCTTTATTACCTGAAGACGAGAATAAAGAAGAAAACAATATTAAACAAAGTCCTATTACCAGAAGTATTATAAGCAAAGATTTATTTTTATCCTCACCCTTAATAAAATTATTAATGATACCGCTTAGTTTATCTTTATCCATTACTCTACACTTCCTGTCTTAATATTTATATTATTTAAGTCCACTAAATATGTTTTACTTAAATAACTTTTTATCTTATCTTTCTTTTTTATGCCATTTTCATTTAAAGTAATATTTATTTCTTTGATATCCCCGTACGTATCGCTGTTGGAATCCTCATTTATCCTTACACTTACTTTACTTTCTATATAATATTTCTTATTTATAATCCCTTTTATATTATCGTTTAGTTTATTTTTATATTCATCTATTATGAGGCTGTCGGTATCAATTTTTCCCTCATTGATCTGACTTTCAAATGTATCTATCCTCACATAACTATCGTTTAAGAGAGAGGAAAACTCACCTTTTTTAACTATGGTCAATATAGGCGTTAAAATAGATATCACGAGAAGTAAAGATATAAAAAACTTAATATATTTATCATATTCCTTTGAAGGAGAAAGAAGCCTTAATATACTTATTACCATTATCAAATATAAAAAATTCTTTGTAATATCAGCCATCCTACCCTCCTAACATCGCTATTATACCAATCAGCATTATAAAAAGCACAGCTACGACCAAGAAGCATGCGAAAATCAGACTTAAAAAAGCTGAAGCATCGTTTAATGCTTTACTTACCCTTGGATCGGTCAAAGGTTCACTCAAAAATGCAGATACTTTTAAAGTTACTATGGAACAAAGCATATGCATAAAAGGGATCAATAAAAGAGAAATAAGTATCAAGACTCCAATAAGCCCTACCGAATTTTTTATCACTTTAACGAAACCTATAACAGTATCCGCACTGTCTGATATAAGAGACCCAAGAACCGGAACTAACTTACTTACTGCAAACTTCGCTGTCTTGATGGAAAGACTGTCAAGAGATGCAAACAAACTGCCTTGAATACTTAAAATACCGACAAACAATACCGAAAACAATCCCATTACAAAGAGTACACCTTGTTTTATGAATGATACCAAATATGAAATATTTATATCGATCAAGAGGTTGTCCATAATGCTTAGGATAAAACCAAAGCTTAAAGTAGGAATAACAAAATAAGTCATAGCCGATGCAAAAAAATTGATTATAAACACTAAGCTTATACTTATAATATTTCCGGAAAATATATTCCCGCTCAAGTTCATAAGGATTATTATTATTGGAAGCAGTACATTCATAAATCCGGTAATAGCTTTTATTAGAGAATAAGCAACCGAGACTATATTAAAGAAAGTCTTAACTATCAGTGCTACAAGAACCAAATATATACCAAAAAATGCTACATCGCTTATCTCTTTATTCATAAATGAAGTATTAAGCAGATTTATTAAACTTAAAAATATAGATAGTGCTATGAAAGTCAGCAGGATCGAAATACTTTCCCTTAATGTCATAAAAAATAAATCTTTTAAAGTATTTATAAAGTCATTATAATCAAAGGAATAATTACCGCTTACAACATCACTTATAAAATCCTTTATGTTACCGTAGTTAAAAAGTTCATAAAAATTATTGTCATTGGTATATAAATCCAGTTTATAAAGCTGCCCCTTTTCATACACATTATCGACTAATGCTCCGTAATCCTGTTCACTATTATTCCCATTCCTATTTTCACAGTATCCTAAAGCAGGAATAGATATGAAAACCATAAAGCAACATATTAAAATAAATACTCTTTTCATCAAATCACTTCCTCAATATAAGAAAATAAACTTATGATTAAAGGAAGAGAAAAGTATAGTATCATTATTTTTGTAAAGAAACTTATCTTGGTACTTAAAGTCTTATTTCCGCTGTCTAAACAAAGTTCACTTGAAAACTGTCCGATATAAGCAACGGCAATTATCTTAAATATAGCTTTTATATTAAGCATGTCCACATTTGCTTTAACAGAATATGTATTTACGACATCTATGACCGCATAAAGATATTTTATGGCAAAGCCTAAAATTATAATTCCTGCAATGATCGTAATAAACAGTGCATACTCCTTATTATCTTTTATGAAAAATAGGCTTATAACAGATCCCAATATCCCTATCATAGCTATTTTTACAATATCCATATCAGTATAACCCGAACATCGTTTTTACCGTACTGAAAAAGTCATTGACCATATTTACTACCAACATAAGCACCACTATAATTCCTGCCAAAGCTACCATAGTCGCCATATCATCTCTGTCACTTTTCTTTAAAATTATACTTAAAACTGCTACTATAAAACCTATTCCCGCTATTTTAAAAATTATATCTATCTGCATATCTACTTCTCCTTAAATAAAAATTACTACCAAAAAACTGCCGAACAACACCCCCATTTTTTCGTATAAACTTACTTTATTATCTCTGTCTTCTTTAGCTTTTTTTATAGCCTCTGCTAAACCGGACTGAATTAAAGTAAGCTGTTTCACCATTCTGTTTTTATCATTAAAAGACAAACTTACCCCGATATTTTCAAGTAAAATCATCTCTTCTCTGGAAATGTTGAATTTATAATTATTTAAACATTCAAACCATATTGCAGAAAAATCACTTAAATCTTTTTTTAACATAGTAGTTTTTACATCTCTCAGAAAATCATGATATGTAGTCTTTGTGATTTTGATTGCCCCTGAAATAAGAAAATTAATATCATATAAACCGACATTTATACTTACTATAAAATCATTTAAAATCCTATTTATTTCTTCAAGTTCAAGAAGTCTGTTTTTTATTTTCCTTGTTATGCTTTTGGAAAATAAAATACTAAATATAAACAAACAAACTATACCCGGTAATTTAACATACATTACATTAACCTCTCTAACTTTTCGTTATAAATTTCTTTTATATACCTCTCTCCGTGTTCTATAGATAAGAAGATATATCTGTTAAAAATTTTCTTTTTTATAATAGAAACAAAATTCTCTTTTCTTAAAATATCTCTCATATCTTTACCATGAGCTGATGATATTACTTTAACTCCGCTTAATACAGAATTTTCAAGTGCAGAAATATCATCTGTTTTTCCTATCTCATCGGTTATTATCACTTCGGGAGACATGGCTCTGACCAGCATATTCATGCCGTCGCTTTTATTTATCCCTTCAAGCACATCGGTCTTATCTCCTATATTAAGTTCATTTACTCCGTTGTGAAGGCTTGCGATTTCTTTTCTCTCATCTACAATACAAACTCTTTTTCCAACAAAATCGCCCTTATTCGTGGATATTACCCTGGAAATATCACGAAGCAATGTCGTTTTACCGACTTTCGGCGGAGATATTATTAAAGTATTGTAAACTTCTCCTTTATTTAAAATGTAATTAAGAACTAAATTACTGGCACCTATAATTTGTCTTGAAATCCTTATATTAAGCGAATTGATATTTCTAAGACCTATGACTTTGTTATCCTCCATTATCACGCTTCCGGAAAAACCGATCCTGTGACCGCCTTTGATTGTAATAAACCCTTTGAGCAAACTATCTACACTCGCATAAAAAGAATAGTTTGTAGCTAAATTCAATATACCTTCTATATCTTCTTTTTTTACATCATAGGGAATTAAGATATCTTCCTTTGAACCTACTATATGTATATTCCTGTTAAGCCTTAATCTTATTTCTTCTATTTCATCATTTATATTTACTTCATCAATAACTTTAAGTATCTCATCAGGCAGAATATCTATAATTTCCTTTGGAAGTTTATCAGTATTCATATAACTTGTCCTTTGCTTTAATTTAGTATTACTATACTTCTTTATGTTGTCGTATTTGAGAAAAGCTAGAGGTCTACTTTAACTTTTTTAAGTTTTAAGTATATTTTTACTTTAAGTGAATATAAAAAAAAGCTATAGAAAAACTATAGCTTTTAAAATTCCCACTCTACACTTGCATTATCATTTATAACATCAAATATTAACTTCTCGGGACCTATCAATTTATAATTGACTTTGCATTTGAGCCCTTCTTTAATTACCCTGTCCATTTTACCAGATACCGGAGCGTCCAAATCCAAATTAGGGAATTTCAAGACTTTCATATAAAACTTATATTTTCCTTGTTTTACAATCAAGCTGTCATTCGTCTTATAAACGACTTTAGCACCCAGATAAGTAGCAAATCGATATTCCCTGTCTTTATAATGAATGACACCTATAAGCCCTTCAAAACTATAATGAAGCATTGGTATATCAGCTACGGAAAACATAATTGAATTATTTCCGCCGTAATCAAAACCGGACTGAGTCCAAATATATCTTTCGGGAAAGGATGAACCAAAGTCTTTTTCTATATAACCTCTGCCGCCGTCAAAATTTATGACCTTGCCGTTTATATTTAAATTGCCTTTGATCGAATGATGCATGCTGAGAACATCATGAGAACACTGCATAAAAGGAACATATTTAAAAGGTCCCATAATATTATAATTGAGTGGAGAAAATTCTCCGTAGGATATACCTCCTTTTATCTTCAAATCCTCGGTATCAATATCTAGTATTATACCTTCACTTGAAAATTCACATTTTCCCACTTTAACGTAGAAAGTTCTTTTATATGTTTTAAACTCGGTTATATCATATTTTAACTTATATGTTTTATCTTCGGTTATTATTTGAATCATGGCAAATTTATTCCCATTATCATCAATATGAAAAGAAGGTATGAAGCTTATCATAAAATCATCTGTCTGATGTTTTAAGTACCATCCTTCAAAATAAGATTTTGTTTTATATTCACCATGAAAATTAATATATGTTCCCATAATTATCTCCTTTGTGAAATTATTAACGGCTTATTGATATTTTAAACATAAAAAAAGAAGCTCAATTTGAGCTTCCTATAATCATTTATCAAGTAATTCATAAAAATAATCCGGCAGTTCGCTGTTAAATTCCATATATTCACTTGTTCTAGGGTGTATAAACCCTAGTTTATAAGCATGAAGCAACTGTCCTTTAAAAGGTTTGTCTATCTCTTTATTAAACCCATATACTTTATCACCTACAACGGGATGTGAAATATATTTAAGGTGGACTCTTATCTGATGAGTACGTCCGGTTTCCAAATGAACATCCAAAAACGTATATTCATCATATCTCTCAATAACGTCAAAATGAGTTACTGCTCTTTTGGAATTACTTTGAGTTACGCACATATCTTTTCTTTTTATCTTATCTCTTCCGATAGGTGCATCTATCGTCCCCAAGTTTTCATGTATAATACCATGACATATAGTTTTATATCTTCTGTTGATAGAATGCTCTTTAAACTGTGCTGCCAAATGGTTATGAGCATTATCATTCTTTGCAACTATTAATAATCCCGAAGTGTCTTTATCAATCCTATGAACTATCCCCGGTCTTATAACTCCGTTAATAGAAGATAAATCTTTCACATGATACATTAAAGCATTCACAAGTGTACCAGAGTAATTTCCGTTAGCGGGATGAACGACCATTCCCTGAGGCTTATCCACGATTACTACATCTTCGTCTTCATATACGATATTTATAGGTATATTTTCCGCTATGACATCCAAGACTTCAGGTTCAGGTAAATTGACCTTAACCCTTTCACCGACAAGCAATTTCCTCGACGGCTTGACTTTTTCATCATTAAGGAAGACTTCCCCTTCCTTAAATAGTTTTTTTAAACTTTCCCTTGAAAAATCTTCTAATTCATCGGATAAAAATTTATCGCATCTTATATTCTGTTTTTCTTCCGTCACAATAAATTCTTTTGTTTCCATTAAAACCTACTTATACAAATTTTTTAACGAGTAATTTGGTATTGCCTTTTTTAGTCTGACCGCCTTGACTATCCACAATAGCTCTGCCTTTAGTTCTTACGGATATCATATCTCCTACCTTTACCGTCATTGCAGGTTTAGAAACCTGATTATGGTTTATTTTGACTTTACCGCCTTTTACAAACATATTAGCTTCATTTCTGGATAGCTTAAATATATTGCCTATAACAGCGTCAAGCCTCATGGAAGGAACGATAATATTAAGCTCTTTGAATTTAGGTTCTATTACACTGGCTTCACTTATATCACATTCATAGAATGTTACATTGTTCCCGCCTATTTTAGTAAGTTCATTAACCAAGAACTCACTTATCGTATCATAAACAAAAATTTCTATATGATCATCAAGTATATTGATATCTCCGACTTTAGATCTCTCAACGCTGAGAGAAAGTATAGAACCCAAGACATCCTGATGTCTCACATCAAGAGCTTCCTTTGATTTTAATACTTTAATAGGATATTCACTTTCCTCAGGCTCATGTCCTTCCTTAAATATACTCATTATCTTTCTTTCAGTATATACGTGACCGCCAAAAAATGAACAATCTTTTCCCTTATATCTGCCTATTTCTCTTCCGCCAACCATTTGGTCGGAAGGATCCAAGAAACTAGAAAAGACACTTCCACCTTTTTTATCGGATAAAAGTGCCATATCTTCTATTCTTGATATGAAAAATTCATATTCGCCCATATTTAGTCTTCATACTCCCATAAATCTCTGGAACGTGTTGATGTATTATAAGAATCGTTTGGTCTTTCCTGTGTTTCTACTTCAACACCGTAAGGAGCTAAAATAAACACATTTTGAGCAATTCTCTTCATACTTGCGCCAAGTACATAAACAGCTCCGCTTAAAAAGTCAAATATTTTTTTAGCATCTTCATTTTCTACTTTATCCATATTTACAACAACAGTAATCCCGCCTTTTAATTTATCGCAAACCAAAGGTGCGTCATTAAAAGTTCTCGGTTCAACAAGCATAACCGTTGAAGCAGCATGTGTCGCAACAGGTGCGCTTTCAGTTCTTACTGAAGATTTTTTACCAAATAATCCGCCTTTTCTAGGTTCGTCATCATAGTAATCATCTTCTTCATAGTATTCGTCTTCGTAGTATTCATCTTTTCCTACAATCTTTTCGCCTAATTCACCTATAAAATCGTTAAATCCCATTTTATTCTCCTTCAAATATACTTGTCCCTATACGGACAATATTACTTCCTTCATCTATGGCAACTTGATAATCATTCGACATTCCCATAGATATTACAGCTAAGTTTATATTATCATATTTATTATACATATTTCTACAATTATCATAAATTTTTCTTAACTTTCTAAAAACATTCACCAGAACAGCTTTATCTTTTGTAAACGGAGCCATACACATAACCCCCATAACATTTACATTTTTAAGCTGAATTGCTTTATTAAAGGCTTCTTCGACTTCATTTTCATCAAATCCATACTTATTTTCTTCTTTGCCTATATTAAATTCTATCAATATATTGGTAATAATATCTTTTTTCGCACTTTGCTTATCTATCTCTTCCATTAAACGAATAGAATCTACTGAGTGTATCAGATGAACTTTACCGACAATATCTTTTACTTTATTCCTTTGTAAATGACCTATAAAATGCCAATTTATATCCTGATCTTTAAAAAACTCATATTTACCTAAAAATTCTTTTACTTTATTTTCTCCGAGATCTTTTATCCCATAATCAATGACTTCTTTGATCTCTTCATTAGTCCTGAATTTTGTTACAGCCAAAAGCTTTACATCTTCATCAAAATCACTATTATTACCGGCTAAATTTATATTATTTAATATCTTATCTAAATTATCTTTTATACTCATTTTCATACCTCCTAATCGGGATTAGTTATAACTTCCATATTGTTACTTAATTTTGGATTATCACGGGGTTTTAAAAGTACATTTTTAAAACCTTCCTCATAAACTTTAACCTCCACAAGTTCTTTAAAATTACCGCTTGTAAGAGCATAAACATATTTCTTATTACCGTCTTCGATTATAGCACTTTTCGGGATTGTAAACACATTTACTTCATTCGTATGAATATTAAGTTTAGTTTTATCCACATTTATTAAATGGTCAAATGCATCTTTTAGACATATAACCAAGACTTTTTTATCTTCTCCGTAATCGATAGAGTTGATAAGATAACCTTCATCCAAGACTTCATCGCTGTCTTCAAATTTAATTGTAGGATAAGTGATAAGCATATCGACTCTTGTTAAAAGGTAATCATAATACTCTCCGTCGGTTTTTAAATCATGATTTTTCTTTACTGATTTATTATATTTTTTTGCTTCTTTTTCACCTTCAACATATGTATCTTTATTCACGACTGCACATACATAAGCACATTGATTATTAACTATTTTTATAATAGATTTATCATCTTTTGTGCTTGGTGGTTTAAATCCCTTTAAATAATCAAAATAATCTTTACTTAAAGCTGCCATTACATTTGTATTTAGAACTTCCTCATATCCTGTTCTGGAAAAATATATATTTCCGGTAAATGAAAAATTTAAATTTGATATAGTAAGGGCTTTATTTTTAGATGATTTTTTACTTTTGAGTTCACTCTTTATTTTTTTAAGTGTGGCAGAATCTGCAAAAATATATTTCATGGATTTCTGCATCATATTTTTCTTATCTTTTAATTTTGTTAAGGCAGCACCATATTTATTTATATTAGCAGTATTATTTGAACTCTTTGCATTATCGTATTTATCCTGTGTGCTCGTTATTTTCTCCTCTAACTCACTAAGATCTCTGAAAAACACTTCCCTGCTTTCGTAAGATTTATTTTTTAATCTCCAATTTATAACTTTTATCGCATCATTTATATATTTATTGGTTTTGATTTTATAGCTTGAAGAAAGCTTTGTATTTGAGCCGACTTTTTGTCCTTCTTTAACAGTGAATTTTATAGGAGTTGTCTCCTTTAAATCTACGTATTCAGAATTTGTAAATATGTAACTTTCCGCAGTCTCCGTGGTAATATGTTTTTGTGAATTAAGTATTACAGTATCCTCAGTATGAAAAACGGAAAATAAAAAAAAGACTAAAACAGCTGATATGATTATTATTTCTTTATATCGTTTTCTAATAAAACTTTTTTTTCGTCTTTTTTTTATTGGTTTATTATTTTGAGGTTGTCTATTTCTGTTCATGTTACTATTTTGCACTTTAAATACCTCCTTATATTCCCTTAAGAACTACAAAAATAGTAGAAAAGAAAATTTTAAGGTCTAAAAATATAGAGTAATTATTAATATATTCAATATCCAATTTTACAACATCATGAATATTAAGTTTACTTCTTCCTTTTAACTGAGCAAGACCGGTAAGTCCGGGATATGCTATACATCTTTGCTTTTCATTTTCATCAAGTAAATCAGTTTCAATCGGGATAAAAGGTCTTGGACCTATTAAACTCATATCACCCTTTAAAACATTTAAAAGCTGAGGAATTTCATCAAAGCTTGTCTTTCTTAAAAATCTTCCAAACTCAGTAACTCTGGGATCCTGTTTTACCTGCACAAATCCATTCCTGGATTTTTTAAGTAACTTAGCTTCTTCTTTCTCACTGCCTTCTCTCATAGTCCTGAATTTTATTATATTAAAACGCCTTCCGTTCCTGCCTACCCTCTCCTGAACGAAAAAAATACTTCCGCCATCGGAAATTTTAACAATAATAGCAATTACTACCCCGGGAACAATAAAAGCTACACTAAGCAGTAAAGCACATACTATATCTATGAGCCTTTTAATAAATATGGAATTATTATATTTTTTAATTTTCTCTTTACTTACTTTTTCCATAGTTATTCCTTTACAAAAGTAATAATTAGCTGATTATTTATTATATCATTTTCTTATACTTTTTACAAATATTTATTAAATGCTTACAAAAACGTTAAAATAATAATAGATAACGTCGCATTTTATGCTATAATAATAAATTATAAAATCTTTTTTGGAGAATAAAATGAAGCAGAGCAAAGCAATAAAACCAAAAAAAACATTAAAAAGAACTAAGAAAAAAACTAAAGGTCTAAGCAATCAGAAAAAGAAAAATATAATAGTCGTAATCTTGGCACTCGCTATAATCTTAACTTCCAGCGGACTCGGATTTGCAAAGACTTTAGGATATGATATATTAAATGAAAATCCTATGCAAAGCGCTAAATATACGAGATTTAGCGATAAGACAAAATTAAATAACTCCGCAAAATTAGCAGATACCATGAATATCCTTATTTTCGGTATAGATAAAAACGAAAGCAGGAGCAAAAAAGAAACGATATTCAGACCTGATACAATAATGCTCGCAAGCATAAACACAAATAAAAAAACAATCAAGCTTGTTTCCGTTCCAAGAGACAGCAGAGTAAATATCTATAACACATCTGGAAGAGACAAAGTCAACTCATGTTTTTACTATGCAAGTTTGGGGCTAAATGAATCAGAAAAACAGGATCAAACAAAAATGTTTAGTACCGGCGTTACATATTTGGAAAATACAGTCAGTGATGTTCTTGGAGGAGTTCAGATAGATTACTACCTTGGTATCGACATGGATGCACTTCCTAAAATCGCAGATGTAATGGGCGGTGTAACAATAGATGTACACCAAAACTTATATGCAAAAAACGGACATGACTCATCAAGTATCAAAATAAGAAAAGGAAAACAAAAATTAAATGGAGAGCAGCTTTTATACTACAGCAGATATCGTGCATATCCCGACGGAGATATAGGAAGAGTAGCTATCCAGCAAAAAATAATGAAAGCTATTTTCAATGAGTTTAAGAGACAAAAGAGTTTCTCTAAAATCCCTCAAATTTATAATCTAGTTCAGGACATGGTCGAAACGGATTTAAAATTTGCACAAATAGCATCTCTTGGCTTCTCATTTAAGGATTTCAACATAGACGATTTACAGACCTTTACTTTACCGGGTAACTTCGGTAACTTGGGAGGAGTATCATACTGGATAGTAAATCAACCGGAGAGAGTAACATTTATAAAGGATCTATTCAATATAGATGCTGAACAACTATCACAGGATCCAAGGAGTGATAAATAATAAAATGCA
Source organism: uncultured Anaerofustis sp. (assembly GCF_938029165.1). Lineage (NCBI taxonomy): Bacteria > Bacillati > Bacillota > Clostridia > Eubacteriales > Eubacteriaceae > Anaerofustis > uncultured Anaerofustis sp. The sequence continues at coordinate 440,530 of NZ_CALHFB010000039.1, forward strand.
GATAAATATAAATAGTTTAAATAAAAGCTTTGGAAGCGAACACTTATTTACTATTAATTCACTTATGATAAACGATAAAGATAAGGTGGGCATTGTCGGTCGTAACGGAGCCGGCAAGACCACCTTACTTAATATTATAATGGGTTTGGATGACGACTATATCGGTCATATATCTAAAATCGATAAAGATAAAATAGGCTTTTTAAGGCAGGATCTAAACTTAAATTTAGATAATGATATCTACACGGAAGTATTACTGGGAGCTGAGAAATACACAAAAAAAGAAGAAGAAATAGAAAATATTTCTATGCTTATAGATTTTGAAAAAGATAAAGAAAAACTTAACAAATTAAACGAACAATATCATGAACTAATAACAGAGTTTGAAGATATGGACGGATACAAATATAAAAGTTTAATGACAGGAATCATTAAAGGACTTGGATATAAAGAAAATGACTTTAATAAAAAAATATCTACTCTATCTGGCGGGCAGAAGATGAGGGTCGCTCTTGCTAAGCTTTTGGTGTCCTCTCCAGAAGTCCTTATATTAGATGAACCGACAAATTATCTTGATACCAACAGTATCACGTGGCTTGAAAACTTTCTTTCCTCAGTAAAATCTACTGTTATTGCAGTTAGTCACGACAGATATTTCTTAGATAGATTTACAACAAAAACAGTAGAAATCGAAAACAAAGAATGTTATATATATAGCGGAAATTATTCAGATTACATATATAAGAAAAAACAAAGGCTAATCAGTGAAGAACATGCTTACAAAAAACAACAGGCAGAAATAAAAAAACAAGAAGATGTAATAAAGACCCTAAAACAATTTAACAGAGAAAAAAGCGTAAAAAGAGCAAGAAGCAGGGAAAAAATGCTGGATAAAATAGAAAGAGTCGATAAACCTTACGCTTCTAAAAACTCTCACATAAGATTTAAATATTCTCCTATGGTCAGTAAAAAAGCTATTACGGTAGAGGGCTTGGAGTTTGCTTATAATGAAAACAAGAAGCTATTTGATAATTTTGATATCACAATAGGCAGTACAGACAGACTTGGGATTTGCGGCAGAAATGCAACAGGAAAATCCACATTTTTAAAACTGATAACTGGACTTCTTAAAGAAAATAGGGGACTTATAAAGAAAAATCCCAAATGCCAAGTATTATATTTTGAACAGGAACATAACGACTTGGACAGCAGTTTAACAATAATTGAAGAACTGAGAAAATCCACGGGAGCAGATGACGGAGAAATAAGAAATATCTTGGGGTGTATGATGTTCTCCGGAGATGATATAAATAAAAAAATATCTACCTTATCGGGCGGGGAAAAAAGCAGAGTAGCAATCGCTAAACTTATGATGAAAGAATCAAATGTTTTAATATTAGATGAACCGACAAATCATTTGGACATAGAAACAAAAGAAGTATTGGAAGATGCCTTACTTGATTATAACGGAGCAGTAATAAGCGTATCTCATGATAGATATTATTTAAACAAAATCTGCAACAGAATAATGTATTTGACAGGAAAAGACATCAAGATATATGAAGGAAACTACGATTATGCAATGGATAAAGAAAATTTAATCAAATCAGAAATCAAAGAAAGAAATGCAGAAGAAAAAAAAGAAGAACGCAGCAACAATAAAAACACCTCTAAACTTAGCAATAATAAACGAAAAGCATACGAAAAAGAACTTAACGATATTGAGCTCTTAATGGATAAACTTGAAAGTGAAAAGGAAGAAATTGCAGAAAAGATGAATCATCCCGATTTCTTTAGTAACGAAGAAAAAGTAAGCGAAATATCTTTAAAACTAAATGACATTCAAAATCTGCTCGAAGAAAAAGAACTAAAATGGCTCGAAATTACTGAAATATTAGAAAATGATGAAGAATAAAAAAGAAAGCAAAAATCTGCTTTCTTTTTTTATGTCATTAACTGAGTTTTAAATTACTTTCTTTCATCAATCGGAATATACTCTGTTTTAGGCTGAACATTCATATAAGCAGGTCTTATGATCTTTCCTGCATTAATGAGTTCTTCAATTCTATGGGCAGACCATCCGGAAATCCTCGCTATTGCAAACAGCGGTGTAAACAGTTCCTTTGGAATACCGAGCATTTTATAAACAAATCCGCTGTAAAAGTCGATATTGGCACAAATATCTTTATATGTCTTAAATTTGGATTTTATCAAATCAGGAGCAAGTCTTTCCACTCGTTCATACAATTTAAATTCCTCTGTAAGACCTTTTTCTTCGGACAATCTTTCTACGAAATATTTGAATATTAGCGCTCTTGGATCGGAGGTTGAATAGATACCATGACCGACGCCGTAAATAAGTCCTTGCTTATCGAAAGCTTTTTTATCCAGTATCTTATTTAAATATGCACTTACTTCATCATCATCTTCCCAGTCTTTAACATTATCCTTTATTTCTTCAAACATATTTACAACTTTTACATTTGCACCGCCGTGTTTAGGTCCCTTAAGAGATGCTAAAGCGGCTCCTACCGCAGAATATGTATCTGTACCAGAAGATGAAACGACATGCATGGTAAAGGAGGAATTGTTTCCGCCCCCATGTTCTGCATGAAGAACCAATGCAAGGTCTAAAATCCTGGCTTCAAGTGTAGTATATTTAGAATCCGGTCTAAGCATATGTAATATATTTTCCGCAGTGGATAACTCTGCCTTAGGCGGATGAATAAATAGACTTTCTCCTTGATGATAATGTATGCTTGACTGATACCCGTAAACCGCAATCATAGGAAATATAGATATAAGATGCATACACTGTCTTAAGACATTTGGGATAGATATATCATCAGGATTTTCATCATATGAATACAAAGTAAGAACACTTCTTGCCATTGTATTCATAACGTCTATACTCGGAGCCTTCATGATTATATCTCTAACAAAAGAAGGAGGCAATGATCTATATTTTGCTACCTGATTATTGAAAGCCTCAAGCTCTTTTTTGTTCGGCTGTTTGCCTGCCAAAAGCAAATATGTAACTTCTTCAAAACCAAACCTGTTATCTTCCAAAAATCCATCTACCAATGACTCTATCGGAATGCCTCTATACCTTAAATAGCCTTCGACCGATACCTTTTTTCCGTCTACGATCTCGCTCCCGCAAACATCGGAGATTTCCGTAAGCCCCGTAAGCACACCGACACCGTTAACATCTCTTAACCCTCTGTTTACATTGTGAATGGCATATAGATCTTTTTCTATATAACAATTATCCAAGCATGTCTTGCTTAAATCTTTAATTTCAGGTGTTATATCCGAAAAATTGATTTCTGTATCTTTATGTTTCATTTACACCCTCCTTTGTTATTCTCTAAATTTAATTTTATTTATGTCTATCGTTAAGTTTATTAAAAATATCCTCTATTTTTACTCCTCTGTCATTTAATAATACTAATAAGTGATATATCAAATCACTCGCTTCACATATGATTTCTTGTTTATCATCGTTTTTCGCGGCAATTATAGTCTCCGCACTTTCTTCGCCTATTTTCTTACAAATCTTATCGGTTCCTTCTATAAGTAAATACTGTGTATATGAACCTTCGTATTTTGTTGGCATTTTTTCTAATTTTTTAATATCTTTTTTTCTTTTTTCTATAGTATCCTGAAGAGTAAATAAGATTTCGGGACTTAAATCTAAATCTGATTTTACTATATTATTATAAAAACAGCTTTCACTGCCGGTATGACAGGTAGGTCCTACCGGATCAGCACCGATAAGCAACGTATCGTTATCACAGTCAGCCTTAATGCTAACGACATTTAAAAAGTTTCCGCTTGTCTCTCCTTTTAACCACTGTGTCTTTCTGCTTCTGGAATAAAAGTTGACTTTACCGGTATCCAAGGTATTTTTATATGCTTCTTCATTCATATACCCAAGCATCAATACTTTTCCCGTTTTATAATTCTGGACGATAACGGGAAGTAATCCTGTATCGTCAAGTTTAAAATCTTTAAAATCCATTTTACAACCTCATTTCTATACTATTGTCTTTTAAATACTTTTTAAGTTCCGTAATATCTATTTCCCCAAAATGGAATACGCTTGCTGCCAAAGCTGCGTCTGCACCCGATTTTAAAACATCCAGGAAATGCTCCATTTTTCCTGCACCGCCTGAGGCAATAATAGGAATGGACAAGATACTATTTAATTTTTCTATCAGTTCGAGGTCAAAGCCATTTTTCACGCCGTCGGTATCTATGGAATTGATACAAATCTCTCCGGCTCCCATATCCTCACCCTTTTTAGCCCATTCGATAGCATCTATTTTAGTATTTTCTCTTCCGCCTTTAACGTATACATCCCAGCTATTTTTATCATTTCTCTTTGCATCAATAGATAGAACGACACACTGAGATCCAAATCTTTTTGCTCCGTCGGAAATTATACTAGGATTAGTAACTGCACTAGAATTGACACTGACTTTATCTGCTCCGGCAAGCAGTACTTTTCTGAAATCATCAACGGTTCTTATTCCTCCACCGATAGTAAAAGGAATGGATACTTCCTTTGCAATATCTTCTACTGTATGTATAAATATATCTCTTTCATCACTTGAAGCGGTGATGTCATAAAACACCAATTCATCCGCACCCAGCTCTGAATATCTTTTACCCAATTTAACGGGATCGTCAACGTCTTTTATATTTGCAAACTGCTTACCTTTGACCACTCTGCCGTGGTCAACATCAAGGCATGGTATGATTCTTTTCGCTAACATATTATATCCTCTACACTAAATTTATTTTCATATAAGGCTTTACCTACGATCACTCCGTAAGTATCATCTTCTTTTAACTTATTGATATCATTGAGAGAGGATACACCTCCGGAAACAACGATATTATGTTTAGTTGCCTTCTTTAGTTTTCTATATAATTCAAAACTTGGTCCGCTTAGCATACCGTCCTTTTTAATATCAGTCACCACGATGCTTGTAAGAGGCAGATCTTTTATTTTATCAAGATAATCCCAAATCAAAATCCCGCTGTTTTCACTCCAGCCTTTTATATAGACATATTCGTCTTTTACATCCAAAGATAAACTGATTTTGTATGGATATTTACCGGACATCTCTTTTAAAAATTCAAAATCTTTAACCGCTTTTGTACCTATTGATACTCTGTCCACACCTATATCAACATATTTTTTGATTTGTTCTTCCCCTCTTATACCGCCGCCGACTTCTACTAACATATCCGTATCAGTAATTATTTTCTTTATGATATCAAAATTTGTAAGTTCGCCTATCAAAGCCGCGTCAAGATCCACTATATGTAAATTCTTTACACCCCTATTTTGAAAATCTTGAGCAACACTGAAAGGATCATCAAAATAAACAGTTTCTTTATCGTAATTGCCTTGAGAAAGTCTTACACATTTATTATCTCTTATATCTATTGCAGGAAATATTATCATATATTATTCTCCTAAGTAATTTAAAAGTAATTTTGTACCTGTTTTATCGCTTTTTTCCGGATGGAACTGCATACCTATAACATTACCATGTCTGACTACTGCAGGAACATTATAATGGTACTCGCTGTAAGCAATCAAATCCTCATCATTCATATTATCTGCATGATAAGAATGCACGAAATATACATACTCACCATTAGTTATATCTTTTACGATACTATCTTCTCTATTTATAACAAGCTCATTCCACCCCATATGAGGAACTTTATAGCTTTTTGGGATATCGAATGGCACTACATCGCCTTTTATAAAACCAAGACCGTCATGTTCGCCCATTTCATAGCTCTTATAAAATAAAAGCTGCATACCAAGACAAATACCGAGAAGATATTTACCGTCTTTCACCCAATCCTTTAAAAAAGGAATCAAATCATTTTCTCTAAGCCCCTTCATACCGTCCTCGAAGGCACCTACTCCGGGGATTATTAATTTATCACAGTCCCTTAATATATCAATATCGTTTGTAATCACACTTTTAAAGCCAAGCCTATTTAAAGCGTTATATACATTTCTGAGGTTACCTGCACCATAATCGATTATCCCTATCATAATACACCTTTGCTTGAAGGTATATCATCACTGACAATAGTTGTTGCGTCTCTTAAAGCTCTAGCAGTAGCTTTGAATATAGCCTCACACATATGATGATTATTCCCTTTATCAATGACTTTGATATTTAAATTGATACCTGCATTAATACAAAAAGCGTATAAAAAATCTTCAAGTATTTCGGTTTCAAAATCACCTATTCTTTCGACCGTAAAAGGATTTTCGTAAACGAGATACCCTCTTCCGCTCACATCTACACATACTCTTGCCAAAACTTCATCCATAGGAACAAAAAATGTAGAATATCTGTTTATGCCTCTTTTGTCGCCTATAGCTTCTTTAAAACATTTTCCAAGAACGATCCCGATATCTTCCACGGTATGGTGATTATCAACTTCAAAGTCACCTTTCGCTTTTATATCAATATCAAATTTAGAGTGACTTGCAAGTAAATCTATCATGTGATTAAAAAAACCGACGCCCGTATCGGAATAAACGATACCGCTTCCGTCCAAATTAAGATTAACTTCGATATCGGTTTCTTTGGTTACTCTGTGTTCAAAACTTGACCTCATTTAGAAAACCTCCTTTATTGCATCTATTACTTCATCATTTTCCTCTTTACTTCCCACAGTAATCCTTACTACATCTTTAAGTTCATTACCATAAGCTCTTATGGAAATACTTCTTTTTTCACATTCATCATATAATATTTGGGCTTTTGATGTTTTTATGGTTATGAAGTTCGCATTAAGTGGAAGTATAAGAATATCTTTATAATTTTTTAGAATAGTTACCATTCTGTCTCTTTCTCTTTTTATAACCTTTAATTCATCCTCTATAAGTTCATGATTATCAACGAGTACTTCTCCCGCTGTTTGAGAGGTAACTGATAGATTATAAGGAGCTTTTGCAGCAAATAAAAATTTAATTATTTCCTTATTTGCTATTATAAAGCCGACTCTGAGACCAGCTCCGCTGAAAGCTTTTGACAGTGTTCTTAAAATAACAACTCTGTCACTGTAACCGAGTAAATCCATGTTATCATCTTCTGCAAAATGAATATATGCTTCATCGATAATCACAAGACCTTTTGTATTATCTATTACTTTTTTAATTTCTTCCTTTGAATATAAATATCCTGTTGGATTATTTGGAGTACATATGTAAACTATCTTAGCTTTATTTTTATTTGCTTCATCTATTAATTTATCTACATCGGGAGATAAGTCTTCTTTATCACTATCCAGTCCTATATATTTTCCTTTAGCCAAAATAGCAGCTTGTTTATACATAGAAAATGTAGGTTCATAACTCACAGCAACATCATCTTTATCCATAAAAGTATTATTTATGATAGTTATCCCTTCATCGGAACCGGATGTAGCAATCAAATTTTCCGGATCGACACCAATGAGTTTTCCATATTTTTCCCTGAGTTTATTTGCATAAGGGTCAGGATATCTGTTTATATCGATACTTTTTATCCTATCAATAAAATCATCCTGAAGTTTTGTTCCAAGAAAGTTTTGATAATGTTCATTAGCATTTAAAATTATTCTATAATCCTGTCCTGCGGCTTTATAATATTCATAATCCTTTAAAGCCGGCACTACTAAGTCTTTAATGCTCATTATTCAAATCTCCTTTCGATAGCTTTTGCATGAGCCGTAAGTCCCTCTTTATTTGCAAACTTTATTATCTTATCCTTATGCTTAGTCAATTCTTCTTTTGAATAGTATACTATGCTCGTCCTTTTTAAAAAGTCATATGTTGAAAGCGGAGAATAAAATTTTGCTTTTCCCGATGTAGGGATCGTATGATTTGAACCTGCGAAATAATCACCTACAGGCTCAGGAGTATATTCTCCCATAAATACTGTACCCGCATTTTGAACTTTATCTATATAATTAAAAGGCTCTTCCAAAGATAACTCTAAATGTTCGGGAGCGATTTCGTTGGACACATCAAATGCTTCATCAATATTATCAACGACAAATATTATTCCATAATTTTCAACCGATTTAGTTGCGATATCAACTTTAGATAATTCTTTAAGCTGTATATTTACCTCTTCGTTTACCTTACATGCTAAATCTTCTGACGTTGTAACAAGTATACAAGCGGCGTTTTCATCATGTTCAGCCTGAGACAACAAATCAGCAGCTACAAATCTTGGATTAGCTTTTTCATCGGCAATAACAAGGACCTCGCTAGGACCTGCTAACATGTCTATATCAACATCCCCATATACCTTCCTTTTAGCTTCCGCAACAAATAAGTTTCCCGGTCCGCATACTTTATAAACCGGTTTAATGGTTTCCGTCCCATAAGCAAGAGCGGCTATAGCACCGGCACCTCCCGACAAGTAAATTTCATCGACTCCGCAAAGATAAGCGGCAGCCAGTATATTTTTATTTACTTTACCTTCTTTATTCGGAGGAGTAATCAAAGCTATTTCTTTAACTCCCGCTACCTTTGCAGGAACTGCATTCATAAGTACAGTAGAAGGATAAGGACTCTTTCCTCCGGGAATATAAAGTCCGACTCTTTCGATAGGTGTTACTTTTTGAGTAAGTCTTTTACTCCCATCATTCATATCAAAGTGAGAATACTTTTGATTTTTATGATATTTTTCTATATTGTCTTTACTTTCCTTCAACACTTCAAGAAAATCTTTATCGACATTTTCATAAGCCTTTTTTATATCTTTTTTATCTACTTTAATGTTTTCAACTTCTACGTTATCAAAGTCTTTCATCATTCTGATCAAGGCTTTATCTTTGTTTTCCTTTACGTCTTCTATTATATTTTCAACTAGCTTTTCAACTTCGTTTAACTTATTTCCGTGTCTTTGAAGTTTTTCTTTAACGACTTCTAAAACATTTTTTTCGTTTTTTAAATCTACTATTTTCATCTCTATAACATCCTCTCACTTGCTTTTTGAAGATTTTCTATAAAAGGTTTTAAAGATGAATGTTTCATTTTAAGACTAGCTTTATTAACTATAAATACAGAGTAAATATCAAATATCTCTTCAAGAACACTAAGTCCGTTTTCCTTTAAAGTAACTCCGCTTTCGACTATATCCACTATTACATCAGACATATTAAGTAGAGGAGCAAGTTCCACCGAACCGTTTATTTTTATGATCTTTGCCTTGATCCCAAGACTGTCAAAATATTCTTTAGCTGTATTTACAAATTTTGAAGCCGCCACGATTTGTTTCATATTTCTTATATCGGTTCCTTTAAATCCGGCTACACACATCTTACATCTTCCTATATTTAAAGGAAACAATCTATATACATCAGGATTATCTTCAAGTAAAATATCTTTACCCACGATACCGCAGTCACAAACACCGGTTTCAACATATATGGGAGTATCACTCGGTTTAACAAGAACCATTTGAACACTGCCGTCATCACTGTTTAAAATCAATTTTCTGTTTAAATCAAATTCAGAAAAAGTTATGCCAAACTCTTTAAACAATTTAATAGCTTGTTTAGCTACTCTTCCCTTTGCTACTGCTATTTTAATCATTTTATTCTCCTATCAAATTTACGATTTCTTCTCTTTTTAAACTCTTGTTCTTTTTTCTGTCAACAACTTTGAAATTTTTACCTTCAATTAAAGAAACGTTATACCCCTTATCTCTTAATTGTTTTGACATGTCTATTCCTTTTTTGGTATCTTCATTGGTACAGTAGATCAAATAATCAACACTAAAGAAATAATCATTATCATCTTTTAAAATCTGAGCTGTCAGATCAAGATTTTGACTGAACCCGCAAGCTCCGCTTCTTCCTGCGATTTTTCTTGCAAGCCTGTCATATCTTCCGCCGTTTATGATTTCTCCGCCGGCATCTATGGAATACACTTTAAACATGATACCGCTGTAATAATTCATAGCATTTGTAAAGCCCAAATCAAGATAAACATATTTATCCAAATTATAAAGTTTTAATATATTATAAACGCCCTCTATTTTATCAAGAGCATCATTCATCTTATCATTTATTGCAATGGTTCTCGCTTTACTTATGACTTCTTCAAAATCTCCGAAAAGCATACATATATCTATTAACTTATCTTTATATTTTTTATTAACATTTTTTTTATCAAGATAGCTTATTAAATCATCTCTGTTCTTTTGCTCAATAAATTTATGAACGATTTCTACTTCATCTTTTTTGATTTCATCAATTTCTTCAATCAACGCATATACAAAGTCTGCATGAGATAAATCAAGTCTTATATCCTTGATACCAAGAGCAAAAAGACTGCTTAGTGCAAGTGCTATAATATCGCTGTCTACGATATCGCTTTCCTTTAAAAAACATTCGACTCCTGTTTGATTTATTTCGTCCAATGTATAATCTTTATTTATATTTCTAAATACTTTTGCTTCATAAAAATATTTTTCATTTTCTTTGCTTTTAAGTGTAGAAGCTGTCTTTAAAACATGGAAAGTAGCATCCGCTCTTATTACTAAAATATTTCCATTACCGTCTATTAATTTCAATTCTTCGTTTTGATGTGAAAAGTTAAACTTTTTATATAGTTCATATGGCATAAACATAGGTATGGTTATCTGCTCATAGCCATATTTTTTATAAAACATACTTAGTGTATCTTTTAAAAATGCGTATTTTTTTTGTGTGTTATCTTCTCTATGTAACATACTAAACCTCCAAGTCAAAGACTAATAAGTATAATTAATTTATTATACCATATTTACCCACACAGGAAAATAAGAATTGAAAAAATTCTGAAAATTAAATCTATTTTTAAGTTTAAATAATTATTCAAATTTGAATACAATTATGACTGATAACTGCACTTAGATAAAATTTTTTATTAATAAAATATTATATTTATTCATTTTTATTTTAACAGATAAAACTTTATTTTTCCTTAAAAATATAAATATTCACTTATTTTTATAAAGAGTTTCACGTAATTTCCATTAAAATTATTATTTAAATATAAATAACACTGTATTAAAAATAAAAAAAGGACTTTTAAAGTCCTTTTCATTTTAATAATTAAAAAATCATTTATTATATTTCATTTATATCATCTTCAATATTATTTTCTGTTTGAGATTCAATTAATTTATCTTTTTCTTCATTATTATTTAAAATCCTATTAAAGAAAATAGCTATTGCCAAAGAAAAGTAAAGTGCTAATCCTATAATGCAAATAATCCATAGTAAAGTGATCAATAGAACAATTATAATGCCTGCGCCGCTTTCACTTCCAATTCCTACAAAGAGAACTATAAAGAAAGGAATACATGTAATCAATATTAAAAGCAAGAACCACAAATTTAATAGCACATAGCTCTTAATATTTTTAAATCCTATTGAAAATGTATTACTGAATAAATGTTTCTTCAACCCCTCATTTTCTTTTGCAACAATTCCCATTGACAATGCAGGAAAAATATCACAAACCAAGGATACTCCCGCCACGATCAATACAAAGAACAATATCTTTGGTAAAATTGATAAAATTATATTAGCCATCATATTATCCGAAATAAAAGGATATGAATTATATATGTTTATAAAATCATTGGTAAAGAAAGCCATACCTAAAACAACCGCTATTATTATTATAATCACAGCAAATAAAAGCTGAAGCAAATAAACCAATAAACATTCTTTTATATTGGGAAGAAAAGAAAACAAATCAGTTATACTAAAAGCCTTTTCTTCATCTATCTTAAATAAAATTTTATAAAGACCGATACCTAAAGCCGTAGACACATATAAATTAATCAAATAAATCAATATTTGTACCATCGGAGCTTCGCTGAAAATATTGGTCCCTATATATGATATAGCCATTGAAACTAAAGACACCAATAAAACACAACCCAGCAATTTCCATAAATTCTTTTTAAGAAGCTCAACTGCACGGCTTCTTATTTCTTTTAAATCAATCATAATTTCCTCCAAATCTATTAAATCCTAAATTAAAAAATTTGTTTTAAATAGTTTTACATATTTTTACATTGAATTGCTCTTTAAAATTATAATATCAATAATATATATATTTAATCATATATTTTTATTATAGTTTTCTAAAAAATATTAAAATATATTAAAAACTCTATAATTCAATGATATTAAATATTTTTGTATTTATTTTTATTATAAAAAAGTAATATGCAAATCAGCATATTACCCTCTTTGTTTTCATAATTATTTTAAGAAAAATACCCAAATTGCCAATGCCACAACTAATAACCCTTCTACAATTACCATGGCTTTTTTTGCGTTCATATTATCCTCCATAAGCAAATCTTTATTTTTACTAATTATAACATAATTTTACTATTTAACAATATCTATATTGCATTCTTAAAGTCTTTTGCATTGATAAACTTTTCATACTTTATCATCTGTCCGTATTTAACGAATGCCCCAGGCTGAGAAGCATATAAATCCAAAAGATCCATTTTTTCATTTACTTCTGTTTGAGGAAGTTCTTTTAATTCGTCTTCTACTTTAAATAAATCGCCTTTTTTATAATATCTGGTAAAATAATATAAATTATTTTTATTTATATATTTTTTATATACATCTGTCGTTATGTTATTTGTGTAAATATGATGTATATGCCCATATTCACCTTCCGGATTGTGTGTCACTATTTCATCCCATTTTTTATATGTAAGAACCGTTTTTATATCTTCTGCGATATAAGATGTAAGTCCTGCTTTTTCCCAGTCGACTCTCCTAAATTTATAGGCATCCGGATATGAAAGTATAATTCCTTTATCATGAGTTTTCTTTAGTACATTATTTATCTCATCATATCTTACATTACCTGTAGATTTTCCATTTGTTAAACACAGCACTAAGTAATTATCTTTTAATAAATGAACTCCTCCCCATAGAGTTTCATCATCGGGATGAGCTACTATCATTAGTTTATTTACATTTTTAAGATCCATTTTATCAAGGTCTTTTTTAGTAAGGAAAGGTTTTGTTATTTTCTCCATCCCCTTTTTACTGCTGCCTTTAAACATTCGCTTTTCATAATCAAGTCCTGCACTTACTGATTTTAAAGAATACCTTACAGTAGGATTTTCTTTAATGCTGTCGCAAAAATAAAAAGCAACGCAGATTATAAGAATATAAGACAGAATAATAGCACCTATCTTTTTTGCCATACTTTGTTTCATTTTTCCCTCTTCTTTCAATGGCGCGCCTGAGAGGAGTCGAACCCCCACTAAACGGTCCGAAGCCGCTTGCTCTATCCATTAAGCTACAGGCACACTATCACTTTAGTATTCTACCATTTATAAAGAACTCTATCAACTATACATTAGATTTTTAAGAAAAATTTAAGAAAAGATTTTTTTAATTTATTTATAAGATATATTAATGTAGATTAAAAAACATATAACAAAAAATACCATCAAAATAACAATAAAACTTTTAAAAAGATATTGAAAAAAAGCAAATATAATATTAAAATTCTAAGAGTAGGAACGTACATAAAATTAATTATATACAATATTATAATGATAAATTTTATTTGTGAGCAATTGTAATATAACGGAACTTTTTTTCAAAAAATCCTAATTTTATTGTTTCAAATAAAAGTATTTATGATATAATAGTTTTGTGCAAAAGTAGTATGAAAGGATAATTATGATTACTGTATTAGTTGTATGCGGAAGCGGTGTTGCAACATCGACTTTAGCATCTGAAAAATTAAAGTCGCTATGTAAAGATGAAAACATAGATATTGATACATATCAATGCAAAACTTCTGATGCAAAAGCCAGAAAAAAAATGATTGATCCTGATATTATAGTTACTACAACAAATATGAATGAAGAGTTTGATATACCCGTCATCAATGGAAAAGCGTTGATTACGGAGGTTGGCATTAAAGAATTTAAACTTGAATTTTTTGAAGCCGTAGTAAAATTATTAAGCTCTAAATCAAGTGCGGTACAAAACGGTTAAACCGTTTGTAATAAAAGTTGCTTTAAATAAATCTTTAAAAGTACATATTTTGGGCAGATTAGAATTATATTATTTATTTAATTAAACGGAGGATTTTATTATATGAAAACTATTTTAGTTGCATGTGGAACAGGTATTGCTACATCTACAGTAGCTGCAAAAAAATGTGAAGGAATTTGTAAAGAAGCTGGTATTCAAGTTAAAACAGTTCAATGTAAAGCTGCTGAAACTGCTTCAAAAGTTAAAGTTATCAAACCAGACGTAATCGTTGGTACTACTGATATCCCTGGAGACATCGGTGATACTCCACTTCTTAACGGTAGATGCCTACTTACAGGTGTTGGTCTAAAACAATTCAAAGAAGATTTAGTAAACGCTGTTAAATAATTTTTAATTTTATTTTTTAAGTATTTATTACGAGAATAAAAAGATTTATTTTAAAGAACGATAAACAATTCTATAAACCAAAAATAAAAAAAGTACTTTATTAAAATGTTAAGACTGAGAGTGGATAAGAAATTATCCACTCTTTTTCTTTTAATCTTAGTTATGTTTTTTTATTTAAAATATTATAAATCTTAGAATATTATGATATAAAGGTTATTACCATTTAAAAAATTTTATAAAGGTAATTATGTTTATTGACATGTTAATATTAAGTATGATAGAATATATAAAAGTCATTACATATTATTGCTTTTATAATAGTATGTTACAAATGTAAAGATTTATATCAAATCTTAAATCTTTAATAGTCATAAAGGAGAGTAAAATGTTAACAGGAAAAGTTGCAATCATAACCGGTGCAGGAACCGGCATAGGAAAAGAAGTTGCAAAACTTTTTGGTAAAAATCACGCAAGCGTCGTACTTAATTACCGCTCAAGTGAGAAACAAGCCAATGAAGTTAAAGAAGAAATTGAAAAAATGGGTTCTAAAGCCATAACGGTCAAAGCTGACATATCAAATTATGATGATTGTAAAAATCTGGTTCAAACAACAGTAAAAGAATTTGGTCATGTAGATATACTTATTAATAATTCGGGAATGGGACTTACCAGAGACACAATCCTTGATATTACAAATGAAGAATATCATAGACTAATGACGATCAATGTCGACGGAACTTACTATATGACAACTTTAGTTCTGGAACAAATGGAAAAACAAAAAACAGGAGGAAGCATCGTTAGTATTTCCTCATCTGCGGTTGCTCAGCCAAGCAGCGGGAACGGCGTTTATGCGATGAGCAAAGCTGCAATTGAATTATTGATGCGTTCCGTTGCACAAAACCATGGCGAACATGGAATAAGATGTAATATAGTAGCTCCGGGTCCTACTGAAACCAATATGGTAAATGAATACTTCAGCGAAGAAAAAAGAAAAAGAGTAACACAGGAAATTCCTCTAAGGCGATTCGGAGATCCAAAAGAAACCGCTCAGGCAGTTCTATTCTTTGCCAGTGATATGTCAAGTTATGTAACAGGTCAAAAAATCCACGTTGACGGTGGAAGAACAATAAGATAACTATATAAAGGAGAAAAAATGGAAGAGAAACTTTTAGGAAAGGTTGCCCTAATAACAGGAGCAGCAAGAGGAATAGGAAGAGAATACGCTTTAAGACTTGCTAAACTTGGAGCAGATGTAGTTATAACGGATTTAGACATAAAAGCGTCTAAATTTAAAGAAGAAGACGTTTTGGCACCTACAGTCAAAGAAGAAATCGAAGTGCTCGGAAGAAAGTCAATGGCATTTGAAGGCGATGCAACAGATGACGAGTTCGGTAAAATGGTTGTAGATGAAGTTATAAAAGAATTCGGACATATAGATATTCTTATAAACAATGTAGGCGGAACCGGAGGAGCCGGTCCTGCACTTGCAACCGAAATGGATACTGACAAGTTTGTACATGCACTACATATAAATCTTTTATCTGCTTTTATTTTCTGCAAATACGCAGGAAAGCAAATGAAAGCTCAAAAAAGCGGTAAAATAATAAATATATCATCTGTAGGAGGCTCTGTTCCATTATTTATCACTCAGGCACATTACTCTGCGGGAAAAGCCGGAGTAGATGCTCTAACAAGAATGTTTGCGCTTGAACTTGCACCTTACGGAGTAAATGTAAATGCAGTTGCACCGGGCTATATACACACTGTTAAATGGGATGCACATTTTGAAGAACAATTCAAAGAACTTAAAGAAAAGGTTCCAATGGGCAGACTTGGAACTACGGAAGACTGTGCAAAAGTAATTGAATTTTTAGCAACTGATTTGTCGGATTACATGACAGGTCAGGTACTTTATATTGACGGAGGACTAAAAACTCTTAATCCGTCTTCATCCAAGGTCAACTTATATTAATTTTACATTAGAACACTTGAAATTAAATGAAATATAAATTATAATATTAAAGGATAAAAACGCAAGGAGAGTAAATATGAAGATTATTGTAGCAGCAAGTATGAAAGATGCTAAATTTGTAAAATTTGAAGAATTAATTCAAAAAAACTGTGGCAAGGATATTGAAGTTGTAAAATGTAATGTAATTACAGATAATATTGAAGAATTAATTGCAGCAGAAAATCCTACAGCAATTGTAAAAGTAGGCGTAAAAGTTCCTGATACAGATATTCCTGTAATAGACGGACTTGCTCTTAATTACCCACAAATGGGAGCGAAAAAGCTTTTTGATGCTATCAGCAAATTAAAATAATTAATTAAAAAACAAAAACTCTGCTATTAGCAGAGTTTTTTTATTTCTTTATATAATTAAATATTTTTAATAATTGGGAACACCATATCCCATTATATTCCAAGAACCTATAGAATATGATCTTCTCCTGCAGGCATCGGAACTGTTTCCTTCTATTGTATTTACAACACCTCCGCTTACACTCTCAACAATACCTACGTGATTTCCTACACCATTCCCATCCCAGTCAAAGAAAATAATATCCCCTCCTCTCGGAGTATAATTTCTCCCCTGCCAGCGACCTCTGGATTTAAACCAATTTGCACCATTATCTACATAGGAAAATTTAGGTATCGTACCGGATCTTAAATAACCGGCTTGGTTAGCACACCAGGAAACAAAACAGGCACACCATGATACTCTATAGTTAAAACCATACCAGCTCCAAAACTTCTGTCCGCCGTAATTTCCTATCTGAGCTCTTGCAACATTTAGGATAGCCTTTCTGCCCCTTCCGTAAGTACCCGGATCTCCTTTAGAATAATTACCATGCTTCTTCATGTTTTCTTCGTATAACTTATCATTTAGCTCATCAGCTTCCTTCTGCAAGATATCAAGCTGTTCCTTAACACCTCTCAAATCTTCATTTGTATCAGTTAGCTGACGGTCCTTTGCAGCCTTCAATACATCCAAATCTTCTTTATTTGTTTTAAGTTTTGCAATCAAACCATCAAGTTCTTTTTTATTAGAAGAAATTTTTGCAGTTTCTGATGATATTTTATTTTCGGCTTTTTGAAGCTCACTGATTATATTTTGGTCATAAGTAACAAGGTCTTTATAATTGGATATATTATTTAATAAGTCGGAAATACCTTCAGAAGAAAAAATGATATCCAAATATCCTGTATCCCCATACATATACATTACTTTCATTCTTTCATCAAAGACTTTTTTATATTTTTCTTTTTCTTTTTTTGCTTTTTTTAATTCTTCTTTAGATTTTGCAAGAGCTTTTTCTACTTTTGTTCGCTTAACTTCTTGATCCTCTATATCCTGATTTAATTTAGAAATCTTATTGTCAAAACTTTCGATTTCTTTCGAAAGCTTATCGGCTTCATTTGAAGTACTTTCTAAATCAGAATTTTTATTTTTAATTTCTTCTTGTGTTTCATTTAGTTTTTGCTGTGTAGACTTCTTAGCACTTACTGTTATAGGCGAATATAAAAAAGTCATTAAACAAATTATTGTTAAAACAATTGAAATAATTTTTTTCTTCATCTTCTCTCCAAAATATATATTACTACATATAGTTTCTATTTACTTATATTATACTACTATTGGTATTTTGTCAAATTATGACTTATTTCTATTTTAATTCTAAAAATAAAAACACCCATAAAGGTGTTAATGTTACAAAATGGCGCGCCCTGGAAGATTCGAACCCCCGACCTTTTGATCCGTAGTCAAACGCTCTATCCAGCTGAGCTAAGGGCGCATATTTAATACTTAAATAATATACCATAAACGATTATAAATTGCAATATTTTAATTATCCATAAGTGCACCTATATTATCTATAACAAAAATAAGCTCCCTTAAAAAGGGAGCTATTGTGATTAGATTTTAATAAAATTAACTATAAACTTTTAATGTAATACTGCTATAAAATAATCATTTATAGACAAACCATTTTAGCTAACATGAATGGGAACCATGTAATCCACTGTGCACCCATTGCCATACAAGTTAGCTGAGCAGCTCCTTCAGGAATTGTTAAGTTTGCTGAACTAGCCAAACCTGTCATAACTTCAGCAGCATATGTAGCAAAAGTCAAATATACTACACACATAATTATTACTTCAATCAATCCTCTAAATAAGTTACCTTTGTTAGGTAATACAGCACAGATTACGAAGAATGGAAGTGCTGCTAAGTCAGCTAATGGTAAAGCTGTATTCCATGGTAACAAAACAGCTTCAACTAAGATAATAGGAATAGCGAGTAGACCTAATGAAATAACAAATGGATGACCTGTAGCTACGGCAGCATCAAGACCTATGTACAATTCTCTTCCAGGGAACCTTTTTTCTAGGAATGCCTGTGTCATTTCGGAAATAGGCATTAAACCTTCCATAAGAAGAGCAACCATTCTAGGTATAAGAACGAGTACAGCAGCAATATTCATACCAACGATCAAAATTTGCTGTATTGCGGTACCTACATTTACTTCAGGAGCCGTGAATTGAGATAAAGCTGATAAGAATCCACCGATGATAAATCCCATCATTATAGGTTCTCCCAAGAGACCCAATTTTTCAACGATACCTTCACTTGTCCAATGAATGTCTTTTATACCCGGGATCATTCCTAAGAGTTTATCTAACGGATAAGTGATAATACAGTTACACATTGATTGGATATGAGGAAGAGAGATGCCTTCTAGACCGAATACTTCAACACAGTCAGCTTGTGTCCAATCGGCTACTATAAATATAATTGCCATCATCAATACCGCTTGCCCTATAGCAAATACCCATGCTAAAGCTGTTCCTTTGCATACTAACAATATTGCCGATGCTGAGAATAATACGTGCCAGTAATTCCAAATATCAACGTCCATTGTTTTTGTCCATCCAAGAGCAATCATTATAATATTTGTAATTATAACAGCTAAAAATACAAATGGTACGGCTTCTGTTGACCATGCAATAGCAGAACCGGCAGGCCAGCCTACATCTATCGCAGTTAATTTAAATCCCAAATTATCAACCAGTGCTTGGGCAACCGGAGTTATTGTCGTTGACATAATGTTGATTACAGCATTTAGCCCAATAAACCCAACACCAAACGTCATACCTGCTCTTAAAGCCTCGCCAAATTTTGCGCCCATAACCAGCCCCAAAATTGTAAATATGATTGGCATCATAACCGAAGCACCCATATCGATTATATAACTAAATATATTTGTTACGACTTGCATTGTTTTTCTCCTTTAATATAAAATTCGCTCACATTCAATACCGGTAAACTCATAATACCTAATGAAGCCGCTGAATTTGTGAAATACTCTAAATAGATATCTAATAACCTCCAATCTAATCACATTAAAAACTATTTACCAGCATTGATTTATTGTGTTAAAAATATTTTAACATATAACGTATTATCTTGCAAATGTTTTCATATCATATAAAAATCTTTAAGATATAAAAAAAGAACCCTTACGATTGTAAGGGTTCTTGGGTGTGATCAGATTTTAATAAAATTTACTTTAAGTTCTTAATGTTATAAATGTAATACTATAAAATTATATTTTATAGACAAACCATTTTAGCTAACATGAATGGGAACCATGTAATCCATTGAGCACCAAGAGCGATGTTTGTGATTTGAGCAGCACCTTCAGGAACTTGTAAGTTAGCAGCGCCTGCTAAGCTTGTCATAACTGTAGCTGCATATGTAGAGAATGTTAAGTAAATGATACACATAATAATTGTTTCAATTAAACCTCTAAATAAGTTACCTTTGTTAGGTAATACAGCACAGATTACGTAGAATGGAAGTGCAGCTAAGTCAGCTAATGGTAATACTGTATTCCAAGGAAGTACGATAGCTAATACTAAGATAATAGGAATAGCTAATAGACCTAATGAAATAACAAATGGATGACCTGTAGCTACGGCAGCATCAAGACCAATGTATAATTCTCTACCTGGGAATCTCTTTTCAAGGAATACTTGAGTTTGTTCAGAGATTGGCATTAAGCCTTCCATAAGTAATGAAATCATTCTTGGGATTAATACTAATACAGCAGCGATATTCATACCAACGATTAGAATTTGTTGGATTGCAGTTCCTACATTTACTTCTGGAGCTGTGAATTGAGATAAAGCTGATAAGAATCCACCGATGATGAATCCCATCATAATTGGTTCACCTAGTAAACCAAGTTTTTCAACGATACCTTCACTTGTCCAGTGAATGTCTTTTAGTCCAGGAATCATTCCGATAACTTTATCCAATGGATATGTTACGATACAGTTACACATTGATTGGATATGTGGAAGAGAGATACCTTCTAGACCGAATACTTCAACACAGTCAGCTTGTGTCCAGTCAGCGATAACGAAGATTATACCCATCATTACTACTGCTTGACCTATAGCGAATACCCATGCTAAAGCTGTTCCTTTACATACAAGTAGGATAGCTGATGCTGAGAATAATACGTGCCAGTAATTCCAGATATCAACGTCCATTGTTTTTGTCCATCCTAAAGCGATCATTATAATATTTGTAATGATTACTGCAAGGAATACGAAAGGTACGGCTTCTGTTGACCAAGCGATAGCAGAACCGGCAGCCCAACCTATATCAATAGATGTAAGTTTGAAACCAAGGTTATCAACTAGTGCTTGTGCAACTGGTGTGATTGTTGTTGACATAATACTGATAACAGCATTAAGACCAATGAAACCAACACCGAAAGTCATACCAGCTCTTAAAGCTTCACCGAATTTAGAACCCATAACTAGGCCTAAGATTGTGAAGATGATTGGCATCATAACTGATGCGCCCATGTCTATAATATAACTAAATACACTTGTTACAGCTTGCATTGTTTTTCTCCTTTAAAATTAAAATTGTTTGTTTTCTATGTTAAATATTTTTTTTGCTTACTTTTAAAATTCGTATAATACCTAATGAAGTTAATTTTTTAATACTTCTAATAATTCATCGATACATTCTTTAAGCTTTATACCTGTTAAAAATGCTCTTCCATTGAGTGTCTCGCAAGGGAAGTTGCCAGGTAAATCGCATGTACCAATTACCAAATCTGGTAATATTTCATTTGCTCTTGAAGCAGCGTCTGCAGCTTTACACTGAACAGTCTTTACTTCAATATTGTTTTGTTCGCAAAGTCTCTCAACTTTTTTAGCAACTACTGTAGATGTAGCTATAGCTGTTCCACAGGCTACTAAGATTGTTTTCATCTCTAATCACCCCCGGTTGAAGTTGTAAGCATGCAAAAAATATTCTAACCGTTTTTAAGTATGAAATTGTCAATTATCACAATGGATTATTAAAATCTCATTAATTTAAATTTCGTAACTGTTACATTTACACACAAATGAAACTTTGTTACTAATTAAGTATAATACTTTAACTAAAATTTGTCAACCTTTATATAGGCTTAAATTGCTTAATTAAAGCTATAGTAAATATATATTACGTCTATTATAATTTATTACTAAAGTTAAAGTAAAGTTCTAATTAAATTTTAATAAATAAAAAAAGAAGCTTATAATTAAGCTTCTTTTAGATTATTTTAGTAACACTCAATAAGAATAACAGCATCAAAAGAGCGAAAACGGCAACACCAAACGCAAGTCTTGCCATAAAGGTAGCCTGAGAAACTTTCTTTTCCATTTCAGATATCCTTTTTTCTGTCAAGTCATAAATATCAAGAGTTTCGTTATTAGCTTTCTGAGCTTCTTCCTCTCGCATCAAATCAATAGGATTAATTCCTACATTTCCTCCTATCAAAGGAGCAAAAGCTCTTTTTCTTAGACTTTTTTTATAACTTGCAAGTATTTTTCTTCTATCTTCCCCGCTTGTAGGGTCAAGATGGAATTCCTTTTCTTCTTCTACTGTCTCTATTGTGTCTTCACTGAGAAGATTGTCTTCTTCAGTAACATCAACTTTCTCTTCAGTCAATGTTTTATTTTCTTCACTCATACTAAACGCTTAAACTCCTACCGCCGTCAGCAATAACAACTTCGCCGTGAATAAATGATGGTGTATTCAAGAAATAAACAATATCAGCAACTTCTGTAACATCCATAAATCTTCCTAATGGAACAGTCTTCTTTCTGTCTTCAAGTCCCTGAGGATCGTCTTTAAATCTTTCAGCCATAAGTGGTGTCATGATTAAAGTAGGAGCTACAGCATTAATTCTTAAACCTGTATCGCCAAAGAATCTAGCTATACTTCTTGTCATAGAAACTACAGCACCTTTACTTGCTGCGTAAGCTACACTTCCGCCGCCGCCTGAGAATGCAGCTGTTGAAGCAACATTAACTACTGACGGAACTTGATCTTTATCTTTAGCTTTGAGTAATAAGTCGATTAAAGAAATTATCATATTGTAAGGTCCGTTTACGTTGATATTCATAGTTCTTGCAAAAACAGCAGGATCTAAGCTGATTTCTTTTGGATCTCCGCCCGGCGCAATAGCAGCGTTGTTAACTAAAGTAGTTAAATAACCATATTCTTTTTCAACTAATTTAGCAACTTCTTTAACATTATCAAGATTAGCTATATCACATTTAACTGCATGAGCAACTGTTCCGTTTGCTTCTAATTCCTTTTTAGTTTCAAGCATACCAGCTTCATCAAAATCTACGATTATAATGTCATATCCTTCTTTAGCAAATTTTTCACAAATAGCTTTACCAATACCTTTGGCTCCGCCTGTAATAACTACATTTTTTTTAGCCATGTTTATTTCACTCTCCTAAATAACAAAATTTTATCTACCACGTATTATATAACATAATATTTAAGTTGTCAATTACTTATGTAATTTTTTTATTTTTATCATTACATATGTAACATGGTATATTTGCTTAGGCTTTTCTCTATTATTTTCTTATATTTTTAAAAATAAGGTGGTTAAAAAACCACCTTATCTTGAATAAAATATTTAGTTTAATATAAACTATTTCATTTCAGGATCGAATAGTACTTTAAATCCTGTTACGTTAGCAGCTTTATTGAAAGCTTCTTCCCAGTCTTCAAGTTTCATAACATCAGATACTAATGGTTTAATATTGATTTTGCCAGCAGCAACTAAATCAACAGCTCTTCTCCAAGCAGTTGGTTTTTGAGAAAGTGTACCTTGAATTCTGATTTCTTTTTCTTGAATTCTACCTAAATCTAAGTAATCAGGAGATGGACCATGGAATACACCCATTTGAGAGATTGTACCGGTTTTCTTTACAATATCAAGACATGTATTTAGTGATGGATATGCACCTGCAGCTTCAACACAAACATCAGCACCATAACCGTCTGTCAACTTCATAACCAATGCTTTCAAATCTTCTTCCTGTTGATTTACACAGTAATCAATACCTAATGTCTTAGCTACTTCCAGTCTATGTTTATCTTGATTGATACCTGTTAATATAACTGTAGAATTATTTGCTTTTGCAGCTAAAGCAGCAAGTGTACCAATTGGTCCAGGACCTGAAACAACAACAATTTCGTCAGCGTGAGTAGTAGTTGTTTCTCTAACAGCATGGATACCGCAAGCTAATACTTCGATCAACGCGCCTTCTTCAAAGCTCATGTTATCAGGCATTTTGATACAGCTTGTTGCAGGTACTTCTACGTATTCAGCAAAACATCCATTCTTTTTAGAACCGATACCAAGTCTTTCAATACATACATTTGTATTACCTACTGCACAGTTTTTACATTTACCGCAAACTTTATATGTAGTCATTACAACTACTCTGTCGCCAACTTTTACGCCTTCAGCATCTTCACCTAGTTTATCTACGACACCACAGCCTTCATGTCCGATGATTACAGGTAGTTCACCCAATCTATCTGAACCAAATTTCCAATATGCTAAATCTGTGGCACAAATACCGCCTCTTTTTACTTTAACTCTAACATATCCTCTTTGAGGTTCCGGAATTGGGAATTCTCTAAGTTCAAGTTGTCTGTCTTCATTTAGGCATAAGCCTCTCATCATTTCACTCATTTAAGTTTACCTCTTTCATTTATTTTACAGAGTCTTTCATTTTTTGAATAAGCTCTTTATAATCAGCATCATCACCTTTAAAGATTGATGATGTTCCTGCCACTAATACATCTGCTCCGGCTTTTACACATCCCGGAATAGTTTCTGCATTTATATTACCGTCTACGGCTATCATTAACTTTGGATTTCTTTCATCAGCCATTTTTCTGATATTTTCTATCTTGCCTAGAGTTTGTTTAATAAACTTTTGACCGGCAAACCCCGGAGAAACAGTCATAGCTAAAACCATATCTATATCATCAATGAGATATTCCAAACAGTCTTCGTTGGTTGCAGGGTTTATAGCAACACCTGCTTTAACGCCCATTCTCTTTATATCTCTTAAAACTCTATGGATATGAATGGTACTTTCAGGATGAACATGAATACAATCATTTTCATCTAATATGCTTGCAATTTTTTCAATGTGTTTTTCGGGATTGAACATAGCCAAATGAACATCGAAAGGTATTGAAGTTCTTTTTTTCATCTGCTCAAGCATATAGATACCCATTGCAATATTTTCCACATAATGCCCGTCCATCATATCAAAATGGATTAAATCGGCTCCTGCTTTTTCAAGCTTATCTAACTCCCAGCCGAATTTCATAGGGTTCCCGCACATAATCGAAGCTGATACTTTTAAATCATTCATCTTATTTGTCCTCCCCTACTGCTTTATGTATAATATCTTTCATTTCTTTTGTTAAAGGTTTATATAGGTTCCTGTCACCTTTAAAAATCGCACTCGTTCCGCAAACATATACGTCTGCACCGGCTTTAGCACATCCGGGGATAGTTTCCGGTCCGATATTACCGTCAACCTCTATAAGTAAATCAGGATTATATTTTTCCTTCATCTCTTTTAAATCAGCAATTTTCTTATATTGATTTTGTATAAATTTTTCGCCTGAACCTCCGGGATTAACAGTCATCAAACATACTAAGTCAATTTCTTTGATTACTTCCTTTAAAACATTTAAATTAGTTGAAGGGTTTAAAACAACACCTGCTTTTGCACCCGCTTTTTTTATTCTTAAAATACTTCTATGCAAATGCTTTACCGCTTCTGCATGAATACATATATATTCTGCACCCGCATCAGCAATTCTTTCGTAATACACATCAGGTTCTACGACCATTAAATGTACATCAAAAATCATATCGCTGTGTTTCTTCATACCTTCAAGCATATAAAGTCCCATACCGATATTATTTACAAATTCACCGTCCATTACGTCGAAGTGGATCATATCTACTCCGGCTTCTTTAAGTGCATCCAGTTCATCACCGTATTCCAGCGCATTACCGCACATTATTGAAGCTGCTATTTTGTCCATATAAGTAAATCCTTTCTTAAATTTTAACCATGTCTTATTATACAATTATTTAATATTTAGGTCAATACAAAAACGAAATCCCAAAGAAAAGACTGATTTCTGAAGGATTTCGATTTATTTTAATTATTTATTTAGTTCTGTATTTAGCTTCCATTTCAGCCATAACGCCAAGTCTTTCAGTAAATCTTGGTTCTTTTGAATATTCAGTTTCAATCCAAACTTTGGCAATTTCAGCCATTAATCTTGGAGCAATAACTCTTGCACCCATTGTAAGGATGTTTAATTTAGTATCGCTCTTAGCAAATTTAGCTGTAAATAATTCATTACAAACAGCAGCTCTTGCGCCCGGAACTTTATTGGCAGCTACAGACATACCAACGCCGTTACCGCACATTAAGATACCGCCTGTTTCGCCTTTTTCATCATTAACAACATCTAATGCAACGGCTTCTGCGATTTGAGAAAATTGTACTGGAGGCACTGGCTTGTCAGGGCCTTTGTCGATAACCTTGATTCCCCAAGATTCCAATTCTTTAATAAGTAATTTTCTTTCTTCTATTGCAGCATGATCGGAACCGATCGCAATTGTTTTAAATTGACCTTCCATTATTTTTCTACTCCTTCTGGGAAGAATAAGATCTTACCAAATAATGTTTTTCTTTCATAGTTTGCTTTAAATACTTCTTCGATATCGTCTAAAGGATATCTATGAGTGATTATTGGAGAGAAGTCTAACATACCTTTTTCAAGGAAAGCAACTACGCTTGTCCATGGTTTTCCAGGGAAACCTTGTTGGATAGCATTCCAAGCGCCATATATTGTAAGTTCGCTTCTTCCGATCTTTTCAAAGTATTCTCTTGGAATAGTGATATCACCGTAAGGGATACCTAAGTATAATACTTTTGCACCTTTACATCCAAGTCCCAATACTTGAGCTGATGTTACAGGTGTACCGCCTGATTCGATAACAACATCAACGCCTCTTCCGTTTGTTACTTCAAGTACGCCGTTTCTTGCTGAATCGTAATCATCTATCTTTGAAAGAACTACATCAGTTGCTCCGCAGGCTTTAGCCCATTCAAGTTTTTCTTCCATGATATCGATGGCAATTATTCTTTTAGCTCCGAATACTTTTGCAGACTGAATAGCTAGTAAACCGATAGGACCACATCCCATAACCGCTACATCATCTCCGGGTTGCATGTTAAGTTTATATAAACCATGGAAACATACACATGTTGGTTCGATTAAAGCAGCTTGTTCAAAACTAACATTCTTTGGTAGCGGAACTAAGTTTCTTTCAGGAAGTGCGATATACTCAGCAAAAGCACCGTCTCTTACAGCTCCGATAACTTCAAGAGTCATACATCTTGCATATTCGCCTTTTTTACAGTATTCACATTCAAAACAAGGAAGTGCAGGACATGCTGTTACATGATCGCCTGCTTTATAGCTTGTTACGCCTTCTCCGACTTCAGTAACTTCACCACTGAATTCATGTCCCCATACCAATGGACCTCTGTCAGGGAATTTAGGTCCTAATTTAGTATATCTTGAAAGGTCGGATCCACAAATACCAACAGCTTTAACTTTAATTAATACTTCACCCGGTTTAACTTCAGGCATTGGAACTTCTTCAAGTCTTAAATCTTGTTTTCCATATAATCTTGCAGCTTTCATTTTATTTCTTTTCTCCTTTTATATTATAAATAAATACAACTTGATGCATCGATTTATGCATCTGCAGCTTTTCTTAAATCGTCTAAGTTTTTAGCAACATCTCCCGTAAAAGCAAAAGAACCTGCTACGATTACGTTAGCACCAGCGTCAACAAGTGACTTAACGTTATCGGAATTTACGCCTCCGTCAACTTGGATATCGATATCTCTGTCGCCGATCATTTCTTTTATTTCTCTGACTTTTTCAATCATAGTTGGGTTGAAAGAACCGCCGCCGCCACCAGGGTTAACGGTCATAACAAGAACCATATCTATATCGTCAAGTACATATTTAAGTACATCTGGTGGAGTTGCTGGGTTTAAAACAACACCGCATTTAACACCGAATGATTTAATAAGCATTAAACTTCTGTGTAAATGTGTAGTAGCTTCGGCATGTACAGTTATCATCTGTGCTCCCGCTTTAACAATTCTTTCGATGTATCTGTCAGGTTCCGTAACCATCATATGTACATCAAAGAATAAGTCTGTATGAGGTCTTAGCATAGCAATTTGGTCAGGACCAAAAGCGATGTTAGGAACATAATTCCCATCCATTACGTCGATATGTAACATTTCTACATTGCAGTCTTCAACTGCCTTGATTTGTTCATTAAGTCTTCCAAAATCAGCTCCGAATATTGAAGGTGATAATTTTACCATTTTTCTTCTCTCCTTTTGTTCTATTTGTTTCTTCTCTTTATTATAAGCATTGCTGAAAATTTTTCAAGCACTTTTCATTATTTTCCAAAAGAAACTAAAAAAAATAAAACAAGCCTTTCGTTATAAAGAAAAAGCCTATATTTCATAACTATTTTAAGCTTCTTTTCATTATTTTTTTATAAAAAAAATTAAAAAAATATACTTTGCCGGTTATTGCTGTCATTTTAACAGTGTTTGCTCTTTCCATGACGGGCTTGTATGCTGGTTCGGCAGATAATCCGGGAGAAACATTTCTTTCTTTATGCAAGAAAGAGATGACAGGAATCGGAATCGACAAACTGGTGGTTCTCATTGCGATCATTGCATTGTACATGAAATGCTGGAGGAATTTTTGCAGAAGCTGTAAATGGATCACGCATCTGATCGCCGCCATGTTTTCTGTTTTTATGCTGATCGGAATGTCCTTTTCCGTGCAGGGAAACTGGTCCTTCTTTACAGCTGGGAGAAATCAGATTCTGATTGCATTGCTTACATGGGCAGGATTCTTTTTTCTGTTTGATATAGTGATCAGTCTTTTATATGCATATGGAGAGAAGCATCCTTTTCTGCACAGCAGGAATATAAAGAAATTTCCGGAATTTATGGAAAAACACTACCTTCTGGTAGCATTTTTGCTGATTTTGGCAGGATGGCTTCCCTATATCCTGATCTTCTGGCCAGGAAGTGTTCCCTATGATGGCTTCCGGCAGCTGAATATGTTTGCCGGAAATCAGAGATTTACAAACAAGCATCCATGGGAATTAAGCCTTATAATGGGAGCCTTGATGACAATTGGAAATGTGATCAGTGATAACTGGGGCATTTTCATGGTGGTTGGCGTGCTGGCACTGATTTATGCGGTATGTTATGCCACTGTTTGTTATAAACTGAAATCATGGGGAGCACCAAGATGGTTCAATATCTGCTGTATTGCATTTTTCAGTCTTGTGCCTGTATTTGGAGCTTATTCCCAGACGATCATTAAGGATGGAAGTTTCAGCGCTCTGTTTTCCCTTTTCATGGTAATCTATGTGGAATGCTGCATTCCCACCCTTCGGGAAAAAAGTGGTCAGTCTTTAAGACAGCAGCTGACAGTGCTGTTTCTGGTTGGCTTTGGCATGTGCATTACCAGAAATAATGGACTTTACATGGTGCTTCCTGCATTTATCCTGTTATTCTTTTTCCTTGGAAAAAAACGCAGACTGTATGCAGTTGGAATGGTGATCCTTGTGACAGTGGGCTACATGGGGCTTCAGAAAGAAGTGGCACCGAGACTATACATTGGTAATTTCCCATCCAGAGTATTTTTCTCAATTCCAATGCAGCAGACAGCCAGATATCTGAAGGAATATCCGGATGATGTGACAAAGGAAGAAGCTAAAGCAATTGACGGGGTGATGAAGTATGATGAGATTGCGGATTTGTATAATCCGGAACTGTCTGATCCGGTAAAGGCAACTTATCGCGGCGGACATATTACCATGGCGAAGCTGAAACGCTACTTTAATGCCTGGTTCAGCATGTTTCTGAGGCATCCGGGGGTGTATATAGAAGCCACACTTCATAACAGCTATGGATATTATTACCCATTTCATAATTGCACCGCGCAGAGCTCCTACCGCTTCTATACAGTAAATGAGCCGCTGATTGAAGAGTCAGATTATCATCAGATCTTTTCCGCAGAGACAAGGAATCAGTTGAAACGTTATGCCGATCTGTGGAGTCAGATTCCAGGTCTTGCGCAGATCTGCAATGCGGGAACCTACACATGGATCGTGATTCTGCTCCTTGGATATCTGATCTACAGGAAGCGATGGAAAGGAATCCTGGTATTGGCTGCCCCGGCGCTGAATGTGGCAATCTGTATAGCTTCTCCGGTAAACGGTCTTCTGCGTTATGCGTTTCCGTTGATGGCGTGTATGCCAGCTGTGATATTCTGGGGACTGGCTTATGCAGAGAAGGCTATAGACGAAAAAAGAACCGACGAAAAATGAAAAGTCTGAATTTCTTTTATGGAAAGTATATTGTCAGGTAACTATTTAACAGGTACTATTCCGGGAAGGGTATAACTGTGAAGATACTGAACCGTGAAATTGTAAGAAAAATAACAATATATGGGAAAGATTGGAATCATGAGAAAGGCAGGTGATTCTGAAGTATATGGAAAAAATAATCATTATCGGTGCCGGACCGGCAGGAATTTCCGCAGCTTTGTATGCTGCCCGGGCAAATATGGATCCACTGGTGATCAATAACGGCATTGGTGCTTTGGAAAAAGCAGAAAAAATAGAGAATTATTATGGTATGGAACATCCTGTTTCCGGGAAAGAATTATTTGAGACAGGACTTGCACAGGCGAAAGCATTAGGCGTGCGGATCCTGGAGGCACAGGTGCTGGGGATTGGCGGGTTTGATACTTTTACAGTAAAGACAACAGCAGGTGATTTTGACACCATCAGTGTGATCCTTGCCACAGGAAGCAAACGAAAGGCTCCTGCAATTCCGGGGATTAAGGAATTTGAGGGAAGAGGTGTCAGCTACTGTGCTGTGTGTGATGCATTTTTCTACAGGGGAAAGGATGTTGCAGTGCTTGGAAACAGCGACTTCGCTCTTCATGAGGCAGAAGAACTGGCACCTATGGCTGGTTCTGTTACCATTTACACAGATGGAAAAGAACCGGAGTTTTCCAGGAAATCTTCTTTTGCGGTGAATACAATGAAAATTCAGTCTGTAGAGGGAGACGAGAAGGTGTCCGGACTGCGTCTGATCTCTCAGTCTGAGACGGATGCAAAATCAGATACTGACGGAGAGAAGAACTTTCAGCTTTTGCCAGAAGGAAAGGAAGCTGAAATGGAAGCTTCAGAGCTCCATAACCCGGAGAGTCCGGTAAGGGATTCCACGGAGACATTTGTCCCGGCAGACGGCGTTTTTGTAGCTCTTGGAACTGCAGGAAGTGCAGAGATGGCAAGACAGATGGGCGCGGCACTTACTGAGAAAGGCAACATCAAGGTAAACGAAAAGATGGAGAGCACCATTCCGGGGCTTTTTGCAGCAGGTGACTGTACCGGCGGTCTTTTGCAGGTGGCAAAGGCAGTTTACGATGGTGCCCAGGCAGGACTCAGTGCAAACCAGTATGTGAGAAACAGACAAAAAAAGTAGAATTTCGGCATGAAATCAGAGAGAAGAATAGACCGATAGAAAGGATGGATCAATTATGGCAAAAGTAATCACAACACAGAATTTTGAAGAGGAAGTATTAAAATCCGAGAAACCGTTTCTTCTTGATTTCTGGGCAACCTGGTGCGGACCATGCATGCGTCAGGGGCCAATCGTGGAGGAACTGGGAGAGGAAGGTTATGCAGTAGGAAAGCTTGATGTGGATCAGAACATGGAGCTTGCACAGCAGTTCCGGGTTATGAGCATTCCTACCCTGATCATTTTCAAGAACGGAGCAGAAGCACACCGTCTGGTTGGTCTTACGGATAAAGAAGAGTTAAAGAAACTTCTGGACGAGTAAGAACGATGAAGATATTACTTGCAGCATGTAATGCAAAATATATACATTCCAATCTGGCTGTCTTTAACCTGAAAGCCTGCGCAAAAGAATATGACAGTAATGTTGTACTTCGGGAATACACCATCAATCAGCAGAAGGATGACATTCTGAAGGATATTTACAGATGTCATCCGGATGTGATCTGCATATCCTGCTATATCTGGAATATTACTTTTGTGCGGGAACTGATGCAGGATCTGAGAAAGATCCTGCCGGATGTTCCTTTCTGGGCGGGAGGCCCGGAGGTATCGTATGATGCAGAGGAATTTCTGAAAAAGAACCCGGCATTTGATGGTGTAATGGTTGGAGAAGGAGAGGAGACCTTCCTGGAACTGGTGAAGCACTATATGAATGGAAGTCCTTCTCTGGAGAAAACCACCGGACTTGTGTACTGTAAACCGGACGGTACAATTCAGAATAACGGATGGCGGCAGATCATGGATTTAAGCAGGGTACCTTTTGCTTACGAAGATCTGAAGGATTTTGAAAATCGTATTATTTATTATGAGAGCAGCCGGGGCTGTCCTTTTTCATGTAGCTATTGTCTGTCATCTGTGGACAAGAAACTGCGTTTTCGCGACCTGGAACTGGTAAAGAAAGAACTTCAGTTTTTCCTGGATCATAAAGTGCCACAGGTGAAATTTGTGGACAGAACCTTTAATTGTAAGCACGATCATGCAA
Organism: uncultured Anaerofustis sp.; assembly: GCF_938029165.1. Lineage (NCBI taxonomy): Bacteria > Bacillati > Bacillota > Clostridia > Eubacteriales > Eubacteriaceae > Anaerofustis > uncultured Anaerofustis sp. The sequence continues at coordinate 473,115 of NZ_CALHFB010000039.1, forward strand.
TGACCATCTGGCAGTACATAAAAGATCATGATAATGGAATTACCAATTTCCACTTTGAGATTTCCGCAGATCTGTTGAGGGAAAATGAACTGGAACTGATGAGCACCATGCGTCCGGGGCTGATCCAGCTGGAAATCGGTGTACAGTCCACAAATCCGGACACTATTCGTGCTATCCACAGGACTATGGATTTTCCGAAGCTGGCAGGGATTGTAAACCGCATCCATAGTTTTAAGAATATTCACCAGCATCTGGATCTGATCGCTGGTCTTCCTTATGAGGATTATGACAGCTTTCACCGGTCCTTCAATGATGTTTATGCACTTCGTCCCCAGCAGCTTCAGCTTGGATTTCTGAAGGTTCTGAAGGGCTCTCATATGAAAGAGATGACAGAAGAATATGGTATTGTGCATAAAGAACTGGAGCCATATGAAGTACTGGGAACCAGGTGGCTGCCATATGAAGACATTTTGAAGCTGAAAATGGTGGAAAGTATGGTGGAACTGTACTATAATAGTGGACAGTTTCAGAATACCATCGCCTGTGTGGAGCCTTTGTTTGAGGATGCTTTCACATTGTATGAGAAGCTGGGACAGTTTTATGAGAAAAAAGGTTATTCAGAGATTTCCCATTCCAGAATGCGTAGATATGAGATCCTGCTGGAGTTTGTGAAGGAAGAACTGGAAGAACAATCCGCAGGAAAATCTGGAAATCAGGATCCTGAGGTGGAGAATCCTGCGGGAAAAGCTGCGGAAGATTGCAGAGGAATGGAAACTGCGACCTGGGAAAAGGTGGCAGACAGCATGATCTACGACCTGTATCTTCGCGAAAACCTGAAAAGCCATCCATCCTTTGAGTACGACCAGAAGCCCTATGAGAAAGCAGTCTGGGAGTACAGGCGCCAGGAAAAGGTGCCAAGGACAGCACATATTGAGGTGTTCCGGGATGGAAAAATATTGCTGTTTGACTATGAAAACCGGGATCCACTGCTTCATAATGCGGCAGTGAAGGAAATTCAGATATAATAAAGAAAGGGTGTAACTGTTCGGCTGGCCGTATTGACATGGCGTATATTTGTAGTCTGTAAAGTGCCGGATGGTTATGAGAGGTTAAAAAATTATGGGAATGTTTGATCCAAAGAAAAGAAAACTTGTAACTGCGATCATTGCTGTTATTCTTGTTCTGGCAATGGTAGTTCCTACTGTCATCTCTCTTCTTCTGTAGGGAAAAGAGAAAATGAGGCTTGGAAAAGCGGCTATGGAAGCACTGCAGGCTGAAATCAGCGGGCTTCTTACGCCTGGAAACGAACTGGTGGTGGCTGGAGCCATTGCTCTTTACGGCACAGCGCAGATTGCAAGGGAAAAGCATGAGATTTTAAGAGAGCATTTTTCAGAAGGTTTTTTGCGGGAGGCAGAGAATCTGAGAACCCTTTACGGGATAGCGGATGAGATAAATGTAAAAGAAGCTGGCGCTACCGCTTTTTACGCAATGGGCGAGGGCGGTTTTCTGAGTGCTCTGTGGAAGATGGCAGAGGCTTCCCAGGTGGGACTGGAAATGAATTTTTCCAAGGTACCCATACGCCAGGAGACAATTGAAATTTGTGAAATCTTTGACATTAATCCTTATAAGCTGAATTCGGAAGGGGCTGTTCTGATCGGTATTCCGGCAGGAGAAGCATTGGTGCAGGAGCTTCGCAGAATGGGCATGATGGCAGCCGTGATTGGACAGACGAATGCTGGAAATGACAGAATGCTTTACTACAATGGGAATGGCAGGTATCTGGAGCGGCCGGCTAAAGACGAGATATATAAGATATTGCCTTAAAATCGAAATAAAACTGCTGTAATTACAGGAGAGTATAAAAACTATGGGAACATTAAACATTGTACTTCATGAGCCGGAGATTCCGGCGAACACAGGAAATATAGGACGTACCTGTGTGGCTACAGGAACCAGGCTCCATCTGATCGAGCCGTTGGGATTTTCATTAAGTGAGAAAGCACTGAAACGTGCCGGAATGGACTACTGGAAAGATCTGGATGTAACTACTTATCTGGATTATGAAGATTTTCTGGAGAGAAATCCTGGAGCGAAGATTTATTATGCGACTACGAAAGCACCTCAGACTTATGCGGATGTGAAGTATGAGGACGACTGCTTTATCATGTTTGGCAAGGAGAGTGCCGGAATCCCGGAGGAGATTCTCCGTGACAATCAGGAGACCTGCGTAAGGATTCCCATGCTGGGAGAAACAAGATCTCTGAATCTGAGTAATTCGGTTGCCATTATTCTTTATGAAGCCTTTCGTCAGCATGACTTTGCCCATCTGAAACTGGAGGGGCATCTGCGCAAGTATGACTGGAAATAGTAAAAGACCTGGAGATTTTTTCAAACACGCTCCAGGTCTTCGTTTTTTATAAAAAGAATTGCTGAATAATTTATTTTGCTTTCTTTAAAGTAAAAATGAATTCTGTTCCAACACCTTCCGTGCTGATCACATTAATATTCTGATTATGAGCTTTGATGATCTCTTTCACAATAGAAAGCCCAAGTCCTGTACCTTTCCGGTCTTTTCCGCGGGAGGTATCTGTCTTGTAAAATCTGTCCCACACCTTGGACAGGCTGTCCTTGGGGATTCCTACTCCGTGATCCTTCACAGAAACGAAAACCTTATCATTTTTTACGGATGTTTCAATGTTGATCGAGGAATTGTCATTACTGAATTTGATTGCATTGTCCAATAAATTGTACAGTACCTGCTGGATCTGTTCCATATCTGCCTCTACGAACAGCTCTCTTCCGGAAAGCAGCAGTTCCAGGTCAATATTCTTTTTGGAACAGATTACCTCAAACGTATTGGCAGTATTTTTGATCACATCATTAATATCAAATTTGCGGATATTCATCATCCGTTTCCGTTCATCCAGATCATTCAGCACCAGAAGGCTCCGCGTCAGTTTTTCCAGACGGTCAGCTTCATGGGAAATGATATTTAAATATTTGTCCTGCAATTCCGGGGGGATGGTGCCATCCAGAATTGCCTCCACATATCCTTTGATGGAAGTCAGAGGAGAGCGGAAATCGTGGGAAACATTGGCAATAAAGGTGCGCTGGTATTCTCCGTTCTGGTTGATCCTGTCTGCCATGTAGTTCAGAGTTTTGGCAAGATAGCCCATTTCGTCCTCGGATTTCACTGGAATGCGATAACTCAGATCTCCGTTGGCATATTCGGAAGCCCCCTTGATGATCTGCTGCATTGGAGTATGGATCCATTTCTGATAGCAGAGAAGGAGCAGTCCGCACAAGGCATACACGGCAAAAAAAACCATCTGAAGAATTCCAAGAAGACCGCTTCGTTTCTGATAAAGCTGCTGCATGTCATAATGGTAGGTAACATAGCCTTCTGTTACACCGGAATTTTCCACCGATATCATCACATTAAGATGGGGACTGGAAAAATAGCCATAAAAATTACTGATCTGATATTGGGTATTAAGCCAGAAGTCCAGATCAGAATAGGGGATGGAAATTGTGTTTGCAGCAGAGAATTTTTCAGAGGATGTTCCATTCTCTGGGATTTTATCTGTTTCTGAAGTCTGAACTTCAGAATCGGCAGTGGATTTCGCAGAACTGACGTTATATTCCAGATTTGAGGACTGCACGATCACATGGAAATTTTTATCCAGGATCAGTATCCCGGCTTCCTCTCCGGAAGCCAGAATATCCATAATCTTTTCCAGTCCTTTGCTATCATTGTCTGCAATCTGCTGTACAGTGACAGCATCAGAAGCAAATCGTACAGCACTGTCATACAGCCTTGCGCCAACTTCTTCTTCCAGATAGGTTTCCACGAAATGAGAGCCACCTGCTGTAGCGAAAAGGAAGCCTACAATTCCAATGAAAATATAACTGCAGATCAGTTTGCTGTGAACCGTTTTTCTCATTCGCTTTTTACCTCAAACTTGTATCCGATTCCCCAGACTGTAGAAATAGACCAGTTCGGATGATCTTTGATTTTTTCGCGCAGACGTTTAATGTGAACGTCTACAGTTCTGGTATCGCCAATATATTCGTAGCCCCAGATGTGGTCCAGTAGCTGCTCTCTGGTGAATACCTGATTGGGTGAGGAAGCAAGGAAATAGAGAAGCTCCAGCTCCTTAGGCGGCATGTCTACCTGTTTTCCCATATAAGTAACGGAATAGTTGGTAAGGTTGACAATAAGATCCGGATAAGTGGCACATTTCTCATCGCTTACAACTGCAGCCTGTTTGGGCTGGAAACGGCGTAGAACTGCACGGACACGGGCAACCAGTTCTTTTGAATCAAAAGGCTTGATAATGTAGTCGTCGGCGCCAAGCTCCAGGCCAAGTACCTTGTCAAAGGTTTCTCCTTTTGCGGAAAGCATAATGATCGGCACGTCTGAGGTGTGGCGGATCTCACGGCAGACCTGATAGCCGTCAATACCTGGAAGCATCAGATCCAGAAGAATCAGGTTCGGGCGAAAAGTCTGAAATTCTTTTAAAGCCAGCTCGCCATCGTTTACAATTTTTGTTTCGAAACATTCTTTGGTAAGATACAGAGAAATCAGCTCTGCAATATTGTTGTCATCATCGACAATGAGGATTTTCTGTTTAGCAACCATAGTTTCTCCTTATAAAATATAGTTATTTCTTAAATTCTACAATGGTAACACCAGCATCTCCTTCGCCAAATTCAGCCAGGTGGAAATCAGCCACATGCTTCTGGCGGCGGAGATAATTGTGTACTCCTTTTCGAAGGGCACCGGTACCTTTACCATGTACGATACGCACGCTCTTTAAGTGTGCCAGATAAGCGTCATCCAGATATTTATCCAGTTCTGCCACAGCCTCATCTACAGTTTTTCCAAGAAGATTAATTTCAGTGGAAACACTGGTAGACTTGGACATGCGGATCTTGCCTGCTCCTGTTCTGGAAAGTCCAGGAGTGTTGATAACTGGTTCGTCAACAAGCTCCAGGTCAGAAATATGAACCTTGGAACGGATGATACCCATCTGTACAAAAAGAAAGCCTTTGGAATCGGGATGACTGCTGACAGTTCCTTTCAGATTCATGCTCAGTACCTGAACGGTATCTCCAAGGGAAAGATCCTTAGGCTTCAGCTCTTTTTTCGGTTTCTTTACGGTGGTGTTCATGGACATGCCCTTTTCGGCTTTGTTCATGCGGTTTCTAAGATTCTGGCGTTCTTTTTCAATGGCAGCAGTGTCCACGTGATCTTTCTGGAATTTGTGGAACATTTTCATGGTCTGATCTGCGTATTCCTTAGCATCTGCAAGAATCTTACGGGCTTCTTCGTTGGCTTCGCGCAAGATCCGCTCTTTACGTTCGTCCAGCTTCTCCTGCTTGGACTCTAACTCCTGTTTCAAGGAAGCAATCTGGGTTTTGTAACGCTCTGCTTCCTGGCGCTCGTTTTCGATGATCACGCGGCTGTTTTCCAGGGAGGTAAGTACATCCTCGAAGGACTCGTCCTTCTGGCTGATCTGATCTTTGGCGCGCTCAATGATAAAGTCCGGAAGTCCAAGTTTGGAAGAAATCGCAAAGGCATTACTCTTTCCAGGAACACCGATGAGCAGGCGGTAAGTAGGACGCAGGGTTTCCACATTAAACTCACAGCAGGCATTTTCAACGCCGTCAGTGGACAGGGCGTAAACTTTCAGTTCACTGTAATGGGTGGTTGCCATAGTGCGGATGCCTTGTTCATGCAGGAAGGACAAAATGGAGATGGCAAGTGCCGCTCCTTCTGTCGGGTCGGTACCAGCGCCAAGCTCATCAAAAAGCACCAGAGAGTCCTGATCTGCTTTTTTCAGGAAAGACACTACGTTGGTCATATGTGAGGAAAAGGTACTGAGAGACTGCTCGATGCTCTGCTCGTCCCCGATATCTGCGTAAACCTCACGGAAAACAGAAAGCTCGGAGCGGTCCAGGGCTGGAATGTGAAGTCCCGCCTGTCCCATCAGGGTCAGAAGTCCAACTGTCTTAAGGGAAACGGTTTTACCACCAGTATTTGGTCCGGTTACAACAAGGAGGTCGAAGTCTTCTCCAAGACGGATGTCAATGGGAACGGCTTTTTTCCTGGGAATGAGCGGGTGGCGTGCCTGTTTCAGGTGAATGCGTTTCTCTGTATTGAAAATGGGTTCTGTGGCATTCATATCCAGTGCAAGTCCTGCTCTGGCAAAAATGAAATCCAGCTGGATCATAATGTCAAGGTCTGCGCGAATGGCGTCCACATTCTGGGCGGTCTGTTCACTTAAGGTAGCGAGAACTGCCTCAATCTCTTTCTGTTCTTGAAGCTCCAGCTCGCGGATGTCGTTGTTTAGTTTGACAATCGCCAGAGGCTCAATGAATAAAGTGGAGCCGGTGGAAGACTGGTCGTGGATCATACCTGGAACCTGACCTTTGTATTCGGCTTTTACCGGGATACAGTAGCGGCCGTTTCGCATGGTGATAACGGAGTCCTGAAGGTAATTGCGGGCGCTGCCGTTTACCAGAGAGGCCAGCTGGGTGTGGATGCGGTCATTGGCAACTTTCATGCTGCGGCGTACATGCATCAGACCGGCACTGGCGTCGTCACTGATTTCGTCCTGGGAAATGATGCAGCGGCGGATTTCGGCTGAGAGGGGAGTCAATGGCTCCAAACTCTCAAACATGCCGTCCAGAGAGTCTTCTCTTGCATCTCCGCGCTCATTTCGGGAGTAGGCTTTGACACGGTTGGTATTTTCCAGAAGTCCGGCAATGGCAAGGAGTTCGGAAATTCCAAGGGAACTTCCGATTTCCAGACGTTTCAGTGAGCCGCGCACGTCTTTTACGCTTCCAAAGGAGATGTTTCCTTTCTGGAAAAGGCGTGTGAGGGCGTCTCTGGTCTGGGTCTGCATATGACGGATTTCGTAAACATCTTCAGAGGGCAGGAGGTGCCTGCACAGGTCTTTTCCCATCTGGGAAGAAGCCTTCTCTGTCAGTTGGTCGATGATCTTGTAGTATTCAAGTGATTTTAAAGCTTTTGGATTCATAATATCTCCTATAAATCAATTGCTATTTAGTTGATTAAAAGTTCTTCAATGCGGACGCATTTGGACAATGTGT